>NZ_JCAFUB010000004.1:0-500110 GCF_059370875.1 Stenotrophomonas sp. YJH_SMC_81 | reverse complement strand
TTTGACCGATGTGGAGGTCTTGCAGGCCTCTTTGGCGACCTGCAGTTTGAAACGCGCGTCGTATCTGTTCATGTATCCCTCGGGGTTGGATCTGATGTCCAACTCCCGGGGGTCACTTCACCATGGGGGCTTGGCCGCGGCATCCATGCCGTGGACACCCCCACAACCTGACCCACCCCGCCTTCGACAGTTTCCTGCGATCTGTCGGAACGGCTTTCTGCTCTCGTCGGCACAAATGAATTCATTCGATATCTGACAGATGTACCGACCAACGGTCGGCACCTACCAACAGCCGAGTGAACCTGTCAGAGGCGGGGCGGTGTGGGTTGGCAGGACCGTTGGCGCCATGGATGGCGCCATCGAGCCCCCATGGACGGGTTTACGGCGTGTCCTGCCAACCCACACCACCCCGCCATCCCAAGGATAGCCCGCTGTTGCTATTGCTGTTGCTGTTGCTTCGGCCCCGGCAGGTGCAGGGCTGCAAGCCCTGCCGACCAGCCCCTTGATTTCGGGACAATCATCCCTACCCCTTGGCGAGGCCGCACGCGCTGGCGCGGCATTGCACATGGAGCCCTATCGATGACCGAGACCACCCAGACCGAAACCCTTGGCTTCCAGACCGAAGTCAAGCAGCTGCTGCAGCTGATGATCCACTCGCTGTACTCCAACAAGGAAATCTTCCTGCGCGAGCTGGTCTCCAACGCTGCCGACGCCGCCGACAAGCTGCGCTTCGAGGCCCTGACCCAGCCGGCGCTGCTGGAAGGCGACAGCGAGCTGCGCGTGCGCGTCAGCTTCGACGCCGCCGCCCACACCATCACCATCGAAGACAACGGCATTGGCATGAGCCGCGCCGAAGCCATCGCCCACCTCGGCACCATCGCCAAGTCCGGCACCGGCGACTTCCTGCGGCAGCTGTCCGGCGACCAGAAGAAGGATTCGCAGCTGATCGGCCAGTTCGGCGTCGGCTTCTACAGCGCTTTCATCGTCGCTGACGAAGTGGAAGTGACCTCGCGCCGCGCCGGCCTGGCTGCAGCCGAAGGCGTGCGCTGGAGCTCGCGTGGCGAAGGCGATTTCGAAGTGGCCACCGTCGACAAGGCCGAGCGCGGTACCCGCATCGTGCTGCACCTGAAGGACGGCGAGCACGACTTCGCCGATGGCTGGCGCCTGCGCAGCATCCTCAAGAAGTACTCGGACCATATCGGTCTGCCGATCCAGATGCCGAAGGAAGGTGGCGAAGAAGGCACCGCCGTCGAGTGGGAGACCGTCAACCGCGCCAGCGCGCTGTGGACCCGCCCGCGCACCGAGATCAGCGACGCCGAGTACACCGAGTTCTACAAGCACGTAGCGCACGACCATAGCGACCCGCTGGCGTGGAGCCACAACAAGGTCGAGGGCAAGCTGGAGTACACCTCGCTGCTGTACGTGCCCGGCCGCGCGCCGTTCGACCTGTACCACCGCGATGCGCCCAAGGGCCTGAAACTGTACGTGCAGCGCGTGTTCGTGATGGACCAGGCCGAGCAGTTCCTGCCGCTGTACCTGCGCTTCATCAAGGGCGTGGTCGATTCCAACGACCTGTCGCTGAACGTCTCGCGCGAGATCCTGCAGTCCGGCCCGGTCATCGATTCGATGAAATCGGCGCTGACCAAGCGTTCGCTGGACATGCTGGAGAAGCTGGCCACCGACAAGCCCGAGCAGTACGCCACGTTCTGGAAGGAGTTCGGCCAGGTGCTGAAGGAAGGCCCGGCCGAGGACTACAACAACCGCGAGAAGGTGGCCGGCCTGCTGCGCTTCGCCTCCACCCGCGGCGACGGCGATGCGCAGAGCGTGTCGCTGGCCGATTACATCGGCCGCATGACCGAAGGCCAGGACAAGATCTACTACCTCACCGGCGAGAGCTACAGCCAGGTACGCAACAGCCCGCACCTGGAAGTGTTCCGCAAGAAGGGCGTGGAAGTGCTGCTGCTGACCGACCGCATCGACGAGTGGCTGATGGGCTACCTGACCGATTTCGACGGTAAGGGCTTCGTCGACATCGCCCGTGGCGATCTCGACCTGGGCGCACTGGAAACCGATGCGGACAAGCAGGCACAGGAAGCGGCAGCAAAGGACAAGCAGGGCCTGGTCGAGCGGCTCAAGACGGTCCTGGGTGACGAAGTGGCCGAGGTGCGCGTCTCGCACCGCCTGACCGATTCGCCGGCGGTGCTGGCCATCGGCGAGCAGGACCTGGGCCTGCAGATGCGCCAGATCCTGGAAGCCAGCGGGCAGAAGGTGCCGGACAGCAAGCCGGTGCTGGAGATCAACCCGGGCCATCCGCTGATCGCCAAGCTCGACGCCGAAGCCGATGGCGCGCGCTTCGACGACCTCGGCCGGGTGCTGTTCGACCAGGCCGCACTGGCCGCCGGTGACAGCCTGAAGGACCCGGGTGCCTATGTGGCGCGCCTGAACAAGCTGCTGCTGGAGTTGTCGGCCTGATCGACAGATCGGGTGCCGGGCAGCGTCCCGATGGAGGCCAACCCTGGTTCACGCGCATTTGTAGAGTCGAGCCATGCTCGACTGCTCCATGAGTGCCGACCAAGGTTGGCACCTGCCAGGGGCAGCGGTTGGCACCGGCCAAAGCGGTGTTGCTCAGGTCTCCCGATCCAGCAGCGAGCCCAGCATCTGATCGTGTCGGCGGATCACCGAGGCATTGGCGGCGAAGGCCACTACCTCGGCTTTCGCCGCCAGCAGATCTCCCAGCAGTGCACCGACATCGACGCCGGCGGCAGTCACCGAGGCCTGCACCCCGCCCTGTCCAGTGGCACCGCGCTGCAACTGCAGGCGCTGCGCATCGGGGGTCGCCAGATTGGCCACGTTGTGCGCTGCAACCTGCACGCCCTGCTGGGCCGCACGCATGCCGCCTAGGGCGATTCCCATCACGTTGTTCATGGCGGTCTCCGGGCCGCTCCGCGCAACCCTCCGGACCGGTTAGCGGCCGGCCGGCCGCGATCTTGAGTCCACATCGGCCCGACAGGCCCGAGTGGTAGCATATCCCTCTGATTTCAGCGCCTTTTGCCAATGCTCAGTTTTTTCCGCCGCAAGAAGCCCCAGGATGCCCCCACCACGGAGGCGCCCAAGACCCAGCACTACTCGGCTGAAGAGCTGGCGGCGGCGTTCCCGCCGGCCGCCCCGGCCGAAGACGCACCCACCGCCGCGGTGGTCGAAGCCAAGGCACCGGAACCGGCCACCGTCGCCGTACAGCCCCCCGTCGCCGAAGTGCCTGCCGTGCCAGCTGCGCAGCCGGCCATTGCGCCCGAGGACGTCCAGGCTGAAACGCTCGCCGCGGCCGCTGTGCTGGCTCCTCTGGCTCCGGTCATTCCGGTCGAGGAACCAACCGCCCCGGCCACCGATCTGCCGGCGCTGGTGGATGCCCTTCCGGCGCCCGCCGGCAAGCCCGGCTGGCGCGAACGCCTGCGCAACAGCGTCATCGCGCGCAGCTTCGGCGGCCTGTTCTCGCGCAACCCCAAGCTCGACGACGATCTGCTGGACGAGCTGGAAACCGCCCTGATCACCGCCGACGTCGGCGTGGGCGCCACCACCGATCTGGTCGAGGGCCTGCGCAAGCGCATGAAGTCGCGCGAGTTCGCCGACGCCAATGCGCTGCTGGCCGCGCTGCGCGCCGAGCTGATCGCAATCCTGCAGCCGGTGGCCAAGCCGCTGGTGATCGACCGCAACGCCAAGCCCTTCGTGGTGCTCACCGTCGGCGTCAACGGCGTCGGCAAAACCACCACCATCGGCAAGCTGGCCAAGCGCTTCAAGGATGACGGCCACAGCCTGATGCTGGCTGCCGGCGATACCTTCCGCGCCGCCGCCGTGGCCCAGCTGCAGGCCTGGGGCGAGCGCAACGGCGTGGCCGTGGTCGCGCAGGGGCAGAACGCCGATGCCGCTTCGGTGGCATTCGACGCACTGCAGGCCGGCAAGGCCCGCGGCACCTCGGTGCTGATCGCCGATACCGCCGGCCGCCTGCACACCCAGTCAGGCCTGATGAACGAGCTGGGCAAGATCCGCCGCGTGCTCGGCAAGATCGATCCCACCGCCCCGCACGAAGTGCTGATGGTGATCGACGGCACCACCGGCCAGAACGCGCTGTCGCAGCTGCGCCAGTTCAATGCCGCAGTGAACGTGACCGGCCTGGTGGTGACCAAGCTGGACGGCACCGCCAAGGGCGGCGTGGTATTCGCACTGGCCCGCGAGTTCGGCATTCCGATCCGCTTCGCCGGCATTGGCGAGCGCCCGGAAGACCTGCGCGTGTTCGACCCGGAAGCCTTCGTCGACGCCCTGCTGCCCGAAGCATTGGGCGCCTGATACACCGTGCAGCCACGCATGGCGTGGCTCTACTGCGATCTGGTAGAGCCACCCCATGGGTGGCTGCCTCCTTCCGGAACACTCATGCCCCGCCAGCCGCACGCCAGCGCCGACACTGCCAAGGAAGACGACTTCGTCGCCCGCCTGCTGCACTGGTTCGACGACCACGGTCGCCATGACCTGCCCTGGCAGCACCCGCGCAGCCCCTATCGGGTCTGGCTGTCGGAAATCATGCTGCAGCAGACCCAGGTGGCCACGGTCATCCCGTACTTCCAGCGGTTCCTGCAGCACTTCCCGACCCTGCCCGACCTCGCTGCCGCCAGCAATGACGCAGTGATGGCGCAGTGGGCCGGGCTCGGCTACTACGCCCGCGCACGAAACCTGCATGCCGCGGCAAAGCGCTGCGTGGAACTGCACGACGGCGACCTGCCGCGCGATTTCGATGCACTGCATGCCCTGCCCGGCATCGGCCGCAGCACCGCTGGCGCCATCCTCAGCCAAGCCTGGAACGACCCGCTCGCGATTCTCGACGGCAACGTCAAGCGCGTACTCAGCCGCTATCACGGCATCGACGGCTTCCCCGGCCTGCCGGCCATCGAGAAACAACTGTGGGCGATTGCCGACGCGCACGTCACGCAGGTGCCGGCCGGGCGCATGGCCGATTACACCCAGGCGCAGATGGACCTGGGCGCGACGGTATGCAGCCGGGCCAAGCCGGCCTGCGTGATCTGCCCGCTGCAGGACGCATGCGTGGCGCGGCGCGAAGGCCGCACCGCTGAACTGCCCACGCCCAAGCCCAGCAAGACCCTGCCCGAACGCGAAGCAGTTGCACTGCTGCTGCGCGACGCCCAGCAGCGCGTGCTGCTGCAGAAGCGGCCGGACACCGGCATCTGGGCGCAGCTGTGGACGCTGCCGCAGGCCGAGGCCGGCAGCGACCTGCAGGACTGGTTCGACGCACATGTCGACGGCTCGCTGGAAGATGCAGAGGAACTGCCGGTGCTGCAGCACACCTTCAGCCACTACAGGCTGCACCTGCAGGTACTGTCACGGAAGGTGCGCGGCCTGCGCGTGGAAGAACCCACGCTGCGCTGGGTCGCCAACGACGAGCTACCCGCATTGGGCCTGCCGGCACCGATCCGCAAACTGCTCGACGGCGCCACGATCAAGACGCCGAAACGAAATTCCAGCAAACCCCGCAACCACGAGTGAATGCCATGCCCCGAACCGTCTTCTGCCAGTACGAACAACGCGATGCCGAGGGCCTGGACTTCGTGCCCTACCCCGGCGAGCTGGGCCAGCGCATCTTCAACAACATCGGCAAGCAGGCCTGGGCCGCGTGGCTGGCCCACCAGACCATGCTGATCAACGAGAACCGGCTGTCGCCGCGCACGCCGGAACATCGTGCGTTCCTTGAAGGCGAACTGGTCAAGTTCCTGTTCGAGAAGGACGCGGAAAAGCCGGCCGGCTTCACCCCGGAAGCCTGACAGGCAGGTCGTGCAGGCCGCTGGCCGGCAATCTGGCATCTGCGCGATGCCGGCCAGCGGCCGGGACTACCGCGCTATTTCGCGTTTTCCTCGCGCTCCTGCACCTGCGCCTGGCGCAGCTCCTGCTCGGACGCGCGCAGCGCCTTCACATCCAGCTTGCGGATGCTGTTGATGAAGCACGGCAGGCGCGGGCCGCCGGTGGGGTCGCGCACCAGCACTTTGTCAAAGCGCGACGACACACGGCCCATGCTGCTGGTCAGGCCGATGGCGGTCGCATATGGCAGGTCCTGGCAGGGGCCATTCAACTCCAGCAGATAGGCTTCGCTGGGACGGGTCCACACCGCCAGCGCACTGTCGCCCAGCTCGGTCCAGCCATTGAGGCTGCCAAAGAACTGCATGTCATTCTGCGGCGCGCCGGCGTGGGCACGGTACAGATCCAGTTTCTCGGTACTGCTGAGCCGGCCGGTGGTCGCACAGGCGGCCAGTGCCAGGCAGAGTCCGGCCATCAGGATCGGGGTCTTCATGGCGATCTCCTCGGGGAACTGTCGCCATCATGCGCCTGGGCTGGCAACGCCGGCGCGACGGCTCGCGCCCCATTCAGCCGCCGGTCGGCGGCTACTGGCCGGACCACGGTAGACGCCAACCTGGTTGGCGCTTGCCCTGCAGGAGCAGCCGACCAAGGCCGGCCTCTACCAGAGCGGTCCCAGCGCTCAGACGTCGGCGTGGGCCAGTGCGTGCAGGCGCCCTTCGCGTAGCTCCAGCACCCGGTCCAGGCGCCGTGCCAGGCTGCGGTCGTGGGTCACCAGCACCAGGCTGGTATGACGCGCGCGGTTGAGTTCCAGCATCAGCTCGAACACGGTGCCGGCAGTGCGGTCATCCAGGTTACCGGTCGGCTCGTCGCCGAGCACGCAGGCCGGATGATTGACCAGCGCGCGCGCCACTGCGGCACGTTGGCGTTCGCCGCCGGACAGCTCGCCCGGCTTGTGGTCCAGGCGATGGCCGAGGCCGACCGCTTCCAGCAGCGTGGTGGCCCGGCTGCTCGCCTCGGCCACGGCGGTGCCGGCCAGCAGCACCGGCATCATCACGTTTTCCAGCGCGGTGAACTCCGGCAGCAGGTGATGGAACTGGTAGACGAAGCCCAGCGCCTGGTTGCGCAGCAGGCCGCGCGCGGTATCCGACAGCGCCGACATGCGCTGGCCGGTCACATACACTTCGCCGGCAGTCGGAATGTCCAGGCCGCCCAGCAGGTGCAGCAGCGTGCTCTTGCCGGCACCGGAGGCACCGATGATCGCCACCGTCTCGCCAGCAGTCACGGTCAGGTCCAGCCCATCGAACACCGGGGTCTGCATGCGCCCTTCGGCATAGGTCTTGCCCAGCGCTTCGGCGCGGATCACTTCATCGCCGCGGTTGACGACCTTATTCATAACGCAGGGCCTCCGCCGGCTGGGTGCGTGCTGCCCGCCAGGCGGGATACAGGGTGGCCAGGAAGCTCATCAGCAGCGCGACCACGGTGATCGCCACCACGTCGCCGGTCTGCATGTCGGTCGGCAGGCCGGTGATGTAATAGACATCCTCCGGCAGCAGCTTGACGTTGAACACGCTCTCGATGGCGCCGAGGATGCGTTCCAGGTTGAGGGTCAGGGTGATGCCGCCGATCAGGCCGGCCAGCGTGCCGAAGATGCCGATCAACGAGCCCTGCACCATGAACACCTGCATCACCCCGCCCGGGGTCAGGCCCAGGGTGCGCAGGATGGCAATGTCGGCCTGCTTGTCGGTCACCAGCATCACCTGCGAGGACACCAGGTTGAAGGCCCCCATGGCGATGATCAGCGACAGCAGGATGCCCATCACCACCTTCTCCATGCGCAGCGAGTGGTAGAGGTTGGCGTTCTGCTGCGTCCAGTCACTCACGCGGTAGGCACCGCCGAGGCTCTGCGCCAGGTCCACGCCCACTTCCAGCGAACGGTCCATGTCGTGCAGCTTCAGCCGCACGCCGGTGGCGCCGTCACTGCGCAGAACACGCTCCAGGTCCTGCATGTTGGCGAAGCCGACGCCGCGATCGACCTCGTTGTACCCGGCCTCGAAGATGCCGCTGACGGTGAAGCGCTTCATCCGTGGCACCGCACCGGCCGGCGTGCCCTGCACTTCGGCAAAGGTCACCAGCACCTGGTCGCCAACGTCCACGCCCAGCCAGATCGCCAGCTCCTTGCCCAGCAGCAGGTTGAAGCTGCCCGGCTTGAGGCTGTCATAGCTGCCCTTGGTGACCTTCCTGTCGATCACCGAGACGTTCGGCTCCAGCGCCGGATCGATGCCCTGGATGATCGCGCCCTGCACGCGCGGGCCGCTGATCATCGATTGGATCTCGATGTACGGCGCGGCACCCGCCACGCGCGGATCCTTGCGGGCGACATCAACCACCCGCATCCAGTCCGGCATCGGCTCGCCATCGCGGCTGATGGTGGTATGGGCGGTCATCTGCAGCAGGCGGCTGCGGATTTCCTTCTGGAAACCGCTCATCACCGCCAGGGTGGTGATCAGCACCGTAACGCCGAGCGCGATGCCCAGGATCGATGCCATCGAGATGAAGGAGATGAAGCCGTTGCGGCGCTTGGCGCGCAGGTAGCGCAGGCCGATGGCCACGGGAATGGGTTTGAACATGCAGGCACGCCGGTCAATTCAGCTTATGGTGCCATTGACCGGGGCCGACGGGAAACGCTGCGTGTGGCCACGGCCAGTCGCAGTTCACGTCGCTGCCCTGAATCGAGCACATCCGGCCAGAACAGCAGGCGCCGGCGGCGCCGATCCTCCCGCCACAGCAACAACAACCATGGGCCACGCACCACCAGCCGTGGCGTATCGACATCCCGTCCGGCCACCTGCAATGCCTCGGGAAGCGGAGGCAGAAGCACCTGCACGCGCGGCCTGCGCTGGCGCCAGGCCAGTTCGGCCAAGCCGACGCCCCAGGCCAGCAGCAGCGCGGGCATCAGCAACCGCGCAGGCAGATCCGAGGCGCGCAACAACCAGGGCGCGGCCAGCAGCACCGCCAACTGGGCGGCGGCCTGCAGCCGCGAGGGGCGCCACTCAAGGCTTGAGGGCGAGGATCTTCTGCATGAGGGGGATCGCGTGCGCATGCGGGCAGGCCTCATAGCCCATGAACCAGCGCCACAACTTATCGTCCTCGCAGTCGAGCAGGAACAGGAAAACCTCGCGCTCTCCGGTCGGTGCAGTGCTCCACTCACGGTCCAGGTAGCGGCCGAACAGCTGGTCCAGTTCGCGCATGCCGCGGCGGCAGCGCCAGCGCAGCTTCTTCAGCAGGACATCGTCTTCCATCGTGCTTCTCCAGATACAGCAAAGCCACGCATGGCGTGGCTCTACTGGGTGGTGCAGCCTCACGTGACGTGGCTCCACCGGGTACTGCCAGGCCTGTATCAGGCGCGGCGCTCCATCATCAGCTTCTTGATCTCGGCGATCGCCAGCGCCGGGTTCAGGCCCTTCGGGCAGGTCCGGGCGCAGTTCATGATGGTGTGGCAGCGGTACAGCTTGAACGGATCTTCCAGATCGTCCAGGCGCGCGCCGGTGTCCTCATCGCGCGAGTCGATGATCCAGCGATAGGCCTGCAGCAGGATCGCCGGGCCCAGGTAACGCTCGCCGTTCCACCAGTAGCTCGGGCAGCTGGTCGAGCAGCAGGCGCACAGGATGCACTCGTACAGGCCGTCGAGCTTCTTGCGGTCTTCCGGCGACTGCAGGCGCTCGCGGTCCGGCGGTGCCGGGGTCTGGGTGCGGATCCACGGCTTGATCGAGGCGTACTGCGCGTAGAAGTGGGTCAGGTCCGGAACCAGATCCTTGACCACGTTCATGTGCGGCAGCGGGTAGATCGGCACTTCCTTCTTGCCGCAGTCCGAGATGGCTCGGGTGCAGGCCAGGGTGTTGGTGCCGTCGATGTTCATCGCGCACGAACCACAGATACCTTCGCGGCAGGAACGGCGGAAGGTCAGGGTCGGGTCGATCTCGTTCTTGATCTTGATCAGGGCGTCCAGGACCATCGGGCCACAGGCGTCCAGATCGACTTCATAGGTATCGGTGCGCGGGTTGCTGTCGTCGTCCGGACTCCAGCGGTAGATCTTGAAGGTGCGCACGTTCTTGCCGCCGTTCTTGACGGGGAAGTGCTTGCCCTTCGTGATCTTGGAATTCTTGGGGAGTGAAAACTCGGCCATGGCTGCTCTCGTTGGCTCAGGCGGCCCGCGCCCGTGGGCGCGGATTGCATGGTAGGCGGGGTCGGATCAGTACACGCGCGGCTTCGGCGGCACCACGGACACGTCGTCGGTCAACGTGTACATGTGCACCGGACGGTAGTCGAAGCTGCACTTGCCCTTCTCGTCGACGCTGACCAGGGTGTGCTTCTGCCAGTTGACGTCGTCGCGGTCCGGATAGTCCTCGTGCGCATGCGCACCACGGCTTTCCTTGCGCTGTTCGGCCGAGTTGATCGTCGCCACCGCGTTGAGCAGCAGGTTGTTCAGCTCGTAGGTCTCGATCAGGTCCGAGTTCCAGACCAGCGAACGGTCGGAGACCTTCACGTCCTGGAACGAGTCGAAGATCTTGTCCATCTTCTCGCAGCCTTCCTTCAGCGTCTGGCTGGTGCGGAAGACGGCCGCGTCAGCCTGCATGGTGCGCTGCATGCGATCGCGGATGACCGAGGTCGGGGTATCGCCGTTGGCGTGGCGCAGCTTGTCCAGCAGGCCCAGCGCCTTGTCGCAGGCATCGGCCGGCAGCGGCTTGTGCGCGGCACCCGGCTTGATGGTCTCGGCGCAGCGGTTGGCCACCGCACGGCCGAACACCACCAGGTCGAGCAGCGAGTTCGAGCCCAGGCGGTTGGCGCCGTGCACGGACACGCAGGCCGCTTCGCCGATGGCGTACAGGCCCGGCACCACGGCGTTGTCGTTGTCGCCGACCTTCTGCACCACTTCACCGTGGTAGTTGGTCGGGATGCCGCCCATGTTGTAGTGCACGGTCGGAATGACCGGGATCGGCTGCTTGTGCACGTCGACGCCGGCGAAGATGCGGGCGCTCTCGGCGATGCCCGGCAGCTTCTCGTCGATCACGCCCGGGCCGAGGTGGGTCAGGTCGAGCAGGATGTGGTCCTTGTGCTCGCCGACGCCGCGGCCTTCGCGGATCTCGATGGTCATCGAACGGCTGACCACGTCGCGCGAGGCCAGGTCCTTGTAGTGCGGTGCATAGCGCTCCATGAAGCGCTCGCCGCTGCTGTTGCGCAGGATGCCGCCTTCACCGCGGACACCCTCGGTGATCAGGCAGCCGGCGCCGTAGATGCCGGTCGGGTGGAACTGCACGAACTCCATGTCCTGCATGGCGATGCCGGCACGCATGGCCAGGCCGCCACCGTCGCCGGTGCAGGTGTGCGCCGAGGTGGCGCTGAAGTAGGCACGGCCGTAGCCGCCGGTGGCCAGCACCACGCCCTGGGCGCGGAACAGGTGCAGCGTGCCATCGGACATGTCCAGGGCCAGCACGCCGCGGCAGGCGCCTTCGTCGTCGAAGATCAGGTCGAGCGCGAAGTACTCGATCATGAAGCGCGCATCGTGCTTCAGCGACTGCTGGTACAGGGTATGCAGCATCGCGTGGCCGGTACGGTCGGCCGCCGCGCAGGTACGCTGCGCCGCCGGGCCTTCGCCGTACTTGGTGGTCATGCCACCGAACGGACGCTGGTAGATCTTGCCTTCGGCGGTGCGCGAGAACGGCACGCCGTAGTGTTCCAGTTCGATGATGGCCGGGATGGCCTCACGGCACATGTACTCGATGGCGTCCTGGTCGCCCAGCCAGTCCGACCCCTTGATGGTGTCGAAGAAGTGGTAGCGCCAGTCGTCCTCGCCCATGTTGCCGAGTGCGGCCGAAATACCGCCCTGGGCGGCAACGGTGTGCGAACGGGTCGGGAAGACCTTGGTCAGGCACACGGTCTGCAGGCCCTTGGCGGCCAGGCCGAACGTGGCGCGCAGGCCGGCACCGCCGGCGCCGACCACGACCATGTCGTACTTGTGTTCGGTGATCTTGTAAGCGGACATCTAATCTGGATTCCTGTGTAGGTGCCTGGGCTCAGGCAACGCCGAGGGCGATGCGGCCCACCGCAAACACACTGACGATCATGCCGAGCACGGCGACGAACTTCACCGCGGTCTGCAGCACCAGGGCCAGCAGCGATTCGTGGATGTAGTCTTCCAGCACGACCTGCATGCCGAGCTGCGCGTGCCAGAACATGGCGATCAGCAGGCCGATCAACGGCACTGCATTCCACGGCTTGGCCACGGCGGCGGCGGCGGTCGCGTAATCCGAGCCCAGCAGGCCCAGCACGAAGACCAGGAACCAGATGCCCAGCACCACCAGCGCGGCGGCGGTCAGGCGCTGGTGCACGAAGTGCTCGGTGCCGGTCTTGGCCGAGCCCAGGCCGCGCACGTTCTTCAGCGGGGTACGGAACTTGCTCACGCGGCACCTCCGAACATCACATAGGCCCACACCAGCAGGGTGATCACCAGGCTGCCGATGACCGACAGCCAGCTGCTGCGGATGAAGGCAGGGATGCTGAAGCCGATGGCGAAGTCCTGCACCACATGGCGGATGCCATTGCACAGGTGATAGGCGAACGACCATGTCCACGCGAACAGGAACACGCGGCCATACCAGGCCCCGGCATGGCCGGTGAAGCAGTTCCAGGACTCGGGCCCCATCATCAGGGCCAGCAGGCCGGCAGCGATGATGAGGGCACCAACAGACAGAAAGATGCCGGTGGCTCGATGCAGGATCGAGGTGGCCATCTGAATCTGCCAGCGATACACCTGAAGGTGCGGGGAAAGTGGGCGTTGTCTGGTCGCCATTCGCTGGGCTCGTTGTCTCGGCTGGGCGGCACGCGGCCGCGTTGGCTCAATGCTGATCAGAAATCGATGCAGCGTCCGTTTTTCTCCCAATCGCCATACCGCACCGGATCAAGTCCGCCGCGGCCGCCGAATTCCTCTGCTTTTTCCTGTTCCACGGGCACGGGTGCCGCGGGGACCAGCGGGGCTTCAGATTCGTCGTCGGGAGTGGGGGTTGTTTGGCCTATCATGTTCGGTCTCGCAACGCACAAATTTTAGACCTCGTTCACGTGCCTGACAACCTGCCCCCTGCTTTCGTCGGATATCCGCGCCTGCCCGGCCACCAGCTGCTGAGCCTGCAGGGCCCGGATGCGGCCGCCTTCGCCCACGCCCAGTTCAGCAGCGATGTCACCGCCCTGCCCCTGCTGCACTGGCAGTGGAGCGCCTGGCTGAGTGCCAAGGGCCGCACCCTGGCAGTGTTCCAGCTGCTCCGGCTGGCCGACGATCACGTGATGCTGGTGCTGGCCGACGGCGATGCCGATGCGATTGCGTCGCAACTGCAGCGCTTCGTGTTCCGTCGCAAGGTGAAGGTACAGGTGCGCAGCGATCTGGCCGTGGCCGGTGCGTTCACTGCACCCGAGGCTGCCAGCGGCGCCGCGATCGCGCACGCTGCAGGTGACGGCTGGGAGCTGGACCTGGGCAGCGACGCCCTGCCGCGCACCCTGCGCATCGGGGCGGCGGATGCCGTTGCATCCGGCAGCGAAACCGATGAGGCCGCCTTCGCCCTCGCCTGGCGCCAGGCCGACCTGCGCTACGGATTGCCGCGCTTGGACGAAAGCCAGCGCGAAGTGTGGACCCCGCAGCAGCTGGGCCTGGACCGCCTGAATGGCTACAGCGTAAAGAAAGGCTGCTACCCAGGCCAGGAAATCGTCGCCCGCACCCACTTCCTCGGCAAGGCCAAGCGCGCGGTGCAGCTGCTGCATACCGCGGCACCGGCACAGGCCGGCGATGGCGTGCTGCAGGACGGCGCGACGCTGGGCACGGTCGCCAGCGTGGCCGGCAACCTGGCGCTGGCGGTGCTGCCGCTGGAAGCCAGTGACGCCGACCTGCAGGTGGGCGGCGCCACCGCCCAGCGCGTGCCATTGCTGGACGGGCTGGCGCGCTGAATGAGTGGTAGTGCCGGTCGCTGGCCGGCAACCTCAACCAGGTGTGGTTGCCGGCCAGCGGCCGGCACTACCGGTTACAGGCGCTCGCCGCTCTCTGCGTTGAAGAAATGCAGGCCCTGCGGGTGAATCGCCACGCGGATCTGCTCGCCCACTGCTGGCAGCGACTGCGGTGCCACGCGCATGGTCAGCGCATGCTGGCCACTGCTCAGATTGACGAAGATCTCGTTGCCGACCGGCTCGATGCCTTCGATGCGCGCGGTGAATGCATGCGCATCATCGGCAGCCGCCGGCTGCAGGTGCTCCGGGCGCACGCCCACCGCGATCGGCTTCTGCAGCCATGCCGGATCGATCGTCGCCTGGCCCAGGGGGGCACGCCATTCGCCGTCGACCACGCTCACGCCGCCGGCATCGCCCTGCAGCGTGCCGCGCAGCACGTTCATCGCCGGGCTGCCGAGGAAACCGGCCACGAACAGGTTGGCCGGGCGGTCGTAGAGCGCCATCGGCGTATCGATCTGCTGGATGATGCCGTCCTTCAGCACCACGATGCGCTGGCCCAGGGTCATCGCTTCGACCTGGTCGTGCGTCACGTAGATCATGGTGGTGCCCAGCTTGCGGTGCAGCTGCGCGATCTCGGTACGCACGCTGTGGCGCAGCTTGGCGTCGAGGTTGGACAGCGGCTCGTCGAGCAGGAACACCGCCGGCTCGCGCACCAGCGCCCGGCCCAGTGCCACGCGCTGGCGCTGGCCACCGGACATCGCCTTGGGCAGCTTGTCCATCATCTCGGTCAGGCCCAGCGTCTGCGCCGCCTCGGCAATGCGCTTGTCGATGGTCGCCTTGTCATGCCCGCGCAGCTTCAGGCCGAAGGCCAGGTTCTCGGCCACGGTCATGTGCGGGTACAACGCGTAGCTCTGGAACACCATGGCGATGTCGCGATCCTTCGGCGCCACGTCGTTGACCACGCGATCACCGATGGTCAGCGTGCCGCCGCTGATTTCTTCAAGGCCCGCCACCATCCGCAACAGGGTCGACTTGCCACAGCCGGACGGACCGACCAGCACCATCAGCTCGCCATCGGCGACCTCGAAGCTGGCGTCCTTCACCGCGACCTGGCCGTTGTCATAGACCTTGCGCACACCCTGCAACTGCACTTTTGCCATATCACCTATCCGGTCCGCCCGAAGCCGGGCTGTCTTTTGGGACTGCCTCGGCCCTCCCGATGGCAGTGATGATTGCGCGCTTGCCGCATGACGGCGAGCACTGCAATCGAATACAGTTGCCCATTCTGCCATGTAAACGTTTTCACGTGGCACTATCCGATGATCGGTGCGCACCGATCTGCGTCGGCGGTTGAACGAAGGTTCCGCCGAGGTAGTGGTTTCGAATGGAACGGTCTTCCGCAACACCGGAGATCGCCCCTGACGAACCTCGGACAGGCAGTTGCGCGGATGTCCCCCGAACCCAGCCATGAAGCGATTGACAACGATGTCACCCGGATCTGAAACTCGAGCGATGCACGACACCCTCTTCCTGTTCGGTGCCACAGGTGATCTGGCCCAGCGCTACCTGTTCCCTTCGCTGCTTCGCCTGCTTGGCGACGGCCTGCTGCCGGAGGACTTCCGCATCCGCGCACTGGCCCTGTCCGGGCATGACACCGAAGCCTTCCATGACATCCTGCGGCCGCGCCTGCAGCAGGCCATGCCGATGGCCACGCAGGACGACATCGCTGCCCTGCTGCGCCGTATCGACTACCGTTCGGTGGACCTGCGCGACGTCGACTCGGTTGCCGCTGCGGTCTCCGACCTGGTGCACCGCAAGTGCGTCAGCTACCTCGCCATTCCGCCGGGCCTGTACATTTCCACCTGCGAAGGCCTGGCCAAGGGCGGCGCCCTCGCCGCGCCGGCACGCCTGATGCTGGAGAAGCCGATCGGCAGCGACAGCGAGAGCGCCGAGGAAATCATCAGCACCATCGGCCAGTGGATCGACGAGGACCGCGTGTTCCGCCTCGACCACTACCTGGGCAAGGCGGCAGTGCAGAACCTGATCGCGCTGCGCTTCGGCAATACGCTGCTGGAAGCGGTGTGGAACCGCAACTACATCGAATCGGTGCACATCCTGGTGGCCGAGAGCGAAGGCGTGGACGGCCGTGACGCCTACTACGCCCGCTCCGGCGCGCTGCGCGACATGGTGCAGAGCCACATCCTGCAGCTGCTGTGCATGGTGGCGATGGAGCCGCCGGCGTCGCTGGAAGCCGACCGCATCCGTGACGAGAAGGTCAAGGTGCTGCGCGCCCTTCGCCCGCTCGACGCGAAGCACGCCGCGCGTGACAGCATCCGCGGCCGCTACACCGCTGGCACCATCAACGGCCAGCCGGCGCAGGCTTACCAGCCGCCGGAAGGCAGCGACGTGGAAACCTTCGCCGGTGTCACCGCGCATATCGACAACTGGCGCTGGAGCGGCGTGCCGTTCCATCTGGTCACCGGCAAGCGCCTGCCCGAGCGCACCACCCGCGTGGTGGTCACGCTGAAGCCGGTCACCCATTGGCTGTTCGAGCGCCCGCAGCGCGCGCAGGCCGCACCGAACCGCCTGGTGTTCCAGCTGCAGCCGCAGGAAAACATCGAACTGGGCCTGATGAGCAGCCTGGCCGGCCCGGAATGGGGCGCGCTGGAACTGCATCCGCTGGAACTGGAACTGTCAGTGCCAACCGGCCTGCATCGCCGCATCGCGTACGAGCGCCTGTTCCTGGATGCCTTCAATGGCAATCACACGCTGTTCGTGCGCGACGACGAGGTGCGTGCAGCGTGGGCCTGGATCGACAGCGTCGCCGACGCGTGGAAGGACGCCAAGCTGCCGCTGGAGCCCTACCCCGCCGGCCAATGGGGCCCGAGCAATGCCTGCGAGTTCCTGCCGCAGGACGTGGACGCACCGGACAGCGGAGCGTCGGCATGAGCGCCAGTTCGCAGCCGGTGCTGGTGGCCGACATCGGTGGCACCAATGCCCGCTTCGCCCTGGCTGACACCTCGCAGGACGCACCTCTGCAGAAGGACAGCATCCGCGAGTACGCGGTGGCGGAGTTCCCTTCGCTGGGTGATGCCGCGCGCCACCATCTGGAACAGATCGGTGCCACCACAAGCCGCGGCGTGTTCGCAGTGGCCGGTCGCGTTGATGGTGATGAAGCACGCATCACCAACCATCCGTGGGTGATCTCGCGCAGCCGCACCGCAGCGATGCTCGGTTTCGACGAACTGCACCTGATCAACGACTTTGCCGCACAGGCGATGGCGATCTCACTGCTGCAGCCCGAGGACGTGGTCCAGGTCGGCGGTGCCGCCTGGGTACCGGGCAAGCCGGGCCAGCCGCGCAACTACGCAGTGATCGGGCCGGGTACCGGCCTCGGCGTGGGCGGCCTGATCATGCGCCACGGCCGCTGCTACCCGCTGGAAACCGAAGGCGGCCATGTCAGTTTCCCGCCGGGAACCCCGGAAGAGATCCGCATCCTCGAGATCCTGTCCGAACAGTTCGGCCGCGTCTCCAACGAGCGCCTGATCTGTGGCCCCGGCCTGGTCAACATCCACCGCGCCGTGTGCGAGATGGCCGGTATCGACCCGGGCCAACTGCAGCCGGTGGACGTGACCGCCCGCGCCCTGCACGGTGATCCGCAGGCAATGCGCACCGTGGACGTGTTCTGCGCCGTGTTCGGCGCCATCGCCGGTGACCTGGTGCTCACCCAGGGCGCCTGGGATGGCGTGTTCCTGACCGGCGGCCTGACCCCGAAGATGCTCGATTCGCTGCAGCACTCCGGTTTCCGCCAGCGCTTCGAACACAAGGGCCGCTTCTCCTCCATCATGGCGCGCGTGCCCTCATTGGCGGTGATGCATCCCCACGCCGGATTGCTGGGCGCCGCCGCCTATGCCACCGACGCCGAACGTGACGCACCAGGAGTTGCCGCATGAACCCCAGCTTCCACGACGATCGCATCGAGTTCATCCAACACGGCGACGCCGACGGCTGGATCGAAGCGGTGGCCGCTGAGATGGCACGCACCCTCAACCACGACATCAATGAAGTGGGCCGCGCCCGCATCCTGCTGTCCGGCGGCACCACGCCGGCCCCGGTCTACCAGGCACTGGCCGAGCTGGACGTGCACTGGGACCGGGTTGAAGTGAGCCTGGCCGACGAGCGCTGGCTGTCGCCGCAGGATCGCGACAGCAACGCCTGGCTGGTGCGCGAGCACCTGCTCAAGCGCACCGAGGGCGCCCACTTCGATCCGCTGGTACGGATCGGCAAGCCACTGCCCGAATGCGTGTACACCGCCAACCTGCAGGCGCAGCACAGCCAGCCGCCGAGCCTGGTAGCGCTGGGCATGGGCAACGACGGGCACACCGCCTCGCTGTTCCCTGGCTCGAAAGACCTCGCACGTGCACTGGAAAGCACCCTGCCCTATGCCGCGCTGGATGCCACCGGCTGCCCAGGCGCGAACCAGTGGCCGCTGCGCATCACGCTGACCCCGCACGGCCTGCGCCAGTGCCGCCAGCGCCTGCTGCTGCTGCGTGGCAAGCAGAAGCTGCAGGTACTGCGCCAGGCGCTGGACAGCAACGACGCCCAGCAGTACCCGATCCTCAATGCGATCAACCTGGAAGGCGCGCGCCTGCGCGTCCACTGGGCTGATTGATGTCGGCGGCGGCGCCGTGCCGCCGCTTGCCTCTCGCCACCACGAACGCCGGTAGCCAATGAGCCTCCATCCTCAACTGCAAGCCATCACTGAGCGCGTCATCCGCCGCAGCGCCGCCTCGCGCGCCGCCTATCTGGCCGCGATCGATGCCTCCCTGCGTGAGGGCCCGTTCCGCAGCCGCCTGAGTTGCGGCAACCTCGCCCACGGGTTCGCCGCCTGCGGCGGCACCGACAAGGGCCGCCTGCGCGGCGGCGTGACGCCGAACCTGGGCATCATCACCGCCTACAACGACATGCTGTCGGCCCACCAGCCGTTCGAGACCTATCCCGAACAGATCCGCGACATCGCCCGCGAGCTGGGCGCCACTGCACAGGTCGCCGGCGGCGTCCCTGCAATGTGCGACGGTGTCACCCAGGGCCGTGGTGGCATGGAGCTGTCGCTGTTCTCGCGCGATGTCATTGCCCAGGCCACGGCCATCGGCCTCAGCCATGACATGTTCGATACCACCGTCTACCTCGGCGTGTGCGACAAGATCGTGCCGGGCCTGCTGATCGGTGCGCTGGCCTTCGGCCATCTGCCGGCGGTGTTCGTACCGGCCGGCCCGATGACCCCGGGCATCCCGAACAAGCAGAAGGCCGAAGTGCGCGAGCGCTACGCCGCCGGTGAGGCCACCCGCGAAGAGCTGCTGGAAGCCGAGTCCGCGTCGTACCACGGTGCGGGCACCTGCACCTTCTACGGCACGGCCAACTCCAACCAGGTGCTGCTGGAAGCCATGGGCGTGCAGTTGCCGGGCGCCTCGTTCGTCAATCCGGGCACGCCGCTGCGCGACGCCCTGACCCGCGAGGCAACCGAACGCGCGCTGGACATCACCGCACTGGGCGACGACTTCCGCCCGCTGGGCCGGATCATCGACGAGCGCGCGATCATCAACGCGGTCATCGCGCTGATGGCCACTGGCGGTTCGACCAACCACACCATCCACTGGATCGCAGTGGCGCGTGCGGCCGGCATCGTGCTGACCTGGGACGACTTCGACGAACTGTCGCAGCTGATTCCGCTGCTGGCCCGTGTCTATCCGAACGGCGAGGCAGACGTGAACCGTTTCGCGGCCGCTGGCGGCCCGGCCTTCGTGTTCGGCGAGCTGATCAAGGCGGGCCTGATGCACGGCGACCTGGTCAGCGTCGCGCGTGGCGGCATGGCCGACTATGCGCGCGAGCCGCAACTGCGTGACGGCCGGCTGGTCTACCTGCCGGGCCTGGAACGCAGTGCCGATGACGAAGTGGTGCGTGGGGTCGACAATCCGTTCGAGCACCAGGGTGGCCTGCGCCTGCTGCGCGGCAACCTCGGCAAGTCGCTGATCAAGCTGTCAGCGGTGAAACCGCAGTACCGGACGATCGAAGCACCGGCGGTGGTGGTCGATGCACCGCAGGTATTGAACAAGCTGCACGCCGGTGGCCTGCTGCCGCAGGACTTCGTGGCGGTGGTGCGTTACCAGGGCCCGCGTGCCAACGGCATGCCCGAACTGCATTCGCTGGCACCGCTGCTGGGCCTGCTGCAGAACCAGGGCCGGCGCGTGGCGCTGGTCACCGACGGCCGCCTGTCCGGTGCGTCGGGCAAGATCCCAGCGGCCATCCATGTGACGCCGGAAGCGGCGCGCGGTGGCCCGCTGGCCAAGGTCCGCGAGGGCGACATGATCCGCCTCGACGGCGAGGCCGGCACGCTGGAAGTGCTGGTGGACGCGGCGGAATGGGCAGCACGTCCGCTGGCGCCGAACACCGCGCCGGCCGCGCATGACCTGGGCCGCAATCTGTTTGCGATCAACCGTCGCGTGGTGGGTCCGGCGGACCAGGGGGCGATTTCGATTTCGTGCGGGCCGGCGGCGGCCGATGGCGGGCCGTGGGACTACGACGCGGAGTATGAGCTGGGGCACGATGCGGCAGCGGCGGCGGCGCCGCATGAGGCGAAAGACGCCTGACGCGAAAAGCCGCGGCAGGCTCCCGGCTTGGGCAGTAGGGCGCCCTGGCCGGGACACGCCGTAAACCCATCCATGGGGGCTCGATCGCGGCATCCATGCCGCTCACGGTCCCGGCCAGGGCGCCCTACTGCCCTTGGACAATTCCCGGCGCGTCATTTGCGCTGCGGCCACTGAATCAAGAAGAGCAAAGGCAAGGGCAAAAGCATGGGTATCGAACAACATCAGGTGAAGGCGGCGGAGCTGTTGCATGCGGCGGGCATCCTGCCGGTGGTGACGATTCATACGCTGGACCAGGCGCGGGCGGTCAGTGCGGCGCTGCTGGAAGGTGGTCTGCCGGCGATCGAGCTGACGCTGCGCACGCCGGTGGCGATGGAAGCGCTGGCGATGCTCAAGCGCGAGCTGCCCGATGTGGTGGTGGGTGCCGGTACGGTGCTGACCGTGGAGCAGATGCAGCAGTCGATCGATGCGGGTGCGGACTTCCTGGTGACGCCGGGGACGCCGCCGGCGCTGGCTGATGCACTTGCCGCTGCGCCGCTGCCGGTGGTGCCAGGTGCGGCGACGCCGACCGAGCTGCTGTCGCTCTACGCCCGCGGCTTCCGCGTGTGCAAGCTGTTCCCGGCCACGGCCGTGGGCGGGCTGGCGATGATCAAGGGACTGGCCGGCCCGGTGGCGGACCTGAAGCTGTGCCCGACCGGCGGCATCACCGAGAACACCGCCGCCGAGTACCTTGAACAGAAGAACGTGGTCTGCATCGGCGGTTCGTGGATGGTGCCGGGCAACTGGATCGCCGACGGCGAATGGGACAAGGTGCGCGCCAGCGCCGCCGACGCGGCGAAGATCATCAAGCGCGTGCGCGGCCACTGAGCCCGAAGCAGGTGTAGAGCCGAGCCCATGCTCGGCTCCACTCCAGCGGAATGGAGAGCAGCCGAGCATGGGCTCGGCTCTACACAGAAGGCCGAAACCCTTACAACGGCCGCGCCGGATCCACCAGCCCGTACTGGCTGGCCATGCGCGCCAGCGCGATGTTGTCGTGGATCCCCATCTTCTCGAACAACCGCGCCTTGTGCGTGTTCACCGTCTTCGCACTCAGGCTCAGGCGCCGCGCGATGTCTTCCTGGCGCAGGCCCTGGGTCAGCAGCAAGGCTACTTCCAGTTCGCGCGGCGACAGGCTGTCGAACGGCGATCCATTGCCCTCCACCGTCGACAGGGCCAGGTTCTGCGCGATGCTGGTGCCCAGGTAGCGACGGCCCATGGCCACATCGCGCACCGCGCGCAGCAGCTCCTGTGCATCGCAGCCCTTGCCGATGTAGCCCGCGGCCCCCGCCTCCAGCAAGCGCTTCGGCAGCGGCCCGTCTTCCAGCACCGATACGATCACCACGCGGGTGTTGCGGTGGCTGCGGACGATGCGCTCGGTCACTTCCATGCCACTCACACCGGGCAGGTGCAGGTCGCAGAGCACCACGTCCGGCAGCAGCTGGCGGACGTCGCGCAGTGCGTCTTCACCGGTCTCGGCTTCGCCCACCACCTCGATGTCGGTCTCCCCCGACAGGATCATCTTCATCCCGGTGCGGACCAGCGCATGGTCATCCACCAGGTAGACTCGAATCGTCATTCACGTACCTCTTCGAATGCGGCCATTGCAGGTCAAGCTAGGCAGGACGCCGATACCCCTGCAAGCGCGTCCGGGACGCGATCCGGGCGTTCTGCCTTGCGCATCACAGTAACGCGCGTTGTGCTTGCCCCCTGTCTTGCAGAACCTGCTGCAACGAAACAACTGATCTATTACGTAGACGCCCCGGAAGGGTCATCCACGTCACCCCCCTGTGATGATGCTTCGCTGGCCGTCGCTGGCGGCGAATCCCGACGTCGCCAAGGATGCCGGCGACTGAACATGACCAGATAGCACCCTACCACCCAAACCAGCGCGGCACACCATCCGGCCAGGATGTCCGAGGGATAATGCACGCCCAGATAGACCCGTGAGACGCTCACCAGCAGGCTGAACGGGGGCGCCAGCAGCAGTACCGGCCAGCGCCAGCGTGTATTCCAGGCCAGCAGCACCAGGGTCACGGCAAGGGTCATCGAGCCCATGGCGTGCCCGCTGGGGAAGCTGAACGTCGATTCCGGCGCAATCGACTCCCACAGGCTGGGGCGCTGGCGCTGGAAGAAGTGCTTGCTGCCCATGTTCAGCAACGCCGATCCCACGAAACTGACCGCGACGAAGGTCGCCTCGCGCCAGCGCCGGTAGCCCAGCAGCGCACCGATGATCAGCACGTCAGCAGGGATCAGGAACCACTCGTAGCCCAGTTTCGAGATGAGCACGAAGAAGCGGTCCAGCCATGGCGAATGCAGGCCATGCATCTGCCACAGCAGCGGCGCATCGAAATGGAACGATTCAAATTCGTGCCCTTCGTCAGCCAGGGCGACGAAGCCCGCCAACGGCAGCAGTACGCCACCGAACAGCAGGACCAGGCGCCAGGCGTTGCGCGCCATCCAGTGGCGGAAACCGGAGGCCGACTCCGGAGCGGCGAGGATCGCAGGCTTATCCGGCGCTTCGGACATATTTGTGTTCGACGTAATCGTCGATCAGGGCGACGAACTCCTGGGCGATGTTGTCGCCACGCAGGGTCACCTTCTTCTCGCCATCGACGAATACCGGTGCTGCCGGCGTCTCGCCCGTGCCCGGCAGGGAGATGCCGATGTTGGCATGGCGCGACTCACCCGGCCCATTGACGATGCAGCCCATCACCGCCAGGGTCATGTTCTCCGCCCCCGGGTGGTGGATCTTCCACAGCGGCATCTTCTCGCGCACATGGTTCTGCACCACTTTGGCCAGTTCCTGGAAGAACTCGGAGGTGGTGCGGCCGCAGCCCGGGCAGGCCGTGACCAGCGGCGTGAAGGCGCGCTGGCCGGTGGTCTGCAGCAGTTCCTGGGCGACGATCACTTCCTGCGTGCGCGACTGGCCCGGTTCCGGGGTCAGCGAGATGCGGATGGTGTCACCGATGCCTTCCTGCAGCAGCACGCTCAGCGCTGCCGACGAGGCGACGATGCCCTTGCTGCCGATACCGGCTTCGGTCAAGCCCAGGTGCAGGGCGAAGTCCGAGCGCTGGGCCAGGTCGCGGTACACCGCGATCAGTTCCTGCACGCCACTGACCTTGGCCGACAGCACGATCCGATCGCGCGGCAGGCCCAGTTCCACGGCCTGCTCGGCCGAATCCAGCGCCGAACGGATCAGCGCCTCACGCAGCACGCGGCCGGCGTCCCAGGGCTGCTCGCGCAGGCTGTTCTCGTCCATCAGCCTGGCCGCCAGGGCCTGGTCCAGCGAGCCCCAGTTGGCACCGATGCGCACCGGCTTGTTGTAGCGGATCGCGAACTCGATCAACTGGGCGAACTGCAGGTCCTTCTTCTTGCCGAAGCCGACATTGCCCGGGTTGATGCGGTACTTGGCCAACGCTTCCGCACATGCCGGCTCGGCGGTGAGCAGCTGGTGGCCGTTGTAGTGGAAGTCACCGATCAGCGGTACATCGATACCCATCATCGCCAGCTTGTCGACGATGCGCGGAATGGCCGCAGCGGCTTCCACGGTGTTGACGGTCAACCGCACCATCTCCGAGCCGGCACGCCACAACTCGGCCACCTGCTTCACGCTGGAGGCCACATCGGAGGTATCGGTGTTGGTCATCGACTGCACCACCACCGGCTTGCCGCCGCCTACGGTGACCCCGCCGATCTGGACGGCATGGGTCTGGCGACGGGGCCAGGCGGTGGCATCGGAGGGGGGAGTCGGGCGGGTGACGGCGTCGTGCATGGGCGCATTCTACCGCCCACTCCCGCATTCGGGGTGACTCGCATTCAGCCTGCGGCACGGCTGCGGCCGATTGTCGCAGGCATGTACACGCATGAACGCATACGATGAGCGTGAATGACCGGTCCCGACGCCCCGTTTCTCCGTACCCTGTGCAGCCTGCGCTGGCTTGCCGTAGGCGGCCAGGCCGCCACCATCCTGGTCGCGACCTGGGTGCTGGGCCTGCCGTTGCCGCAGCTGCCGTTGTGGGCCGGCGTGGCGGTGCTGGCCCTGTTCAACGTCTACACCCAGCTGCGCCCGGAAGCGGCCGACACTGCGCCGCTGACCGCATTCGGCCATATCCTGGTGGACGTGATCATCCTGACCTGGATGGTGGGCTGGAGCGGCGGCATGGCCAACCCGTTCAGTTCACTGTTCCTGATCCTGATCGCGCTGGCCGCCTTCGCCCTGCCCCTGCGCTGGGCACTGGCGGTCGCGCTGGCCTGCCTGCTCGGCTACGCCGCCAGCGGCATCTTCGGGCAGGCGCTGCCGGACGGCTACTTCCGCGCACAGGACCTCAATCGCTGGGGCGTGGTCGCCAACTTCCTGATTTCCGCCACAGTGGTGCTGGCCTTCTCCACCCGCCTGGCACTGGCCCTGCGGGAGCGCGAACTGGAACTGTCGGCACTGCGTGAGCGCTTCGCCCGCAACGAGGGCATCGTCGCGCTGGCCACCCATGCCGCCTCGGTGGCACATGAACTGAACACGCCGCTGGCGACCATGACCCTGCTCGCCGACGATGTCGCCGAGCGCAGCGAAGAGCCGGAAGTGCGCGAAGACATGGAGACCCTGCGCGAGCTGCTGGTGCAGTGCCGTGAGCGCGTGCTGGCACTGGCCGCCCCGGCCTCGGCCGACGCGCCGGGCCGCAGCCATTCCAGCGCCCAGCAGGTGCTGGAGCAATGGCGCCTGGTGCGACCGACCATCGACCTGCATCGCAACGACGATGCGCCGCTGCGGCTGCCGCTCGACCCGGGCGTAGGCCACCTGCTGATGGTCCTGCTCAACAATGCCGCCGATGCCGGCGAGAAGGCCGGCCGGCCGCGCGTGGACCTGGACCTGCGCATCGAGGGCGACGACCTGATCGGCGAAGTACGCGACTACGGCCATGGTTTCGACGCCCGTGCCGCCGTGCTGCCGGGCAAGCTGTTCGGCAGCAGCAAGAGCGAGGGCATGGGCGTCGGCCTGGCCCTGTCCCATGCCACCATCGAACGCCTCGACGGCGAGATGTGGATGCGCCCGGCCCAGGGGGCCGGCAGCCGCGTCGGCTTCCGCCTGCCGCTGGCCCCACGCGAGGAAACCCCATGAGCGCCTCAACCCTTGGTCTGCTGGTCGACGACGACGAGCTGTACCTGCGTACCCTGCAGCGCAGCCTGGCCCGCAAGGGCCTGGAAACACAGACCGCACAGGATGCCGCCAGTGCCCTGGCACTGGCCCGCCAGCATCCGCCGGCGTTCGCGCTGATCGACCTGAAGCTGGGCAGCGATTCCGGCCTGGCGCTGATCCAGCCGCTGCGCGCACTGCGCGCGGACATGCGCATCCTGCTGGTGACCGGCTATGCCAGCATCGCCACCGCAGTGGAGGCGATCAAGCTGGGCGCGGATGATTACCTGCCGAAGCCGGCCACGGTGCCGATGATCCTGCGCGCGCTTGGCGAGGAGGACGACGGCCCGGCCGACGACGGCGAAATGGAAGTGCCGGACGCGATGACGCCGATCAGCCGCCTGCAGTGGGAACATATCCAGCAGGCGATGCACGAGACCGGCGGCAACGTGTCAGCGGCCGCACGCCTGCTCGGCATGCACCGGCGCTCGCTGCAGCGCAAGCTGGCCAAGCGGCCCAGCCCGGAACGCGATCCGAGCCGGTGAGACGCCACGTCGTGCACCGGTAGTGCCGGCCGCTGGCCGGCAACCTCGTGAACGATTGAAGCATCGCCTGGATGCCGGCCAGCGGCCGGCACTACCCGGGCATCAGCCCTTCAACTGCGCCAGGATCTCGCGGGTCATCGGATCGGCAACCGCCACATCCTCGCCCTGCAGCGCCGGCAGCAGGCCACTGGCCAGCTGCTTGCCCAGCTCGACACCGAACTGGTCGAAGGCGTTGATGTTCCAGATCACCGACTGCACGTATACAGCGTGCTCGTACATGGCGATCAGTGCACCCAGCGCCTGCGGGGTCAACGCGTCGAGCAGGATCAGCGTGCTCGGCCGGCCCCCCGGGTAGTCGCGGTGCGGATCTTCGCTGCCCTGGCCATTGGCCAGCGCTTCGGTCTGCGCCAGCAGGTTGGCCAGCAGGGCCTGGTGATTGATCGTATACGGATCATCGTTGTGCACACAGCCGATGAAGTCGGCCGGAACGATGCTGGTGCCCTGGTGCAGCGCCTGGAAGAAGCTGTGCTGCACGTCGGTCCCTGCCCCGCCCCACCACACCGGCACGGTGTCGACGGTGACCGGCTGGCCGTCGCGCTGCACGCGCTTGCCCAGGCTCTCCATCACCAGCTGCTGCAGGTAAGCCGGCAGCAGCGCCAGGCGCTGGTCGTAGGTCATCACCGCGTGCGTGGCATGGCCCAGCAGGTTACGGTTCCAGATGTCGGTGAGGCCGTGCAGCACCGGCAGGTTGCGCTCCAGCGGTGCATCCAGCGCATGCGCATCCATCTGCGCGGCGCCTTCCAGCAGCTGCTCGAAACGCTCGAAGCCGATCGCCAGTGCGATCGGGAAACCCACCGCCGACCACAGCGAATAACGGCCACCGACCCAGTCCCACATCGGCAGCACGCGATCGGCGGCGATCGCGAAGGCCTTGGCGGCGCGCTCCGGATTGGCGCTGACCGCATACAGGCGCTCGCTGCCACCCAGCCAGTCGTGCAGGATCTGGCCGTTGAGCAGGGTTTCCTGGGTACCGAAGGTCTTGGAGATCAGGATGCCGGCGGTCTTCGCCGGATCCAGCGTGGCCAGCGTGCGCTGCATGGCGGCGCCGTCCACGTTCGACACGAAATGCACGCGCAGGCGCGCACCGCTGACCGGGCGCAGCGCATCGGCGACCAGGCGCGGCCCGAGGTCGGATCCCCCGATGCCGACACTGACCACATCGGTCACGCCGCTGTCTTCCAGCGCGCGCACCAGCACGCCCATGCGCTGGCGGATGCCGCGCGCGGTGGCATAGGCCTCGGCCGCCACCGGCGCATCGACCACGTCGCCACGCAGCGCGGTATGCAGCGCGGCGCGGCCTTCGGTCAGATTGACCTGCTCGCCGCGGAACAGGCGGGTGATGGCGCCGCCGACATCACGCTCGGCAGCCAGCGCCAGCAACGCCTGCAGCGCCGCGGCATCGTACTTCTGACGGGCGAAGTTGACGTACAACGGACCGACCCGCAGCGCCAGGTCCTGCACGCGGCCGGGTTCGGCGGCGAGCAGGCTGGGAATGCTTGCGCCCTTCAGGCGCTGGGCGTGGGAATGCAGCGAGTCGAATCCGTTGTTCGTTGTCATGCGGCCTGGGTCGGGATCGTGTCGTTGGTGTGGGTGATCTGGTTGTTGCCATCAACGTACACCAGCTTCGGCTTGAAGCTGTCAGCTTCCTGCTCGGTCATGCTGGCGAACGCGGCGATGATGATGATGTCACCGACCTGCACGTGGCGCGCGGCGCCACCGTTGAGCGAGACAACGCCGCTGCCGGCTTCGGCGCGGATGGCATAGGTCGAGAAGCGCGCACCGTTGGTCACGTCCCAGATGTGCACCTGTTCGAACTCGCGGATGCCAGTGGCAGCCAGCAGGTTGTCATCGATGGCGATCGAGCCTTCGTAGTTCAGCTCGGAATGGGTGACGGTGGCGCGGTGGATCTTGGTCTTGAGCAGGGACAGGTGCATGGGGGGCGCTGCAACGGCAAAGGAAAGAGCGGATTCTAGCACCCGCACAGCGCCGGGCATTACGGCCGGCAACCTGTTCAGGTAGGCGGTGAAACCGGGGTCGGATCCCTTTTCCCTGGGAAAGGGATCTGACCCCATGCATCGCGCGGCACCGCCGGAACTCAGAACTCCAGGTTGTCGATCAGCCGGGTGGTACCCAGCCGTGCGGCGATCAGCGCCACCCGGCCGCCGCCGTCGAAGGTCGGCTCGGCCAGCTCCGGAGTGCGCAGCACCGCGTAGTCAACCTGGAAACCGGCCGCCTGCAATGCGGCAGTGGCCTCGGCCTCGATGCGTTCACGAGCCTGCCCGGCCACGTAGCCTTCGCGCATGCCCAGCAGGGTCCGGTGGATGGTGGTCGCGACCGGACGCTGTTCAGCGCTCAGGTACTGGTTGCGCGAGCTCTTGGCCAGGCCATCCTCGTCGCGCACGATCTCGGCGCCGACGATCTGGACCGGGAACGACAGCTCGGCCACCATCTGCTTGATCACGGCCAACTGCTGGTAGTCCTTGCGACCGAACACGGCCACGTCCGGCTGCACCTGCAGGAACAGGCGTGCCACCACCGTGCAGACGCCATCGAAGTGCCCCGGACGGCTGGCACCTTCCAGCACTTCACTCACGCCCGGCGCGTGCATGCGCGTGGTCTTGTCCACGCCCAGCGGGTACATCGCCTCGACGCTGGGCAGCCACACCGCATCACAGCCAGCCTGCTCCAGCCCGGCCACGTCGGCCTCGGGCGTGCGCGGGTAGCGGCTGAAGTCCTCGTTCGGCCCGAACTGGGTCGGGTTGACGAAGATGCTCGCCACCACCTTGTCGGCGTACTGGCGGGCCAGCGCCACCAGCGAATGGTGGCCCCCATGCAGGTTGCCCATGGTCGGCACCAGCGCCACGCGCAGGCCCTCGCGCTTCCACTGGGCGATCTGCCCGCGCAGCGCGCCGAGCTCGTTGAAGGTCTGGATCATTGGGCGTACGCGTGCTGTTCGTCGGGGAAGCTGCCGTCGCGCACGGCGTCGGCAAATGCGCGGGTGGCACCGGCCACCGAGCCGCCTTCGGCAAGGAAATCCTTGACGAACTTGGGACGGCGATGGCCACTGTCCAGGCCGAGGAAATCGTGCAGCACCAGCACCTGGCCATCGCACTGCGGGCCAGCACCTATACCGATGGTCGGCACATCCACCGCAGCGGTCACTTCGGCGGCGACGGGGGTCGGCACGCATTCAAGCACCATGATGCTGGCGCCTGCGGCGGCCACGGCCCTGGCATCCTCCACCAGCTGGCGCGCAGCATCGCCGCGGCCCTGGATCTTGAAGCCGCCCAGGCGCAGCACCGATTGCGGGGTCAGGCCCAGGTGCGCGCAGACCGGAATCTCGCGCTCGACCAGGTAGCGGATGATGTCGACCTTGAAGCCGGCACCTTCGATCTTGACCATCTCGGCACCGGCCTGCAGCAGCTGCAGCGAGGCATCCAGCGCGCGTTCCGGGGTGGCATCGGCGCCGAACGGCAGGTCGGCCACCAGCAGCGCACGCTGCAGCACGCGGGCCACGGCGCGGGTGTGGTAGACCATGTCGGCCACGGTCACCGGCAGGGTCGAATCATGACCCTGCACGACCATGCCCAGCGAATCGCCGATCAGGATCAGATCGACGCCGTTGGCATCGAAGGTGCGGGCGAAGCCGGCGTCGTAGGCGGTCAACATGACCAGCTTCTGGCCATTGCGCTTGGCCTCGGCCAGGGCGGGAACGGTCCAGGGCTTGCTGTCTGCGTGGGTGCTCATGTGCTGATAACCGGGGGAGATAACCCGGTCATTATCACCCTATCGGCGCAATCCCGCAGGCATCCACCCGCACCACTGCATCCCGCACGCTGCCATGACCGGGAATGGCCAGATCAGGCGCGATTTCGGCCAGCGGCACCAACACGAAGGCGCGCTCGTGCAGGTAGGGATGGGGTACCTGCAGACCGGGCTGATCGAGGACCTGCGTGCCATACAGCAGCAGGTCCAGGTCCAGCGCGCGCGGCCCCCAGTGCACCGCCGGATCGCGCACGCGGCCAAAGCCCCGCTCCAGCGCCAGCATGGCATGCAGCAACTCATCGGCCGCCAAGGTGGTTTCGACCGCAGCCACGGCATTGACGAACGGCGGCTGGTCTTCATTGCCCCAGGCCGGGGTTGCATAGAGCCGCGAGGCCTGTCGCAGGCGCGTTCCCGGCAGGCCGTCCAGCGCGGCAATCGCCGCGCCCACGGTCGCGGCCGCGTCGCCAAGGTTGGCGCCGAGGCCGATCCAGGCGAGGGTCATCGCTTACTCGCCCGCCGCAGCAGCACCGGGACGTCGACGGCGACGGCGGCGCTTGCGCGGTGCCCCGCTCTCGTCATCGCCGTCTTCACTGTGCATCGCATCCAGCGACGACTCCAGCTCGCGACCGGACTGCGCCTGTGCTTCGCGCCAGAACTCGACATCCACTGCATGCTCGGACGAAGCGACCTGGCGCAGGCTGAGGAAATCGAACGCGGCGCGGAAGCGCGGGTGGGTCAGGGTACGGAACACGCGCTTGCGCTGGCGCGAGCTGAAGCGCGACTGCAGCAGCCAGATCTCCTGCATCGGCAGCGAGAAGCGGCGCGGCAGCGCGATGGTGCTGAGCTGCTGCACGGTGACCCGGTCGGCGGCGCGGCGCTGCGCCTCTTCCGGTGCCACCCCCTGCTTGAGCAGGGTCGCCTGTGCGCGGCAGAACGCCGGCCACAGCAGCAACGCGAACAGGAACGCCGGCGAGACCGGCTCGTCGTTGGCCACGCGGGCATCGGTGTTGGCCAGGCCTTCGACCAGCATGCGGCGCAGCGCGCCGGTGCGGTTGGACTTCAGCGCCTTGGCGCTCTCCGGGAACAGCACGTCGAGCAGGCCGTAACGCTCAAGGCCTTCGAAGCTGGCCACGCCGTGCCCGGACAGGAACAGCTTGAGCACTTCCTCGAACAGGCGCGCCGGCGCGGCTTCATTGAGCAGGCCGGCCAGGTGCGGGATGGGCGCAGCGGTCCCCTCTTCGATCTGGAAGCCGAGCTTGGCCGCCAGGCGCACCGCACGCAGCATGCGCACCGGGTCTTCCCGATAACGCTGCTCGGGATCGCCGATCAGCTTCATCAGGCGCGCCTGGACGTCTTCGAAGCCGCCGGTGTAGTCGCGCACCGAGAAGTCCTCGATGGCGTAGTACAGGGCGTTGCAGGTGAAGTCTCGGCGGACCGCGTCGTCTTCGATGGTGCCGTACACGTTGTCGCGCACGAGCATGCCGTTTTCCATCTCGCGGTCGCCGCTGCCGTCATCGCTGTTGGCACGGAAGGTGGCGACTTCGATGATTTCGCGGCCGAACACTACGTGGGCGAGGCGGAACCGACGACCGATCAGGCGGCAGTTGCGGAACAGCTGCTTGACCTGTTCGGGCGTGGCATCGGTGGCCACGTCGAAATCCTTGGGTTGGCCATTGACCAGCAGGTCGCGCACCGCGCCGCCGACAAGGTAGGCGCCGAAGCCGGCATCGCGCAGGCGATAAAGCACGCGCAGGGCGTTCGGGCTGATGTCCTTGCGGGAGATCGTGTGCTGGTCGCGCGGGATGACGCGCAGGCTGAACGGTGATGTAGCAGGGGAAATGATGTTGGCGCTTCCGGTTGAAGTTTCGGGATTGCCCAATGGCATCGAGGTGCATATACTAGCGCTCCTGCCTCGGCAGCGACACAGTTACGCTCCCTTCGTCTAGTGGTTAGGACGTGGCCCTCTCAAGGCTAAAACAGGGGTTCGAGTCCCCTAGGGAGCGCCAGTCGCCGCAGCAGGAACCGAAAAAGCCCGCCTTGTGCGGGCTTTTCTGTTTTCCGGGGTTGCAGTGATTGCGGTCGGATTGGCCGCTTGTGCGCCTCTCTGTTCCTGCGTGGGAGGGGGCGGGCCACCCTGGCCTGGACACGCAAAAGCCCATCCATGGTGCTCGATGGCGCCATCCATGGCGCCAACGGTCCAGGCCAGGGTGGCCCGCCCCCTCCTGACAGTTTCCCGCGAAGGCGGCACGAACAGCCTCGCTCATCCGCAGCCAATTCAATCCCGACGTGCTGTCTTGGATCGGCTGGCCTGCCGCCTCCCCATGAAGAAAGCAGGCGCTGAAACACAGGCCGGCCGTCAGCCTTCCATCTGCTCCAGCTCCTTGCCCTTGGTCTCGCGCACGTAGCGGACCACGAAGACGATCGAGAGGATCGCCGCGACGGCGTAGATGCCATAGGCGCCGGCCAGGCCGATGCCGGCCAGCAGCATCGGGAACGTCACGGTGATCGCGAAGTTCGAGGTCCATTGCGCCGCACCCGCCACCGCCAGCGCCGGGCCGCGGATCTGGTTGGGGAACATCTCGCCCAGCATCACCCACATCACCGGGCCCCAGGACATGTTGAAGAACACCACGTAGACGTTGGCTGCCACCAGCGCCAGCCGCCCCATGCCATCGGACAGCTGCAGGCGCCCATCGACAAGGCTGCCGCTGGCAAACGCCACCACCATCAGCACCAGCGCCACCGACATGCCGACCGAACCGATCCACAGCAGCGGCCTGCGCCCGATGCGGTCGATCAGCAGTACCGTCAGCAGGCAGGCACCGATGCTCAGCGCGCCGGACAACACGTTGATCAGCAGCGCGTCGCTTTCCGAGAAACCCACCGCCTGCCACAGCACCGCGCCGTAGTAGAACACCACGTTGATGCCGACCAGCTGCTGGAAGATGGCCAGGCCGATACCCACCCAGAGAATTGGGCGCAGCTTGCCGGTGGTCTTGTTGCGCAGGTCGCCGAAGCGCGGCTTGTGCTGGTCCTGGGCAAGGCTGGCTTCGATCTCGGCCTGCTTGGCGGTGGCCGCGGCCTCGCCGTACAGCCGCGTCAACACCGCCCTCGCCTGCCCCTGCCGCCCCTTCAACACCAGGAAGCGCGGGCTTTCCGGGATCACCAGCAACAACAGCAGGAACAGCCCCGAGGGCAGCGCCTGCATCCAGAACATCCAGCGCCAGGCCTCATGGCCCAGCCACAGGGGCGCGGTCGAGGCGCCGGCGGCACGCGCCAGCAGGTAATTGCTGAGGAAGGCCGCAAACAAACCGCAGATGATCGCCATCTGCTGCACCGTGGCCAGCCGGCCGCGGTAACGCGCCGAGGCGACTTCGGCGATGTAGGCCGGTGACATCACGCTGGCCGCGCCCACCGCGAAACCGCCCAGCACGCGGGCGGCGATGAACAGCCAGGACGCGTGGGCCGCGCCGGCACCGAGCGCCGAGACAAGGAACATCAGCGCTGACACGATCAGGACACCGCGGCGCCCCAGGCGATCACCCAGCCACCCGGCCAGGAAGGCGCCGATCGCGCAGCCCAGCAGCATCGAGGCGACTTCGAAACCGAGCGCCGCCTCACTGGAGTTGAAGGCCTGGCGGAGGCCATCGACCGTGCCATTGATGACACCACTGTCGAAACCGAACAGGAATCCACCAAGGGTGGCCACGCAGCTGATCAGGACGATGAATGCAGTGTTCTCACCGCCATGCGGCGCGGTGCTGGGCTGGGTTTGGGACATGGACGATCCTGCTGGGAAGGGAGTCCGGCCACGGTGGGCGACCGAGTGCCCCGCAGCGTCGCACAGCCCCCGCCGTGCCGCCAATGACTCCCACGGTCGCGCCTGCCAGACGCCCGTTTTCCGCCCCGCGCCGACACCGGGGGCCAACCTGTTCTAGAATTGGCGGGTTCAGGAATCGATCCACCCCCAAGCCCATGCCCTTTGTCGTCACCGAAAACTGCATCAAGTGCAAACACACCGATTGCGTGGAAGTGTGCCCCGTGGATTGCTTCCACGAAGGCCCGAACTTCCTGGTGATCGACCCGGATGAGTGCATCGACTGCACCCTCTGCGAGCCGGAGTGCCCGGTCAATGCGATCTTCCCGGAGGACGACGTTCCTGCCGGACAGGAAGGCTTCGTTGCCCTCAACGCCGAGCTGGCGAAGGAGTGGCCGGTGCTGACCGTGCGCAAGGACCCGCCCGCCGACGCCGGCGAATGGGATGGCAAGCCGGACAAGCTGAAGCTGCTGGAGCGCTGAGAAGCGCCCACGGCGGTAACGAAAAGGGCGCCCATGGGCGCCCTTTTCTGTTCTTCGGCAGACCCCAACCGTGCGTTCCGGCCGGTGCCAACCGCGCGACCTGGTAGGTGCCAACCTTGGTTGGCACAAAAGCGCCGACCAAGGTCGGCCGCTACCAGAGCGGGTGCGGACCAAGGCCCGCAGCCACCCGACCAGCCCTTACTGGGCGAGCTTCGCCTTCAGCGCGGCGATCAGCTTCACCGGCGCTTCGGCGGTGGCCGGCAGGCCACGCGGGTCAACCGCGGAGATGTAGGCGCCGGCATCGACGGCCACTACGCGGACCAGGAAGTTGCTGCCCTCGTAGGCCACGTCGTACGAACCCAGCAACTGCGCGCGGCTGGCGATGGTCACGCCCTCCACGCCTTCCAGTGCGGTACCGACCTTGGCGAAGGCTTCATCCTTGCCACCGGCAATGGTGAAACCGGTGCTGCCGGCTGCCGGAGCCGCAGCAACCGGCGCCGCCGGCTTGGTGGCCGAGGCCAACGTCGGCACCTTGTTGTCGGTGGTGGCATTGGGCAGGTTCAGGTCCGGCGGCACTTCCAGCGGACGCATTTCCGGGGCCAGGGCGTAGTCGCCCTTGGCGCCGCGCTTGAAGCAGCCGGTGGTGCCGGCAGCGACCGCCACAGCAAGCAGGGCATAGGACAGCACGCGGACGGTGGAAACGGATTGACGCATGTGAATCTCCTGGGTCAGACCAAGACGGAAGGTCAGTGGCTGGAAAGGGCTTCGAGGGCGGCGATGTCGCCGGCAAGATGGTCGGCAGCCGGATGATGCGCTGCCGACAACGGCAGCAGTGGCAGGCGCAGGTCGTGACCGATGCCGATGCGGCGCAGCAGCGCCTTGACCGGGATCGGGTTCGGTTCGACGCCGCAGAAATCATGGAAGGGATGCAGGCGCGCATCCCACGACGCGGTGGCTTCGTGGTCGTGTGCGGCGGCCAGCTCGCACATCCGGCGGTAGGCACCGGGAAGCACGTTGGAACCCACTGAGATCAGGCCGTCGATACCGGCCTGGATCGAACGCGCGGCCGTACCGTCGTCCCCGCTGAGCACGGCGAACTGTGGGCTGCGCAGAGCGAGCAGCGCCTGCACCCGGCCGGTGTCGCCCACCGCCTCCTTGATGCCGACGATGTTGGGGTGGCTGGCCAGCTCGGCCACAGTCTCAGGCTGCATGTCGCAACCGGTACGGCCGGGCACGTTGTACAGCACGACCGGCAGCCCGCCCTGGTCGGCCACCGCACGGTAGTGCGCGATCAGGCCGGCCTGGGTGGGGCGCACGTACGGCGGCGTGACCACCAGCGCGTGGCTGGCGCCGAGGGCGGCGGCACGACGGGTCTGTTCGATGGTCTTGGCAGTGCCCGAAAGGCCGGTACCGGCCATGACCGGAATGCGACCGCCGATGCGCTCGACCGCGCTGGCCAGCAGCAGGTCGTACTCGGCGTCGGTGAGGGTTGCCGCTTCGCCGGTAGAGCCGGCTACGACAACGCCATGGACGCCACCTTCCAGTTGCAGGTGCAGCAGGCGCTGCCAACCGTCGGGATCGAGGGCGCCGTCGGCCCGGAACGGGGTCGCCAGCGCGGTGATGAGGCCGGAAAGGGACAAGGACGTGCTGCTCTTGGCTGGGAAGGGAAAACGCCCGCCACGAAAGGCCGGGGGCGACTTGAATGTTACTTGCGGCGCGAAAGCACGGGCAAGTATGCTGGACACCGGTGAATCCCCGCCTCTGGCGGGCATTCAGACTAACGCATGCATTACCCGGAATCGCCTTGACCGACACCACCCCGCGCCCCGCGCCGAGCGAAAACCACCTCCTGATCAACGCCTATACGACGCATCCGGAGTCCCCCCTGCTGTCCGTCACCCGCCGCATCGCCGACAGCGGCTGCAATCTGGTGGATGCACGCCTGGCCACGGTCGGCCGCGATGTCTCGGTCACCGCCCTGGCCACCGGCTCCTGGGACTCGGTGGCCAAGCTTGAGGCGATGCTGACCCGGCTGGAGCGCGAGGAAGGCCTGAAGCTGGTCTGGTACCGCACCGCCGCCAAGCAGGCGCAGTCCAACCTGCTGCCGTACATCGTCGAAGTGATCGCCGCCGACAAGCCGGGCATCCTGTTCCAGCTGGCCGACTTCTTCGACCGCCAGGGCATCACCATCGAGAACCTGCAGAGCACGCGCTACCGCGCCATGCAGACCGGCGCGGAAATGTTCAGCGCACAGGTCACCATCGGCGTGCCGGCCAACATGCACATCGCCGCGCTGCGCGACGATTTCCTCGAGTTCTGCGATCACCTGAACCTGGACGCGATCATGGATCCGATGAAGTTCTGATTCTTCGCGCGTCTCTCACGGGCGCGTGGCGTTTCATGTAGCTGTAATGGCAAGAACCCAGGCTCGACAGAAGGACCTCATGAACAACGGCGACACCCTGGACAGCACCACCCTCTCCCTGCCACTGGCCCTGTCCGGCGGCGACCAGGCCACCCTCGGCGACTATGCCGGCCAATGGCTGGTGCTGTACTTCTATCCCAAGGACAGCACCCCGGGCTGCACCACCGAAGGCATCGACTTCAACGCCCTGCTGCCGAAGTTCAGGAAAGCCGGCGCCGTCGTGCTGGGCGTCTCGCGCGACTCGGTGAAGTCGCACGACAACTTCTGTGCCAAGCAGGGCTTCAATTTCCCGCTGGTCAGCGATGGCGACGAAGCGCTGTGCAGCGCCTTCGACGTGATCAGGATGAAGAACATGTACGGCAAGCAGGTACGTGGCATCGAACGCAGTACCTTCCTGATTTCCCCCGACAGCCGCATCGTGCAGTCCTGGCGCAAGGTCAAGGTTGCCGGCCATGCCGATGCCGTTCTCGCCGAACTGAAGGCCTCCCAGTCCAAGTGAGTCCCACTGCCTACTGTGTCTGCCATCACCCTGCCCCGCAGCAGGCCGTGGTGGTTTTTCCCTGTCCGTAACCAGGAATCGACGATGACCCGAGGCAAGCGCATCTACGTGCTGGATACCAACGTGCTGATGCACGATCCGACCGCGCTGTTCAAATTCGAGGAGCACGACATCTACCTGCCCATGCAGGTGATCGAGGAGCTGGACAACGGCAAGAAGGGCACCTCCGAAGCGAGCCGCAACGCCCGCCAGGTGAGCCGCTTCCTCAACGAGCTGGTGCAGGAATCGGGCCTGGACAACCTGGCCGACGGCATTCCGCTGCAGCGCCCCAACGGCCTGCAGCTGCGCGGCAAGCAGAGCGCCGGCAAACTGCGCTTCCAGACCAGCCATTTCGACGCGGGCAAGAGCTTTGGCAAGGTCATTCCGGACAATGCCATCCTCGGCGCGATCCTGGCCCTGAAGGAAGAAACCCCCGACCTGCCGGTGGTGTTCGTCTCCAAGGACATCAACCTGCGGATCAAGGCCGCCATCGCCGGCATCGTGTCCGAGGACTACGAGAACGATCGCGCGCTGGACGATTTCAGCCTGCTCTACACCGGCGCTACCGAGCTGCCGGAAGACTTCTGGAAACGCCACGGCGACGACCTGCGCAGCTGGAGCGACAAGGGCCGCTCGCATTACGAAATCCAGGCGCAGGACGGCGAGGAGTGGTATCCGAACCAGTACGTCTACCTGCCGGGCGAGGATGAAGTCGAGCTGCGCGTCAGCCGCGTGGTCGGCGATGGCAAGGTGGTGCTGTCGCTGGTCGATGATTTCCGCCACGGCAGCCACGCCGTGTGGGGCATCAGCGCACGCAACCGCGAGCAGAACTTCGCGCTCAACGCACTGATGGACCCGGAGATCGACTTTGTCACGCTGCTGGGCACCGCCGGCACCGGCAAGACCCTGCTGGCACTGGCCGCCGGCCTAGCGCAGACAATGGACCAGCAGCGCTACCGCGAGATCATCATGACCCGCGCCACGGTCAGCGTCGGCGAAGACATCGGCTTCCTGCCCGGTACCGAGGAAGAGAAGATGACGCCGTGGATGGGCGCGTTGACCGACAACCTGGAAGTGCTCACGCACAACCAGGAAGGCGGCACATGGGGCCGCCAGGCCACCAACGACCTGCTGGCCAGCCGCATCAAGATCCGCTCGATGAACTTCATGCGCGGCCGCACCTTCCTGTCGCGCTACCTGATCCTGGACGAGGCGCAGAACCTCACCCCCAAGCAGATGAAGACGCTGATCACCCGCGCCGGCCCCGGCACCAAGATCGTGTGCCTGGGCAACGTCGAGCAGATCGACACCCCGTACCTGACCGAGACCACCTCGGGCCTGACCTACGCGGTGGACCGCTTCAAGAACTGGCCGCATAGTGCGCACATCACCCTGCGCCGTGGCGAGCGTTCGCGCCTGGCCGATTACGCTTCGGAGGTGTTGTGAACCGCTGCACGCGCCTGTTGTTGCCCACGGCTGCGATCACCCTCGCCGCCGTGCTCGGTGCCTGTACGACCACGCGCGGCCCGGCCAGCGTGCCCACCGCCGAGCGCACCGGCCAGTCCTGGGTGGTCACCCGCCCGATCATCGCCGCGCAGGTGCTCGACACCTGCTCGCGCCCCAGCCCCGGCCGCGAGGCCGGGCGGGTGTCGGGCTACTGGGCGCCCAGCCGGCAGCAGGTCGACCAGCTGGAGGCGAAGCTGTCGTCGCTGGAAGCGCAGGTCCCGAAGGTGCTGGGCTTCGACCGCCAGTACGTCGGCATCGAAAGCGCCGGCAAGCGGCTGATCTACATCAACGCCTTCCACCTGCCTGACGACAGCGGCGTCAATCCGGCCCGCGAAGCGATCCGCGTCTGCGATGGCGGCGCACAGTTCTGGGGCGCCGTGTTCGACCCGGCCAGCAACACCTTCAGCGAGCTGCAGTTCAACGGCGGCTTCGGCGGGCCCTGAGGGGCCTCGCCGATGGGAATACGCCTGCCCACCTGGGTCTGGATCGGCGCGGTCGCACTCTCGTGCGTGGCCGGCATGGTCAACGTGGTCGGCTTCCTCGGGTTCGAGCATCAGGCGGTCAGCCACATGACCGGCAGCACCAGCCAGCTCGGCATGGCATTGGCCCAGGGCGACTGGCGCGCGGTCGGCCACCTGTGGGGCCTGCTGATCGCGTTCTCGCTGGGCGCGATGCTCAGCGGCCTGCTGATCCAGGACAGCACCCTGCAGCTGGGCCGGCGCTACGGCGTGGCACTGGCGCTGGAATCGGCTCTTTTGCTGGTGGCCATTCCGCTGTTTGAAGAGCACCAGATCTGGGGCGCACTGGCCGCCGCCATGGCCTGCGGCCTGCAGAATGCAATGGCTACGACCTTCAGCGGCGCGGTGGTACGCACCACCCATCTCAGCGGCATGTTCACCGATCTCGGCATCGGCCTGGGCCACCTGCTGCGCGGGCTGCCGTTGCAGGTACGACGACTGACCCTCAGCGGCCTGATCATCAGTGGCTTCCTCGCCGGCGGCGTGATCGGCGCCTGGCTGTTCGCGCGCTGGCAGTACGACGCCCTGCTTGCTCCCGCCCTGCTCACCGGCCTGACCGGCCTGGGCTATGTGGTGTACCAGCAGTGGGCGCGTTGGCGGCATTGAGGGCCGCGCTGCGGGGGCCAGATCCCTTTTCCTGCTGAAAAGGGATCTGACCCCGCCTGACGGATCAAAGGCATCCACGCATGGCGTGGATCTACCCTCCCCTGCGGGACCACGGCACAATCGCCTGATGAGCCCGACCACTCCCGTATCCGCCCTCACCATCGCCGGCTCCGACTCCGGCGGTGGCGCAGGCATCCAGGCCGACCTGAAGGCCTTTGCAGCACATCGCGTGCACGGACTCTCCGCGATCGCCGCACTGACCGCACAGAACACCCGTGGCGTCATCGCCGTGCACGTGCCGCCGATCGATTTCCTGCGTGCACAACTGGATGCCTGCTTCGATGACTTCGACATCCATGCGGTGAAGCTCGGCATGCTGGCCAACACCGAGGTGATCAATGCCGTCGCCGATGCGTTGGAGCGCCATCACCCGCCACACGTGGTGCTGGACCCAGTGATGGTCGCCACCAGCGGCGCGCGCCTGCTGGAAGACAACGCTCTGCAGGCAATGCGTGAGCGGCTGATCCCGCTGGCCACGCTGATCACCCCGAACACGCCGGAAGCAGAGCTGCTGGCCGGACGGAAGATCGGCAACGGCGATGACGCCGAACAGGTGGCCTCCGCCCTGCTCGACCTGGGTGCCGATGCGGTGCTGCTGAAAGGTGGCCACCTGCAGGAAGGCAACCGCGTAATCGACCGCTACTTCGACGGCGTGAGCAGCGAAGAATTCATCCACGCCCGCCTGCCGCTGGATGCACACGGCACTGGCTGCACGCTGGCCTCGGCCATCGCCGCGCAGCTGTGCAACGGCCTGAGCCTGGCCAACGCCTGCGAAGCCGGCATCGACTACGTTGCGCGCGGCCTGCAGCAGGGCTATGCCCCCGGCCGCAGCGAGGTACGGGTGCTCGACCACTTCGGCGCGGCACCGCACGCATGAACCTGACGCCGGCCCTCCTTCCAGTGCAGTGCAGCGACGGGCATCGCTACGAAGTGATGGCCTGCATGCCCGCACAGCCCATCGCCCGCTTGTTGTGGCTGCCAGCGCTGGGTGTGGCCGCGCGCCACTACCTGCCGCTGGCACAGGCGCTGGCAGCGAAGGGCGTGGCGGTCTACCTGCATGAGTGGCGCGGCAACGGCAGCAGCTCGCTACGCCCGTCGCGCGCGCAGGACTGGGGCTACCGCGAGGTACTCGAGCAGGATCTGCCGGCCAGCCAAGCGGTCATGGCGGCCGCAGACGAGGAAGCAGGCCCCCTGCCCTGGATCATCGGTGGTCACAGCCTGGGCGGGCAGCTGGCCTGCGTGCATGCCGGCCGCAACCCTCTGCACTTCCATCACTTGTGGTTGGCGGCCAGCGGCTCACCGTTCTGGCGTGGATTCCCGCCACCGCGGCTGGCTGCTGCCACTGGTCTACCGCTTCCTGCCGTGGATCGCGCAGCGCCAGGGCGTGCTGCATGGCCGTCGCCTCGGCTTCGGTGGCACCGAAGCACGCGGACTGATCGCCGACTGGGCACGCGTCGGGCTGAACAACCACTACGCTGCCGCGGGCATGGGTGAAGACCTCGACGCACAGATGGCGCGCGTGCACGGCAGCGCACAGGCCGTACTGATGGAACACGATTGGTTGGCTCCGACCGGATCGATGCAGGCGTTGCTCGCAAAGCTGCCGAATGTGGACGCGAAGCTGCGCGTGCTGTCCGCGCAGGAACTGGGCACGCGCGCCGATCATTTCGCCTGGCTGAAGGCACCGGATGCCGTGGCGGACAGCTTTTTCATTCAGTTGGATGAAAATTTTCACAAAACTGTTGACGGTGTGCGCCGACATCCGCATAATTCCGCTCCTGTCGCAGGGCGCCCGTAGCTCAGTTGGATAGAGTACCTGGCTACGAACCAGGCGGTCGGGAGTTCGAATCTCTCCGGGCGCACCACTCGACAGGTTTTCAGCATCCGCCGCTGGAAATGTTTTAAAATTTGATTGTGTACCGCGCGCCCGTAGCTCAGTTGGATAGAGTACCTGGCTACGAACCAGGCGGTCGGGAGTTCGAATCTCTCCGGGCGCACCATACACAGTCGGCACAACAAGTTTATGTAATTGGCGCCCGTAGCTCAGTTGGATAGAGTACCTGGCTACGAACCAGGCGGTCGGGAGTTCGAATCTCTCCGGGCGCACCATTACACCGAAACAGCAGGCCTCGGCCTGCTGTTTTTTTATGTGTGTTTTTCGGCAGGGCTGCGCCCTGCACCTGCAGAAGCTACGGCCGGAGCAACAGCAACAGCTGGCATTCCGAGGGATGGCGGGGCGGGATGGGCAGGCAGGACACGCCGTAAACCCATCCATGGGGGCTCGATGGCGGCATCCATGCCGCCAACGGTCCTGCCTGCCCATGCCGCCCCACCTCTGACAGATTTCAGCGATCTGATGGATCCACGCCATGCGTGGATGAATCTCCGTCGGAATCGAATATTTCGAATCAAGATCGAAAAGCATCCACGCATGGCGTGGATCTATCGTGTCGACCAAGGTCGACACACACTAACAGCCCCAGGAATGTGTCGAAGGCGGGGTGGGTCCGGTTGCAGGAGTGTCCGCGGCATGGGTGCCGCGGCCAAGCCCCCATGGGTGAGGGCGCTTTGCTTGCGAAGCACTGCTTCGCAAGCGCCCGAACGCACAGCCGCCAGCGGCTGGGCCGGACCGCGGAGCGGGGTCTACGGCGTCTCCCGCAACCGGACCCACCCCGCCATCCCTCAGCAAACCAGCTTCTGCTGTTGCTGTTGCTGTTGCTGTTGCTCTGGATCGTAGCGGGTACAGGGCGCAGCCCTGCCAATCCCCTACCCCTTGGCCATCGCCTGCCACCACTGCGACAGCAGCTCCGGCCTGCGTAGGCGCTCGCGCCACCAGCGCAGTGCCGCGCCATCCTCACCGGTGCGCCAGGCCAGCCAGAACGTTTCCTCCGGCTTGTGTTCCTCCACCTCGCGGATCACCAGCTGGCCACGCGCCACCGCAGCACGCGCGCATGGCTCGGGCAAGAAGCCGAAGCCCACGCCTTCGCACTGCAGCTTCAATTTGCTGGCCATGTCGGGCACGGTCAGCATCTCCTGCCCCATCAACAGGCCCACCGTGCGCGGCAGCAGCCTGCGCGCCGAATCGGAAACGGCGATCGCGCAATGCTCGACCAGCTGCTCACGGCCCAGCACGCCCTGCACGTTGGCCAACGGATGATCGGGTGCCACCGCGAACACGAACGCCACCGTGCCCAGCGGCTCGACCACATAGCCGCCACCACTGGGCCCTTCGCCCGGCGCGCCGACCAACAGGTCGGCACGGCGGTCGAGCAGGGCCTCCCAGGTGCCGGACAGGGCCTCGCCGATCAACCGCAACCGGGTTGGTGCCTCGGCCTCACGGAATGCGGCGATATCCGGCCCAAGCAGCCAGGTCGGGAACACCGAATCCACCGCCAGGGTCAGTTCGGTCTCCCAACCCGACGCCACCCGGCGCACCCGCAGCTCCAGCTCGCGGGCCGCGCGCAGCAGGTGTCGGCCTTCGTCCAGCAGCGCGCGCCCGGCCTCGGTCAGCTCTGCACGTGGGCCGACCCGGTCGAACAGCTGCACGCCCAGATCCTCCTCCAGCTTGGCCACGGTATAGGAGATCGTCGAGGGCACCTTGTGCAGGGCCTTACCGGCGGCGGCAAAGGAGCCACGGCGGTCGATGGCATCCAGGATCTGCAGGGCATCGAGGCTGAGCTTAAGCATTCGAATTTTTCGATGATGGTCGTCAAAACTATCCGTTTTTCAAACCCCGGACGCAAGCGGATACTTCTCTCCAACGGGGAAACACAGCGGTCACTGGTCCACCCCGCCCCATCGAAACCATCGAACAAGGAGATTCCCTCATGCTGCAGATCCGCAAGAGCGCTACCCGTGGCCTGGCCGAGCATGGCTGGCTGTCCTCGCGCCATACCTTCTCCTTCGCCAACTACTACGACCCCCGTTACGTCAGCTTCGGCCCGTTGCGGGTGATCAACGAAGACAAGGTGATCGGCGGCCAGGGCTTCGGCACCCACGGCCACAGCAACATGGAGATCATCTCCTACGTGCTGGGCGGTGCACTGGAACACAAGGACTCGATGGGCACCGGTTCGGTGCTGCGCTACGGCGACGTGCAGCGCATGAGCGCCGGCAGCGGCGTCACCCACAGCGAGTTCAACCACTCCGCCGACGAGACCGTGCATTTCCTGCAGATCTGGATCTTCCCGGACACCGAGAACATCGCGCCGTCCTACGAGGAGACCCACTTCACGCCGGACAGCAAGCGCGGCCAGCTGCGCCTGATCGCTTCGCCGGACGGTGCCGAGGGCTCGCTGCGCATCCACCAGGATGCCCGCATCTTCGCCACCATTCTTGATGGCGGCCAGAAGCTGCACCATGCGCTCGGCAACGGCCGTGGCGCCTATGTGCAGGTGGCGCGTGGCCAGCTGCAGGTCAACGGCATCACCCTGGAAGCCGGTGACGCGCTGCAGGTCAGTGACGAAGCCCAGCTGACCCTGGAAAACGGCAACGACGCCGAAGTGCTGGTGTTCGACCTGCCGCTGTAAACACGCCCTGTCCTGAAGACGTGGCCCGGCGATGCGGAAAGGCATCGCCGGGCCCGCTGCGCCTGATGGACGGCCCGCAATCGTATTCGGCCTTCGGTGACCCGAATGCCCCTTGCCCGATGCGACTGGAAACGCTTTCATGACAGTGTTTATCCGGACCCGCTCTCGCATGACGCCTTCATCTCCGCGTGCCCAGCAGCACGCCACCCGTGCCGCCTTCTTCATTCCTGGATTCGCCACCGCCGCGTGGGCGCCGATGGTGCCTTACGCCAAGGCCAAGGCCGGGCTGACCGACGCCAGCCTCGGCGCCGTGCTGCTGTGCCTCGGGCTCGGCTCGCTGCTGGCGATGCCGCTGGCAGGTGCACTGACGGGGCGGTTGGGTTGCCGCCGGGTGATGGTGATCACCTGCGCGATGATGCTGTGCGCCCTACCCTTGCTGGTGCTGGCAACCTCGCCGGTGTCGCTGGGCGCGGCGCTGTTCGTGTTCGGTGCCGGCGTCGGTGCACTGGATTGTGCGATGAACATGCAGGCGGTGGCGGTCGAGCGCGATGCCGGGCGCGCGATGATGTCCGGCTTCCACGCCTTCTACAGCATCGGTGGATTCGTCGGTGCTGGCTGCATGACCGGGCTGCTGATCCTCGGCACGCCGCTGTGGCTGGCCGCGCTGGTTTCGGTGGTGGCACTTCTGCTGGTTGCGATGCTGTCGGCGCCGCATTGGCGTCCGCAACGGATCCTGCACGAAGGCCCGCTGCTGGCACTGCCGCATGACGTGGTGCTGTTCATCGGCGTACTGGCCTTCGTGGTGTTCCTCGCCGAGGGCTCGATGCTGGACTGGAGCGCCGTGTTCCTGGCCGAAGTGCGGCAGGTGCCGCGTGACCAAGCCGGCGCCGGCTTCGCGTTGTTCACCCTGGCGATGACGGCAATGCGCCTGTTCGGTGACGGCATCGTCGAGCACCTCGGCCGCACCCGCACCCTGGTCTTCGGCGGTATCACGGCCGCGGCCGGCTTCACCCTGGCCACGCTGGTGCCCTCGTTTCCGGTGGCGCTGGCCGGCTACGTACTGGTCGGGCTGGGCTGCGCCAACATCGTGCCGGCGCTGTTCTCGATGGCAGGCCAGCAGCGGGTGATGCCGGAAAGCATCGCCATCACTGCCGTGACCACACTGGGTTACGCCGGCATCCTCGCTGGCCCGGCTGCGATCGGCGCAGTGGCGCACGCCACCAGCCTCGGCTTTGCCTTCCTGTGCGTCGCCGTACTGCTGCTGGGCGTAGCCGCCTCCGCCCGCTCACTGGCCCGACGCGTGGCCTGACAGAAAAAGGGGACGGAGGGGATTAAGTCGCACCTGCCCCGAGTGTGCTGCAAACGACTTAATCCCCTCCGTCCCGTTTTTTCAGCCGTGTGCCAGCCATTCGGCCTGGGCCGGCAGCTGTGGGGCTGGGCACGCGCTCTGCGGGTGGCGCTGGTCGCGCGCCATCCAGTCATCGACCACGCCGGCCAGCAGGTCCAGCCGCAGCGGCAGGGTGATGTGGTCCTCTCCACGCATTTCGATGTAGTGCGCGCGCGGGTTGGCCTGCGCAAGCTGCCGGCCCTGGCTGACCGGAATGTGCTGGTCACCCTGACCGTGCAGCAACAGCACGCAGGCGCGGGTATCGGCCAGCGCACGCGCGACGTCGACGCGGTCCAGATCGACATCGATACGGCGGCTGGCGGCGGCGATCACCTGGTTGATGTCCTGGCCCCCATAGCGCCAGCGTGCGTACGACGCCACCGCCTGCGCCTTCAGCCCCTCCGGCTGCAGTCCCATCAGGTGCGGGATCATCGTGCGGATCGCCGCACCGGCATTGGCGAACGATTCCATCGCCACCACACCGGCTACCTGGTCACCCAGCTTGTCGGCGGTGAACACCGCCGTGGCCGCACCATAGGACACACCGAACAGGTACAGCGGGCCGGTCACTTCGCCGCGCGCGCGCAGCTCGCCGATGACATCGACGACGTCATCCGATTCATAGGTGCCATAGCCGGACGGACCTGCACCGGACTGGCCATGGTTGCGAAGGTCGAGCGTGACCACGCGGTAGCCGGACTCGGCCAGCTGCAGCGACCATGGCAGCATCGAATCACCATTCATCATCCACCCGTGCAGCAGCACCACGGTGCCGCGTGGCGCCTGCGCGCGGAACGGCTGCGGCACGGCCAGACTCAGGCCGGTATCAAGAGGCAGGCCGTTCTCATGACGCTGCGGAAGGTAGTGGTAGTGCGCGCCGTAGTCGCCGGGGTCGAACGCGCGCCAGAAGATCGGCACGCCATCGCGACCCGCTGCGAAGCCATGGCGGTTGGGCAGCCCGGCAATGGCCGCGGCGATGCGCGGGCGATCGAGCAGGGTCGACACGCCGCCTGGCGCGATCAGCCGGTCGGCAAGCGAGGTGGACGAGGCGTTGATCGAGGATGAGCATGCAGCCAGCCACAGGCCGGCGCACGCCAGCAACAACAGCAGCAGGCGCTTCATGGGCAATCGGGAAAGGATGCGACAGCGTGGCAGGTTAACGACGCGGGCGTGGGCCATCTATCGCGCGTGGATGACGGCTTGATGACAATGCGGGATCGATTCAGGTTGTCACAATGGCGCGATCGACCTCGGCATTGATCCGGATCAATGAATACGCCGGCATGCTTGTCCACAGTGCCCCCATGCGCACCTCGTTCAAGCTCGCCATTGCCCTGGCCGCCGCGCTGGCCGCCGCCTATGGCATCGCCCGCAGCACGCCCTACTGGTTCGCACCTCGGCAGGCCGCGCAGGTCGACATCCACGACCCGGCGCTGATCGCACAGGGGCAGTACCTGTCGCGCGCCGCCGACTGTGCGGCCTGCCACACCGCGCCGGGCGGCAAGCCGTTCGCCGGTGGCCTCGGCATGCAGACGCCGATGGGGACGATCTACTCGACCAACATCACCCCCGATCCGGAAACCGGCATCGGCGCCTACGACTATGCCGACTTTGAACGCGCGGTGCGCCGTGGCATCCGCCACGATGGCCAGCCGTTGTATCCGGCAATGCCGTACGCCTCGTACGTGATTGCCCGCGACGCCGAGATCAAGGCGCTGTACGCCTATTTCATGGGCTCGGTGCAGCCGGTGAAGCAGGACAACGCCGACAGCACGATTCCATGGCCAGCCAACATGCGCTGGCCTCTGGCATGGTGGCAACTGCTGTTCGCACGCCCACGCAGCTTCAGCCCGGATCCGTCGCTGGACGCCGGCCAGCAGCGTGGTGCCGAACTGGTGGAAGGCCTGGCGCATTGCGGTGCCTGCCACACGCCACGCGGGCTGGCGTTCCAGGAAAAGGCGATGGCCGATGATGGCAGCCGCCAGTTCCTGTCCGGTTCGGTGCTGGAAGGCTGGTACGCGAAGAACCTGCGCAACGAATCGACCGGCCTGGCCAGCTGGAGCGAAGGCGAGATCGTCGACTTCCTGCGCACCGGCCGCACCGATCGTTCGGCGGCTTTCGGCGGCATGGCCGATGTGGTCGAGCACAGCACGCAGTACCTGTCCGACGCGGACCTGCTGGCGATGGCACGCTACCTGAAGCAGCTGCCCGCCCGCGAAGGACGCAGCGCACAGTGGTCGCCCGGCACCGACACCACCACCGCCGCACTGCGCAGCGGCGACTACCGCGTGGCCGGTTCGCTGGCCTATGCCGAGCACTGCCAGGCCTGCCACCGCGCCGACGGCCGCGGCATGCCTCGCGTCTATCCGGCCCTGGCCGGCAACTCGATCGTGTTCGCCGACGATCCCAGCTCGCTGGTGCAGGTGACCCTGATCGGCGGCCGCACGCCACAGACCCCGCACGACCGCATGGCCTTCACCATGCCAGGCTTCGAGCAGCTGCCGAATGCGCAGCTGGCACAGATCCTGACCTTCATCCGCAGCAGCTGGGGCAATCAGGCCAGCGCAGTGAGCGAGGTCGACGTGGCGCGCATGCGCCGGGTGGTGCGCGACAAGCCGGTGCACTACGTTCCGCAGGAGGCCGCACAATGAAGCGTTCGCGCACGCGTTCCCGCCTGCTGATCGGCAGTGCGATCACCCTGGTGCTGCTGGCCGGCGCCGGTACCCTCGCTTACCGTCATCTGTACCCGGATCTGGATGCCGCCGTGACCGGCACGATCGATATCCTCGATGCACAGGGCAAGGTGGTCGGCGCCTACCATGCGCCGAGCGCCGAAGAAATCGCCGGGCTCGGCAATGCCGAGTCGGTGATGCTCGGCCGCCGCATCCTCAACGAAACCGCACGACTGCTGCCGGACAACGTCGGCAACGATCTGAACTGCAATTCGTGCCACATGGCCGAGGGCAAGCGTCCCTTCGGCAACCACTACTTCAACACCGGTGGCGGCGCCTATCCGCGTTACATGCCGCGGCCTGGCAAGGTGATCGGCCTGACCGAACGCATCAATGGCTGCCTGCAGCGTTCGATGAACGGCAAGCCGCTGCCGAAGGACGCGCCACAGATGCGCGCGATGCTCGACTACATGGCGTGGCTAAACAGTGCAGTGCCGGACGGTGCAAAAGTCGCCGCGCCAAGCGAAGGGCCCATCGACAGCACGCTGGCCCCGGATCCGATCCGCGGCCAGGCGCTGTACGCCGCGCAGTGCGCTGCCTGCCACGGCGACAACGGCGAAGGCCGGCGCGACGCCAGTGGTGACATCGCTTTCCCGCCGCTGTGGGGCGACCACAGTTTCAACATCGGCGCCGGCATGGCGCGCCTGTACAAGGCGGCCGGTTTCGTCAAGCACAACATGCCACCGGCAGTGACCCGCGAACCTCCGCTGGGGCAGCAGGTGATGCTCGACCAGGATGCGGTGGACATCGCCAGCTACTTCATCAACCAGCCGCGGCCGGACTTCGCCAACAAGGGCAAGGACTGGCCGCGCGACCCGAAACCCAAGGACGCGCGGTACTGATGCAGGCAGCAGCTGCGGGCCGTCACACAACACGGTTCCTGCATCTTCGCGTCATGCCGATGTCATTGGCGCTGCCGACACTCCGGGGCTTCCCTCTGCTGAAGGTCCGGTCTCGATGCGAACGTCTGCGCGCTTTCCCCGTGTCTCGCTGCTTGCCCTGCTGATCGCCCCCGCACTGGACGCCCTGGCCGAAGCACCGCAGGGCGAGACTGCCGAAGCGCGCAGCAGCGATGCGCGAACCCTTGACCAGGTACAGGTGATCGGCCAGGCCACCAGCTACGCCAAGACGGCGGTGCGCGCGGAAACGCTGAACCGGCAGACCGTGATGAGCAGCGTCAACGACGCGCTCAATGAAGTGCCCGGCGTGGTGGTCAGCGAAGCCGATGCCACCGGCTCATCGGTGTGGGGCACGCAGATCAGCATGCGTGGCTTCGTCACCAACCGCGATACGCAGCAGATCGGCACCACCATCGATGGCCTGCCCAACGGCGGTTCCGGTTACGGCGGCGGCTCGCTGGCCAACCGCTACATCGACACCCTCGACCTGGAAACGGTGGAAGTCAGCCAGGGCACCGCCGATATCTCCTCGCGCTCGAACGAAGCGCTGGGCGGCACGCTCAACTTCCTCACCAGCGACCCGTTGCAGGACAGCCGCCTGCGCTTCGTGGTCGGTGCCGGTGACAACGATGCGCGCAAGTACTACGTGCGCTACGACACCGGCCTGCTCGGCGGCCACACCCGCGCCTGGGTCAGCGCCTCCTCGTCGAAGGTGCACGACTGGATCGACGGCACCGGGCACGCCAGCAACGACCACATCGCCGGCAAGTTCATCACCGAACTGGACCGCTGGACGCTGACCGGCTACCTGTCCTACAACGATGCGGACGAGCCGGAATACACCAGCGTCTCACCGAAGGGCTTCGCGACCAATCCGGATCGCGACAACCTGGTCGGTACCCTCACCGGCATTCCCTACCTGGACCAGAACTACCGTTCCGGCTCGCGTGCGTTGCGCGCGAACACCTTCGGCTACCTGCGCGCGGCCTTCGACGCTGGCAACGGCTTCAAGGCCTCGGTGGCCGCCTACGGGCACCGCATGCAAGGCCGCGGCGACTGGCTGCCACCGTACCTGGCGCAGGTCAGCGATGACGGTGCCGGCCGCCCCGAATCGGAGTACATCGGTGGAAAGACCGTGTACGGCGGCAGCAATCGTGGCCAGATCTTCTTCGTCAATCCCGACGGCAGCGCCGCGCAGCGCCTGGCCAACTGCACACCGCGGCTGGGTTTCACTGCCGAATATGATCCGAACTGCTACGCCGGCAACGTGCTGGGCGCGCAGTCGTATCGCCACACCCACTACGACAACGACCGCATGGGCGTGACCGCCGACGTCGAGTGGCGGCAGACCTTCGGCACGGTCGACAACACGATCCGTGGCGGCCTGTGGGTGGAGAAGCTGGACCGATCGGCACGCCGCGACTGGCATCGCCTGCTCAACGTCGGCCAGGATATCGCCTTCGACCATCAGCCGTACTGGGTACAGTTCGAGGACAAGTACAAGGTTGACGAGCAGATGTACTACGTCGAGGACGTGGCGAGGTTCGGGCCGTTCAGCGCACGCCTGGGCGTGAAGCAGTTCTTCGTCGACCAGTCGCGCCGCCGCGTGATCGGTGCCAGCGAGCACGTCAGATCCGATTCCAGGTCCGACCCGCTGCTGTCCACCGGCTTGACCTGGGCGCCGGGCGTGGAAGGCATGGAGCTGTTCGCCGGCTTCTCGCAGAACTTCGCCGCGATTCCTTCCGGCGTGCTCGGCGAGACCGACCCGCAGCGCTTCCGCAACGTCGAGCCGGAGACCGCCGACAACATTGAAGTGGGCATGCGCATCAGCCGCTGGCCGCTGACCGCCTCGGTCACGCTGTACAACATCAAGTTCGACAACCGCATCGTCTACCTGCCGGCCGGCTTCGTCAGCGGCATTGACTACCTGGGCGAGACCGACGGTGTCTACGAGAACTTCGGCGGCGTGGAAAGCAACGGCCTGGAAGCGGCGTTCGGCTATGGCTGGGACAACGGCTGGCGCCTCAACGCCGCCTATACCTACAACCGCTCCAAGTACCTGGGCAGTGGCGATGCCGCGCGTGATACCCAGCTGGGCATCGTCGACGGCGCCAAGGTGATCGGCCAGCCCGAACAGACCCTCGTCCTGTCGGCGGACTGGCAGGGTGAGAACTGGAACTTCGGCCTGTCCGGCCGTTACCTGGGCACGCGTTATCTCGACGCCGCCAACGTCAACAAGCTGCCGTCGGCCACCGTGTTCAACGCCAACATCGGCTTCGACCTGCAAGGCCTGTCGCCGCGCCTGAAGGGCATGGGCGCCAACCTGGTGGTGAGCAACCTCACCGACAAGCGGTATCTTGCAGGGGTGGACGGCCGCGACAACGCCTTCATCGGCGCTCCGCGCACCGTCGGCATCTCTTTCCGCGTGGACCTGTGAGTGAGCCCGTGACCGATATCGGCCGACGCCGGTTGTTGCAGGCCGGCGTTGCCGCCGGCTTTTCTCCACTGCTGCCCAGCATCGCCCGGGCCGCCGCGAACGCCCCCGCCGCGCAGACGCGCAGCCTGGAAGACCTGCAGCACATCGTGGTGTTCATGCAGGAGAACCGTTCGTTCGACCACTACTTCGGCACGCTGCCGGGCGTACGTGGCTTCGGTGATCGGTTCGTCGCCCCGGCCGCCGCGCTGCAAGCTGGTGGCCGCGTCCGCAGCCTGTGGCTGCAGCCCGATGCCAGCGGCAAGCGCGCGATCGCGCCGTTCCCGCTGGATACCGCCGCGCATTTCGGCTACATGCGCGTGGAAGGCACGCCGCATACCTGGCCCGATGCGCAGCGCGCCTGGGACCAAGGTCGCATGGGGCAATGGCCGAAGGCCAAGCAGAACCATTCGATGGGCTACTTCCAGCGCAGCGACCTGCCGTTCCAGTGCGCGCTGGCCGATGCCTTCACGATCTGCGATGCCTACCACTGCGCAATGCAGGCCGGCACCAACCCGAACCGGGTGTTCCTGTGGACCGGCCACAACGATCCGCAGGCCCACGCTGGTGGCCCGGTGATCGCCAACTCGCACGACAATTTCCCTGAACAGGGTGGGCACCCGGCGTCGTACCGCTGGACCAGCTATGTCGAGCGCCTGCAGAGGGGCGGCGTGTCCTGGCAGATCTACCAGGACATGGCCGACAACTTCACCGACAACCCGCTGGCGGGTTTCGAGGCCTTCCGTCAGGCACACCGCGCGGCGCCAGGGCATGACCCGCAGCTGCGCGCTCGCGGGGTCAGCACGCGGGGCCTGACGCAGCTGCGCCAGGACGTCATTGACGGGCGCCTGCCGCAGGTCAGCTTCATCATCGCCGACGCGGCCGGCAGCGAACATCCCGGCCCGTCCAGCCCGGCACAGGGCGCGGCCTATACCGCACGCGTGCTGGATGCGCTGACCGCCGATCCGGACGTGTGGAGCCGCACCGCCCTGCTGCTGATGTTCGACGAGAACGATGGCTTCTTCGACCACATGCCGCCCCCTGCCCCGCCTTCGCCGGTGGACGGTGGCTGGGCGGGTGTATCCTCGGTCAGCACCGAAGGCGAGTACCACCGGCACCCGGCACCGGGTGACGAAAAGTACGATCTCGCCGAACTGCGCGGGCGCCCGTACGGTCTGGGACCGCGCGTGCCCCTGTACGTGATCTCGCCGTGGAGTCGCGGCGGCTGGGTCGATTCGCAGGTGTACGACCACACCTCGGTCATACGGCTGATCGAGCGCCGCTTTGGCGTGGCCGCACCGGACATCTCGCCGTGGCGCCGCGCGGTCTGCGGCGACCTCAGCACTGCGTTCGACTTTGCCCAGCGCGATACCCGCCCGTTCGTCCGCGGCCTGCCCGACGTGAGTGCGGTTGCCGCACGCGCCGCTGCCTTGCCGGGACGCACCGTGCCCACGCTGCCAGAGGGGCTGAAACCAGCGAAACAGGAAAGCGGTGTACGCCCGGCGCGCGCCCTGCCCTATCGTCCGCAGGCATCGATTGCCGCAGTCGATGCCTCGGGTGTGGATCTGACGCTGTCCTGCGAAGGCGCGGCGGCCGTGCTGCATGTCTACGATCGGCTGCGGCTGGATGCGGTACCACGCCGCTACACGCTGCTGCCAGGTACGCCACTGCGCGAGCGCTGGCCGCTGGACGCCCAGGGTCGCTATGACCTTTGGCTGCTTGGTCCGAACGGCTTCCACCGCCACTTCCAGGGTGCGGTCAAGGCGCCTGCCGTGCAGGCTTCGATCGAGCGCGCGGACGGCCAGCTACGGCTGCAGCTGCGCAATCTGCACAACAGCGCGCAGAATGTGCGGGTGCAGGCCGGCGCCTATGCCGGGCACATGCCGGAGCAGGCGCTGGTGCTGCCGGCGCATGCTGAGGCCACGGTGGCGTGGGACGCGGCGCCCACCGCAGGGTGGTACGACCTGCGCATCGGTGCGGGCGACAGTGCACTGCGACTGGCCGGCCGCGCCGAGGATGGGCGCCCCGGCACCAGTGACCCGGCAATGGGCAGCGAGCCATTGCGGTTCGAGCACGATTGAGGAGCCCTCTGTAGAGCCGAGCCCATGCTCGGCTGCTTTGTCGGGGCAATGCGACCAGGGCGAGAAGCAGCCGAGCATGGGCTCGGCTCTACGGGGCAGATCGGCAGATTCAGGCCTCCTGCAGCCCCGGCCGGCCGTGCTCCACCGCATAGCGCTTCCAGCTCTGCAGCGCGCCATTCGGCTGCATTACGGTATCCAGCGTCTTCATGTCGCCGATCCACGCATCGCGGGTGACATCGCACAGCACGTAGCCACGCTTGTCGGTGGTCGCCTTCAGGTAGGGACTGTGCGCAAGCTGGTTCATGGCATACGCGTCCACGCCCTGGCCGTCGGCACCGGAAGTGATCGAGGTGGCGAGGAACTCGCTGGAGACCACACCCGAGTCACGGTGGTCCTGTACCAGATCGCTGGCGTAGTGGCGATGCGCGTCGCCGCAAGCGGTCACCACGTTGCCGAAGCCCACCTTCTGGATGTGATCGAGCAGGCGTCGGCGGCTGTCCAGATAGCCCGACCACTGGTCGTCGGACGACTGCACTACCCCGTCCTTCTCGCGCATGTAGTTGCCCAGCGCCACCTGGTGGGCGATGGTATGCCAGCGCGGCGCCGCATCGGCCAAGCCGTCGAACAGCCAGCGTTCCTGCTTCGCCCCCACAATGCTGCGCTCCGGCGATTCCACCTCCTCACGCAGCGCCATGTTCACCTGCTTGCTGCGGTACTGGCGGGTGTCGAGCAGGTGCAGATCCATCAGCGTGCCGTAGCGTGCGCGCCGGTACATCTGTATGTGGCCATCGCGCGGGAATGCCGTACGGCGCAGCGGCATGTTCTCGTAGTAGGCCTGGAACGCCTGCGCGCGCCGCAGCAGGAACACTTCGCTGGGCGTATCGTCCTGGTCTTCGGCGCCGGCCCAGTTGTTGTCCACTTCGTGGTCATCGAAGGTGACGAACCAGGGGGCCGACGCATGCGCGGCCTGCAAGTCGGCGTCGCTCTTGTACTGGGCGTAGCGGCGGCGGTAATCATCCAGCGTATAGATCTGCGGGCCGACGTGGTTGCGCAGGTTGGTGAACGGCTGGCCGTTCATCTTCCGCGGGCCCGGCTGGCTTTCGCCTTCGTAGATGTAATCGCCATAGTGGAAGACGAAATCGAGCGGTTCCTCGGCGATGCGTCGCCACGCGGTGTAGTGGCCTTCTTCGTAGTGCTGGCAACCAGCCACCACAAAGCGCACCCGGTCCACCGCTGCCGTGGCTGACGGCAGCGTGCGCGTACAACCCACTGCGCTGGCGTGGCCGCCTACGGTGAAGCGGTACCAGTAGGGCCGTCCGGGCGCCAGCCCGTCCAGCTCCACGTGCACCGCGTGGCCGAGTTCGGGATGCGCGAGGGCCGAACCCTGGCGTACCACCTTGCGCATGCCTTCGTCTGCTGCCAGCTGCCACTCGACCACCATCGGCCGGGCCGGCATGCCACCACCGAACACCAGTGGCTCGGTCGCCAGCCGTGTCCACAGCACCATGCCATCGGCCGAGGGATCACCAGAGGCCACGCCCAGGGTGAAGGGCGTGCTGGCAAAGCGCGGCGAGGCCAGCAGGTTGCGTGGGTTCAGTGCAGTGGCGTCGGTCTGCGCGGCCAGTGCGCGCGCCGTGCCCATCCAGGCCCCTGCGGCCGACAGGCCGGCCAAGGCCAGGAATCGCCTGCGATTGATCGTCTCCACGGATGCCCCCTCAGTTGTAGATGATGTGGAAATAGAAGAAGCGGCCGTAGTCGTCGATCTCGGTTCGGAAACGCCCGTTCGGACCGGTGCTGTAGGTTGGCTGGGTGTTGAACAGGTTCTTGGCCTCGTACTTCAGCGTTACGTGCTTGCCGACCTTGTGGCTGAAAGCCATGTTGAACGTCATGTATGGGTCGTAGTACGAATCCAGCCATTCGGTGTCACCGAAGTCGACCAGCATCCGGCTGCGGTAGGTTCCGGACAGGCGCAGTTGCGAGCTCTTCCACGGCATGCGCCAGATCACTGACCCATTGAGCGACCAGTCCGGCTGGTACAGCAGGCGGTCCAGGCGCCGCTCGGTGCCATCGGTGATGCGGTAGTTGGTCTGGCCTTCCAGACGCGTCGCGTTGAAGTACATGTCGAAGCGCTGGCGGCCCCACTGCAGATTGCGATTGGCCACCGCGAACTCAACGCCACGCAGCTTCGACTCGTCGGTGTTCATCGGCTGGGTGACCCGGTAGCGGGTGTCCCCCACGTTCTCGAACGTGGTCAGGGTGTAGATATCGTCCTTGATCACCTTGTCGAACAGCGCCACCGAGACCAGGCCATTGTTGCCGTTGAAATACAGGTCCCACGCCAGGTCGACGTTGGTGGAACGGCGCGGCTGCAGGTTGGCGTTGCCCTGCTTGATGGTGCAGAAGCCCCTGCCCTCCTCGTCATCGCCACAGCTGGTGCTGGTGGCCTGGGCGATGTTGCTCGGCGTCGGCCGGCCCAGCGTACGGCTGGCGGAGAAGCGCAGGCGCTGGTCCTCGCTCAGCTTGAACGTCGCATTCAACGAAGGCAGCAGGTTGTTGTAGCCACCGCTCGTGTTGCGGAAGGCGGAGGTATACGTACTGCCGCCATCATCGCTGAACGGGCTGTAGGCATTGAAGCGGGTGTGGTCGTAACGCAGGCCGCCGATCAGCAGCAGCCGGTCCCAGGCGTAGTGAGCGGACACATAGGCATTGGTGATGTCCTCCACGTACTTGTAGTCGCTGGTGAAGTTGGCATTCGGATACGCCGCATTGTTGTTGCCCAGCTTCGGCAGCAGTTCCTCGTTCCACTTGCGGTTGTCGATCAGCGGGAAGCCCGGCACGCTGCCCAGCAGCGTCGAACCCGGATACAGGTAATCGTTGAGCGTGGCACTGCTCTTGAAGTAGTCGAAGTCGATGTCCTGCCAGATCTTCAGGTGGCGGTACTCGGCGCCGGTGGCCAGGCCGAAGCCACGCGCATCGGCGTCGATGTTGTAGCTGAAGTCCGCGCGCAGGTTGTCGATGCTCTCCTTGGCATCGCGTGGGGAGACATAGGCCTGCGCCGGATTGAGCTTGAACGCGGAGCTGGTCAGCAGGCTGGAATCAGAAACCGCTACCGCGTTTGGGAACCCGTGACTGTCATTCTCGTAGTCGACGAACAGATTGCTTGGATAGGCGCGCACGCCCCAGTAGACCTGGTTGTTGTGGAAGGTCTCTTCGGTGTGGCCACCACGCAGGGTCAGGCGCGAACGGTCGCCGATGTCCCAGTTGAAGCTGGCGATGGCGCCACGGTTGCTGCGGTCCCAGCGGTCGTGGCGGTTCTTGATGTAGATGCTGTTGATCTGGGTGGTACCGCTGTCCTCGGTCTGGTTGCGGATCGGAAACTTGGCGTTGCCATACAGATCCGTCTTGTTCATCGTCGAGTTCTCGTAGAACCGGTACGAGTACAGCAGCAGCGATGCGTAGAACGGATCATCCGAGGGCTTCCACTCAAGCTTGGCGGAGCCACCGAAGTTGGTGATGAAGTTGGTATAGGTGCCGGTACTGAAGTTGCCAGGCGCACGCAGGCCGTTCCAACCCTTGGCCTCGTCCGGACCCGTGGTGCCGTCGGTGAGGTATTTTCCAGCGTCGTTGTAGTAGTAGTTCGACTCCACCCAGCGCTTGACGCTGTTGCGTGAACGCTGCTCATAGCGTGCCACCGCAACGATGCCGAATTCCTGGTCGGCGCCGAACTGGTTGGAGAACACCATCTTGGCACTCTTGCCGAAATGGCCCAGGGTCTCGTGGTTGCCGCCGGCACTGCGCTCGACGTTGGTCTCGGCTGTGGAATAGATGCCTGCCACATCGGCAAACACGTACCTGCCCGACCGGTCGAAGGCGCTGCGGCTGATGATGTCGATCACACCGCCGATCGCATCCGGTGCCTGCTCCGCGCTGAAGCTCTTGTAGATGTCGGTTCGGGTACCGATGTCGCTGGGAATCAGCTGCAGATTGTTCATGCGCTCCCCGGAGCCACTGCCCCCCACGCTGGCGATCGCGATGCCATCGATGGTGGTGTAGTTGAGGTTGGCCTGCACGCCGCGCACGGTCACATAGCGTGGTTCGCCGGCATCCTCCACTGCACTCAGGCCTGGAGCGGCCATCAGGCTCTCGGCCAAGGTCTCGTCGCCGTAGCTGTCCATCTCGTCGTAGACCACCGAATCCTTGATCACCGGCGACGACTTCTTCTGGTCGATGACCTCATGCGCGGCAATCACCTTCACCGTGCCCAGGGTCGGCGCCAGCACCGCCCCGGCCTCGCGCGGCATCGGCGCGGCTGGCTTCGGCGCATTGCGTGCGGGTGCCGGATCGATGGCGATGACATTGCCATCCACCACGGTGTAGCCAAGGCCGGTACCCGCCAGCAGTGCGTCCAACGCCTGCTTGACGGTGGCGCCCCGCGGCACAGCCCCGGCCATGTGCGCTTCACCGCTGCCCGAGTACAGGAACTGCACGCCGGAACTGCGCGACAGCTGCTCAAGCGCACGTGCCAGCGGTTGCGCCGCGATCGCCGCCGACACGCGGGCTTCAAGGCCATCGGCAGTGGCCGCGGCCGCGGCCGCCATTGGCACGCTGCAGGGAGACAGGGCGAGGATGATCGACAGGTAGAGCGTGTTGCGCATCACGGGTCCTTGGAAGAGAAAAGGCTGCGAGGTCGCCGCGTGACTTGGCAGCGGCTTCTCCCAAGTAAGAGCCCGCATCCACCGAAGTGGAGAACAGGGATTCGATGAATTTTTTCTGACAGTCCACGACCACACGGGCCTCAGCGACTGCCGACCCGCACTGTGTCGCCTTCGCGCCTCACCACGAAGCGTGGGTCGCGTTCAAGGAAGGCCTGCAGCGCACCGATGCGATGCGCATCAAGGCTGCCGGACAACCGCGCCGATGCTGCGCCTTCGTCCAGCACGCGCACCTGCACCTGGTTGTGCCGGTTGAAGGCAGCTGCCACCTCATCGAGCCGCTCATCGAGGAAGGAGACTTTGCGCTGCTGCCAGTCCAGCAGCATCGACAGCGGCATGTCCACTGGCTCGACGGCATGGCTTCGCGCGTCGACCTGCACCACCCGGCCCTGCTCCAGCTGGGCCAGGCGGCGGGCACCCGCGCCCTGGCTCCAGACCTCGACCTCGCCGGAGACCACGCCGATGCGGGTGCTCTGCAGCCGTCGCGATACATCGAATACAGTGCCGATATCCCGGATCTCCAGGCCGTTCACTTCCACCTCGAACGGACGGCGGTCGCGGGCGATGTCGAACGTGGCCTCCCCCTGCAGCAGCTCCACCCTTCGACTGAACCAGCTCATGCGTACCCGCAGTCGGCTGTCCGCGTTGAGCCGCACCTGGGTCTGGTCGGGCAGCACCAGGTCGCGGAGTTCACCATGCCCGGCACTGTAGAGCTGCTGGGTGGGCATCATCTGCGAAACCAGGCCCACGCCGAGCAGGGCAACACAGGCCGCGGCAGAGACCGTCCACCAGCGCACGCGACCGCGACGCAGCGCGGCGCGGGGCGGCGCGTGCGCACGACCGAACAGCGGCACCACCTTGGCGGCGACCTGCTGCGGTGGCACCAGCGCCGCATCAGCCAACGGCGATTGCAGCGCCTCGCCCACCTGCCGGTGCAACGCGAGCGCGCGCATGTAGGCGCGAACATGCTCGGGCGAGCGCTTCATCCAGTCGAGGAACGCGACACGCCCGGCCTTGTCCAGCCCCCCCTCGCGATTGCACAGGAACCAGTGCGCCGCCTCACGTTCGATCGCGTCGTCAGGCCTGCGTGATGGATACCGATTCATGTGAGCTCCCTGGCGCCCAGCGCCTTCCTGCAGGCCTCCAGCCCCTTGCCGATATGCTTGCGCACCATGTGCACCGACACCTGCAGCTGCTGGCTGATTCCCGGGCAGTCCAGCCCGTCGCGGTAATGCAGCTCCATCACCCGGCGCGTGGTCGCCGGCAACCGCGCGATGGTGCTGCGGATATCGTTCCAGCGCTGCGCACACTCGAATTCGCCCTCGATGTCTTCTTCGCTTTTCAGCACTTCGGCCAGCAGATCGACGTCCTCGAGCGGCGGTAGCGACGACCGCGCTCGTGCATGTTCGCGCGCCAGGTTGGCCGCCACGGTGAACAGGTAGGCTTCCGGGTTCTCGACCGCGTCGGCATCCTCGCCGGTGCTGCGCAGCAGCCGCAGGTAGACCTCCTGCGCCAGGTCTTCGGCATCCTCGCTGGCCGAACCGCGACGCAGGAAGAAGCCACGCAGCAGCCGGCGCCGCAGTTCGTAGCTCTTCTCCCAGATCCTCACGCTGTTCACGGCCGGCCAACCACCCCGAGGCTGGAAAGCCCAGCAGGGTGACGGCCATTGATGACAGGGGCGTTGCAGCAGACGAACGCACCAGGCATTCCCCGCCCGGCACGTCGGCGCACGATACGGCGCGCTGCTCCAACTCTTGCTTGCCAGAAACCGAAGCCGGGCCCGCCTATCGAAGGCGCGAGGACGGGCCTACGCTTGTCTCCTCGGTGGCTGCCACGTCCGCCCTTCGCGTCACGGCATTGCCGTGGCGACCCCGCTCCAGTGCTGTGCGCCCTGATGGTGTTGTCGCCTAGGCAGACGTCCGAGCGGCGCCCTCCGGAGACAGTCATGAACCAATTTCTGATCCCCTTCGATACCGACCCGCTGGAAACGCGGGAGTGGCGTGAATCGCTGCAGGCGGTGATGCAGGCCGGTGGCCGGCCACGCGCGCACTACCTGATCGATCAGCTGAGCGGGCTGGACGCCCCGCAGCACGGCGACCTGCATACCTGCGCATGGACGGCCTACGTCAATACCATCCCGCCCGAACGCCAGCCGGCCTATCCGGGCGACCTGGCCGTCGAGCGCCGCCTGAACGCGATGATCCGCTGGAACGTGATGGTCATGGTGCTGCGTGCTGGATGCAGGACGCCATGGGCAGGTATGGCATCGACACCGGCAAGCGCGACCCGGCCCCGGTGTAAGGCGGCGGTGTTCACCACGCCCGTTGTGCGGGCGTGGTGAACGCAGGATCGCTACGGCATGCGTTTGAACAGGTTGGTCTGCAGGATCGGCGTCCCGTCGTGAGCGTAGAACGCCTTGGTCTCGGTCATCGTCGCCTGGTCATCGGCCACGGTGTAGATACGGGTGGAGGCCGGCGTACCGTGGTCCACCAGCTGCATCACCAGGGTGTTCGGCGCCGGCAGCTTCAGGTTGGCCTTGTCCGCGCCATAGGTACCGGACAAAGGGCCCGGCGTACCGTCCAGCGCCAGCGTGCCGTCGGACTTCATGGTATTGCCATCATGCAGGACGATATCCACGTGCGAGCTCCAGCGCCCACCACCGGCGTCCTTGAACTCCAGCACCACCCGCTTCGGACGCTGCGCCTCGGGCAGTGCCGAGGTCGCGGTGTCCAGCGACCAACGCCCCAGCAGCGGCGACGGGGACGCTTCCACCGCCAGCGCCAACCCGGCCGGCAGCGAACACGCACACAACAACACAGCGGACAACAGCTTCATACGTTGCTCCGTTCCAGTGAAGAAGGTGCTGCGTGACGCGTTGTGGGGCGCAGCGCTTCGGATCGTGCACAGCATCGGGGCCCCGCACAAGGCAGGGCGCTGAACGCGCGGCAACCTCGTTCGCGCCTCCCGCGATTCAGGTCTGGCGGCAAGGCCTCATCACGTCCTTGTCGATACAGATCGTTACGTTATAACATTTCACGCCTATTTCACGAGTCCTGCTATGCGTCGCCACCTGCTTGCTGCCGCCATCCTGCTCGCTGTCCACACCGCCCACGCTGCGGACGCGCCTACCCTTCCCACCCTCCAGGTCCAGGCCTCCCCGCCCTCGCGCGTCGACAGCCGGGTCACCGTCGACAATCCACAGGCGCAGAACCGTACCCTCGGAAGCCTGCTCGAACATGTCTCCGGCGTGCAGAGCAGCGCCTTCGGGCCGAACGCGGGCGCCCCGGTCATCCGCAGCCTCAGCGGCAACCGCGTGCAGATCCTGCAGGATGGCCAGTCCATTCTCGGCATGAACGCGATCAGCGGCGACATCAACATTCCGTTCGATCCACTGTTCGTGCGCAGCGTCATCGTCAACAAGTCCTCCGATACCGTGCGCTATGGCGGCAATGCGATCGGCGGCAGCGTGGAGATCGATTCGGGCCTCATCCCGCGCAGCCTGGAAGACACGGAGCAGTCGATGGAGCTGGTCCTGCGCAAGGGCTTCAATGCCGCCGACGCGCAGGGCTTCCGCATGAACTTCAACAACCAGCGCAACCTCTCGACCAACCTGCAGGTCTCGCGCCAGCGCATCTCGCACTACGACATCCCGGGCAACAGCAAGGCCGACGTCTGCAACACCCGCCTGTTCCCGCCGACCGGCGGCGTCAACTCGGCGCTGGCCGACAGCTGCCAGAAAGAGGCGCGCGTCCAGCAGATCTACAACAAGGCCTCGCAGCCCTACATCGACCAGTTCATGAGCGAGAATCCGGACTGGGCCGATGGTGACTTCTCGTTCTACACCAACCATCCGACCTCGGTCTGGCAGCACCGCACCTACATCAATCCGGCCAACCCGGCCTACGTGCCCGGCACGCCGTCGTACGTGCAGAAGCAGATCAACAACGATGTCACGCCCGACTACCATCACCGGCTGGGCAACAGCTACGCACGCAACTCGCAGGTGGCCTTCGGCTCGACGCTGTTCTTCGACCGTGGCTACGTGGGTGTCAGCATCGATGCCAAGGACAGCGAATACGGCGTGCCGGGATTCTCGATGCAGAACCTGTCGTTCGGTTCGAACTATGCTGATGGCCTGCCGGTGGGCGTGGTGATCAAGCAGGAACGCTACGCGCTGGACGCCCTGCTGCGCGATCCGCTGCCGTGGTTCGAGCGCGCGGAGCTGCGAGTTTCCAGGCTGGACAACACGTCGGGCGAGCGCCTCGGTGCATCCAAGGCCAATGACTACGACTTCGAAAGCTCCCAGGCCGAGCTGCTTCTGAGCCATCAGCGCATCGGTCCGCTCAGCGGCCTGCTCGGCTTCAGCCACCAGTCGCGCCAGGTCACCGGCAGCGGTTCACTGCGCTACCTGCCCGACGTCGACACCCGCAGCAACGCGGTGTTCCTGAAGGAGACGCTGGACTTCGGCTGGGCCAGTTTCGATGCAGGCGTGCGCCACGAGCGCGTTGACCATGACCTGCAACCAAGCCGCTTCAAGACAGCGCGCAATGCCGCCAACACGAAATTGCAGGACCGCGACTACCGGCTCAACAGCTACACCCTCGGATCGTATGTCGAGCTAGGCCCCTTGTTCGCCGCCAAGGTGCGCTACGCATCCTCGCAGCGCGCACCGGAGATCAACGAGCTGTATGCCAGCAACGCACACTATTCGGTGATGACCCAGGAAGAAGGCAACCAGAACCTCAAGCCTGAGCGCGCGAAGAACCTGGAGCTGACCGGCCTGTTCCACATCGGCGGTTTCGAGCTGTCGGCCACCGCTTACCGGATGAAGTACGAGAACTATCTCTACCTCGGCCATTCCGGCCTGCAGACCGCCAACCGTCTGCCGCTCAAGTACTGGAAGCAGACCGACACCACGGTGAAGGGTTTCGAGATCGACGCATCTCAGGTGCTGGACTTGGGCCGGTATGGCACGTTGAACATCTCTGCCTTCGCCGATCTGGTGAAGAACAAGGCCGACCACCCCGATCCGCTGCGCGCCCACAACGATGGCGAGTACCTCCCGAACATGCCGACCAACCGCTACGGTGCCAACCTGCAATGGCAGCGCGAAGGTTGGAAGGCGCAGCTGTCGAGCACCTACTACGACACGCAGAAGTACCTCGGCCGCAACGTCAGCGAGGAAATCCCGCTGGACGCGTTCAACCTGGTTGATCTGCAGGTCAGCCGCGAACTGCCGGTGCGCAGCAGCTACATCGCCGGCATGGAAGTGTTCGTCAACGGCAGCAACCTGCTCAATGAGGAAGCGCGTCCACACAACTCGCCGCTGAAGTACATCGCGCCGCTGCCGGGGCGGGGCTTCCAGGTGGGTGTGACGCTAAAGCTCTGAGGAGAGCCTGATTCGGTCGCCATCAGCGATCTATGATCGCTGGATGGCACGCCGGGACCCTGCATCCGCGCAAAGAAAAACGCCTGCAGATCGAGGATCTGCAGGCGCTTCTTTGTATCTGGCGGAGTGAGAGGGATTCGAACCCTCGATAGAGCTTTTGACCCTATACTCCCTTAGCAGGGGAGCCCCTTCGGCCACTCGGGCATCACTCCGGGGTTTTCTCCGCGTCTGGTGCGTCGCACCTCAGCGGGGCGTGAATCATAACGTTAATCGAGTGCGAAGGTAAAGCGTTATTCGGCAGAATTTTCGCTACCGGTGCCACCGGCTTCATCACCACGCTGGATGCGCTGATAGATCTCTTCGCGATGCACAGCGACGTCCTTCGGCGCGGTGATGCCGATACGCACCTGGTTACCCTTGACGCCAAGCACGGTGACGCTCACCGAGTCTCCGATCATCAGGGTTTCGCCGACGCGGCGAGTCAGGATCAACATTTTTGTAAGTCTCCATGGAACCGTGTGGAAGGGTATCCCCCACCGGCTTGACGCTCCGTCAAGAAGCGCTACCACGACAAAGGGAAAAGATTCGCAATGGTACCGTCAGCCGTCCCGCTCCTACAAGGAGGGGGACGGCCAGGTTCATCACAGGCGGGGGCTGACCCATTCGACGACGGCAGCCAGCGCAGTGGCAAGGGCGGGCCCGTCCTCGCCACCACCCTGGGCGAGGTCCGGGCGTCCGCCGCCCTTGCCCCCGATCTGACCGGCGATATGGGACAACAGTTCCCCGGCCTTGACCTTGCCCATTGCGCTGCCGTTCACGCCTGCGACCAGGGCCGCCTTGCCGTCCTGGGCGCCGGCCAGCACGATCACCGCGTCGCCCAGCTGCTGCTTGAGGCGATCCATGGCGTCACGCAGGGCCTTGGCGTCGAAGCCCTCCAGGCGGGCAGCCAGCACCTTCACGCCAGCGACCTCGACGGCCTGGCCGGACAGGTCGGCCGTGGCACCCGCAGCAACCTTGGCCTTCACGGCCTCCAGTTCGCGCTCCAGCTGCTTCTGGCGCTGGCCGAGGGCACGGATCTTCTCGACCACGTCGGCGGCGCTGCCGCCGAGCAGCTCAGCGGCCTCGGCCAGGCGGGCCTCTTCGGCGTCCACGTAGTCCAGCGCGCCCTGGCCGGTGACGGCCTCAATGCGGCGCACGCCCGCGGAGACGCCGCCCTCGGAGGTGATCTTGAACAGGCCGATGTCGCCGGTACGGTTGACGTGGGTACCACCGCACAGCTCGGTGGAGTAGTCACCCATCTTCAGCACGCGCACGTGCTCGCCGTACTTCTCGCCGAACAGGGCCATCGCGCCGAAGTCCAGCGCTTCCTGCATGCCCATGGTGTGCACTTCGGCGGCGTTGTTGGCGCGCACCTGCTGGTTGACCTTGCGCTCGATCACCGCCAGTTCGTCGGCACTGATCGGCTGGAAGTGCGAGAAGTCGAAACGCAGGCGGTCCGGGGCGACCAGCGAGCCCTTCTGCTGCACGTGGGTGCCCAGCACTTCGCGCAGGGCGGCGTGCAGCAGGTGGGTGGCCGAATGGTTGAGGATGGTGGCGCCGCGGCGCTCGCCATCAACCTGGCCGGAGAGCACGTCGCCGACCTTCAGGCCGCCGCCGGACAGGGTGCCGACATGGCCATGGAACTGGCCGGCGAACTTCTGGGTGTCTTCCACCACCAGGCGCACGCCGTTGCCGGTCAGCACGCCGGTGTCGCCGACCTGGCCGCCGGACTCTGCGTAGAACGGGGTCTGGTTGGTGATGACGATGACTGCGTCACCCGCATCGGCCGACTGCACCGGACGACCGTCCTTGAGCAGGGCCAGCACGCCCAGGCCGTCGGCCTGCAGGCGGTCGTAGCCCAGGAACTGGGTCGGGCTGAGGGTCGCCACCAGCTCGGCTGGCAGGGTCACGCCGCCACCGAACTTGCCGGCCGCGCGCGCGGTCTCGCGCTGCTGCTCCATCGCGGCATCGAAGCCGGCGATGTCGACGGTCAGGTCGCGCTCGCGGGCGATGTCCTGGGTCAGGTCGAGCGGGAAGCCATAGGTGTCATACAGGCGGAAGGCGTCAACGCCCGGGATCACGCCATTGCTGGCCTTGCCGGCCACGTCTTCGAAGATCTTCATGCCGGCATCGAGGGTTTCGGCGAAACGCTCTTCCTCGGCCTGCAGCGCACGGGTGACCGTGTCCACCGCCGCCGGCAGTTCCGGATAGGCCTCGCCCATCTGCTCGACCAGCGTCGGCACCAGCTTGCTGAAGAACGGCTGGCGCACGCCCAGCATCCAGCCGTGGCGCAGGGCGCGGCGGATGATACGGCGCAGCACGTAACCCCGGCCTTCGTTGGACGGCAGCACGCCGTCGACGATCAGGAACGAGCAGGCGCGGATGTGGTCGGCAATCACGCGCAGCGACTTGTTCTCCAGGTCGGCGGTGCCGGTCAGCTCGGAGGCCTTGCGGATCAGCGCCTGGAACAGGTCGATCTCGTAGTTGGTGTGCACGTGCTGCAGGATCGCAGCCAGGCGCTCCAGGCCCATGCCGGTATCCACGCACGGCGCCGGCAGCGGCACCAGGGTGCCGTCGGGCTGGCGGTCGAACTGCATGAACACCAGGTTCCAGATTTCGATGAAGCGGTCGCCGTCTTCATCCGGCGAACCCGGGGGGCCGCCTGCGATATGGTCGCCGTGGTCGTAGAAGATCTCGGTGCACGGACCACACGGACCGGTGTCGGCCATCTGCCAGAAGTTGTCCGAAGCGAACGGCGCACCCTTGTTATCGCCGATGCGCACGATGCGCTCTTCCGGCACGCCGACCATGTCGCGCCACAGCTCGTAGGCTTCGTCATCGGTCTGGTAGACGGTGACCAGCAGGCGTTCGGCCGGCAGCTTCCAGACCTGGGTCAGCAGTTCCCAGGCCCAGGCGATCGCGTCCTTCTTGAAGTAGTCGCCGAACGACCAGTTGCCCAGCATTTCGAAGAAGGTGTGGTGGCGTGCGGTGTAGCCGACCTGGTCGAGATCGTTGTGCTTGCCGCCCGCGCGCAGGCAGCGCTGCACGTCGGCCGCGCGCACGTAGCTACGCTTCTCCGCGCCGAGGAACACGTCCTTGAACTGCACCATGCCGGAGTTGGTGAACAGCAGGGTCGGATCATTGCCCGGCACCAGCGGCGCCGAGGGCACGATGGTGTGGCCTTTGCCCTTGAAGAATTCAAGGAAGTCGCTGCGGATCTGGGATGTCGTGAATTTGGCGGATGCGTTCATTGGGGGCTGGCAGTCTGCGGGCCGGCGGACCCTGACCACCGGCCGTGTTGGCCAGAGTCGCGAGGGACCGCCGAAAACCTAAAGGGTATCAGGCCCGGCGCCGCCAGTCTCAGTCATCCGGGTCGTAGCGGGTCGCACGGCGGATGCTGTCGCCGTCGAAGCCCCGTCGGGCCAGCAGATCGGCGGCCTTGCGCCGCTGCGTCAGGTCCTGCGGACCGGCCTCGCCAAAGCGTCGGCGGACCAGATCACGGGCGTTCTCCTGCCAGTCGCCTTCGTAGCTGTCCATCGCTGCAGCAATCGCGGCACTGTCCAGGCCGTGGGTCCCCAGCTCGGCGCGGACATGGATCGGCCCATAACCGGTGTTGGCGCGCATCCTCACCAGGTTCTCGGCAAAACGGGTGTCATCCTGCCAGCCCGCCTCGGTCAGCTTGGCGACAGCGGCCTGCGCGGCTTCGTCTTCGATGCCACGGGCGGTCAGCTTGCGGGTGAGTTCCTTGCGCGAGTGCTCGCGGCGGACCAGCAGGCCCAGCGCCCGTTGGACGGGAGTCTGCTCACGCTGCCGGCGCTTGCGGCCGGTGGGAATGTCTTCGGCGTCGGACATCGGTGCTCCAAGGGTGGCGCCGTCCTTGGCGCCCTGCCCATCCCTGGGCGATTCGAACCTGCGGGACAGGGCGACGTCACTGACGGCGCCGCCCTGCCCCACAGCAAGCCTTACTCGTCGTCGCCTTCGTCGTCGCCTTCCTCGCGGGCCGCTTCGGCCGGCTGGAATTTCTCACGCAGCTCGGCCTCGAGCTTGGCGGCGACGGTCGGGTTGTCGCGCAGGTAGCCGCGGGCATTGTCCTTGCCCTGGCCAATGCGCTCTTCACCATAGCTGTACCAGGCGCCGGCCTTCTCGACCAGCTTGGCATCCACGCCCATGTCGATCAGTTCGCCCTCGCGGCTGATGCCTTCGCCGTACAGGATCTCGGTGATGACCTGCTTGAACGGAGGCGCCAGCTTGTTCTTGACGACCTTGATCTTGGTCTGGTTGCCGATGATCTCATCGCCCTTCTTGATCGCACCGATACGGCGGATGTCCAGGCGGACCGAGGCGTAGAACTTCAGCGCGTTGCCACCGGTGGTGGTTTCCGGGCTCTGGCCCGGCATCATCACGCCGATCTTCATGCGCAGCTGATTGATGAAGATCACCAGGGTGTTGGAACGCTTGATGTTGCCGGTCAGCTTGCGCAGCGCCTGGCTCATCAGGCGGGCCTGCAGACCCGGCAGCTGGTCACCCATTTCGCCTTCGATTTCGGCCTTCGGGGTCAGCGCGGCGACCGAGTCGACCACCAGGATGTCGACCGAGCCCGAACGGACCAGCATGTCGGCGATTTCCAGCGCCTGCTCACCGGTATCCGGCTGCGACAGCAGCAGGTCGTCCACGTTCACGCCCAGCTTCGCGGCGTAGATCGGGTCAAGCGCGTGCTCGGCATCGATGAAGGCCGCGGTACCGCCCATCTTCTGGCATTCGGCGATGGCCTGAAGGGTCAGGGTGGTCTTGCCCGAGGATTCCGGCCCGTAGATCTCAACGACACGGCCCTTCGGCAGACCGCCAATGCCCAGTGCGATGTCGAGCATCAGCGAACCGGTCGGGATGGCTTCGACGGGCTCGACCACGCGGTCGCCCATGCGCATCACCGAGCCCTTGCCGAACTGCTTCTCGATCTGGCCCAGAGCAGCAGCCAAGGCCCGCTTCTTGTTCTCGTCCATCGTATTGGTCCTTGCAGAGGTCATGTCGTTGGGGGTGCTGTCTTTGGGGGTCTTCTTTGCCATGGGTTCACTTTAAGTCGGACGTATCGCACAGGCTGAGATTCTGCCCGGCGCTCTGAAAAGAATTATCGGACATCCGTACCAACCTCAGTGGAACCAGAGAATCGCCACAAAAGACCGCGGGGTAATGCACTATGGAGCGGGTCAACGATTGGGCCGAAGCAGGCCGCAATAGAGGCCTTCGATCGCAAAATCCTGGTCCGGCAGCACCTCGATCGGCTTGTAATCGGGATTGCGCGGCAGCAGGCGGATGCGGTCCTTGGCGATCTTCAGCAGCTTGACGGTGATCTCGTCATCGATGCGGGCCACCACGATCTGCCCGGAACGGGCGTCGCGGGTACGGTGCACGCCGATCAGGTCACCGTCGAAGATGCCCTCGTCGATCATCGAGTCGCCCTGCACTTTCAGCAGGTAGTCCGGCGCTGGCGAGAAGAACACCCGGTCCAGCACCACGAAATCGTCGGAGCCGATGTCGGCACCGATCGGCAGGCCGGCAGCGACCCGGCCCAGCACCGGCAAGCGCAGCACGCTGTCCGGAAGGCCCGGCTCGGCGAGCTTTTCGACCGGCGGTGCCTGCACCAGACGGATGCCGCGAGCCTGGCCCGGGATGCGACGGATCGCACCGGCCTGCTCCAGGGCTTCCAGGTGGTACTGGGCCGCGCGCACGCCCTTGAAGCCGAACGCACGTGCGATTTCAGTCTGCGACGGCGGTGCGCCTTCGCTCTCGATACGCTCGGCGATCAACTGCAGGATCGCCTGCTGGGTGTCGGTCAGGTCCATGATTAGTAGTATTACTACTAATGCGCACAACTGCAAGTGCCGGGTCTGTAGTGCCGCGCCATGCTCGGCAGTTGGGCCAATGGCCGGGCGGCAAAGGCAAAAAGCAGCCGACCAGCGATTGGCCCTACCGGAATCGCGCAGCGATTCCGCGGTTCCAGTGGGGAACCGCTGCGGCAAGCACACTAGGTATGCTTGCCGCTCCTCCATATCGAGTACAGGATCCACACGCCACAGAAGCCGGCGCCGATGAACCCGCACACCCCCAGCGCCAGCAGCCAGCGACTGGAGACCCCGCCAACGCTGTGCATGACGATCGAGGACCCGATGATCAGCGCGGCGGTGACGATACCCATCACCAGCCGGTTCGCTGCCCGATTCACCTGTTCGCCGAAGCCCTGCAGCGCGGTGGTTTCCACCTTCAGCTGGAGGCGGCCGCGGCGTGCGGCCTGGACCAGCTTGCGCAGGTCGCGCGGCAATTCCCCGGCGAAGTCGACCAGGCCCAGCAGGCTGCGTCGGCCACGCTTGAGCAGCGCATTGGGCGCATAGCGCTGCAGCACCACCCGTTCAAGGAACGGGCGCGCGGCACTGGCCATGTCGAAATCCGGGTCCAGCTGGCGGCCCATGCCTTCCAGGGTCAGGAAGGCCTTGATCATCAGCGCCAGATCGGCCGGCAGGGTCAGGCTGTAGCTGCGCAGCAGCTGGGTGATATCGCCCAGCATCAGGCCGATGCGCAGGTCCTTCAGCGGCACGCCGCGATACTGGTCGACGAACTGGCTGATGTCGTGCTGCAGGCGGTTCTCGTCAACTTCCACGCCGCCGGCCCAGTCCAGCAGCACATCGGCCACGCCCTGCGGATCCTGCTCGACCAGCCCGTGCAGCAGCTGCGCGACCTGGAAGCGGCGCACTTCGGACAACGCGCCGACCATGCCGAAATCAATCACGCCGATGCGGCCGTCACGCAGGTAGAGGATGTTGCCGGGGTGCGGGTCGGCGTGGAAGCAGCCGTCCTCCAGCACCATCTTGAGCACGATGCCGGCACCGCGCCGAGCCAGTTCGCGCCGGTCCAGGCCCGCCGCATCGACGCCGGCCAGGTCACGGCCGGGAATGCCGTCGACGAAGTCCTGGACGTTCAGGCTTTCACAGGTCCACTGCCAGTGCACGCTGGGGATCAGGATGTCGTCACGGCCGTTGAAGTTGCGCGCGATGCGCTCGGCGTTGCGGCATTCGGCGGCGAAATCCAGCTCGCGTCGCAGCGACACGGTGAACTGCTGCACGACCTCGGCCGGACGATAGCGGCGCAGGTCCGGCAGCCGCGCCTCGACGATTTCGGCCAGGCGCGCCAGCAACCGCAGGTCGGCTTCAACCACGTCACGGATGCCGGGGCGGCGCACCTTCAGTACTACTTCGCGGCCGTCGTGCAGCCGTGCACGATGGGCCTGCGCCAGCGATGCGGCGGCCATCGGGATTTCATCGAGGAAGGCGAACACGTCTGCAGGCGAGGCACCCAGGTCGGCCTCCAGCTGCTCGCGGATATCGGCATACGGCAGCGCGGGTACCGCGTTCTGCAGCTCGGACAGTTCAGCGATCCATTCCGGCGGCAGCAGGTCAACGCGCGTCGCCAGCACCTGCCCGAGCTTGACGAAGGTCGGGCCGAGATCCTGCATCGCGCTGCGTACGCGCACCGGCGCGGTCATCCGCAGCAGTTCCTGGCGATCCTCGTTCCAGTGCAACAGGCGCCCTGCGCGCTCCAGCGTGGTGGCCAGGCCGATGCGCCGCACCACGTCACCGAAGCCATAGCGGATCAGGACGACCGCAATTTCCTGCAGTCGGCCCAGGTCGCGGACCGTGCCCAACGTTTCCCACATCATGCGTGCTCCGGACGATTACCGGAGCAGCATGTCACAGCTGGGCGTCGATGCCGCGCAATGCCGCCGCTACGGTTTGCCGGCGGATGGCTTCGCGGTCGCCCTCGAACTGGAACAGCTCGGCGCGGGCGTAGCCGCCGCGCCGCTTCCAGCCGATCCAGACGCTGCCGACCGGCTTGCCAGGGCTGCCACCGCCGGGACCGGCGATGCCGGTCACCGCCACCGCGATGCCGGCACCCGAGTTGACCAGCGCACCGGAAACCATTTCCAGCACGGTTTCGCGGCTGACTGCGCCAAACTGCTCCAGCGTTTGTGCGCGCACGCCGAGCAGGCGCTGCTTGGCTTCGTAGCTGTAGACCACCATGCCGCAGTCGAAGAATGCCGACGAACCTGCGATGTCGGTCATGCACTTTGCAATCCAGCCACCACTGCAGCTTTCAGCGGTCACCAGCTGCAGCGAGGCCTGCTCCAGGCGCTGCCCAAGCGCGGCGGACTGGCTATTGAGTTCAGCGTCGGTGGGGATGGACATCGGCATGACGGTGGGGTGAAGAACCTGCACGTTGTACCGCAGATGACAGCCAGATGTCGCGCCCATCCGGATGGTTGCGCTGCCGGCCGGCGGCCGGCACTACCGGGCATCGGCCGCTACCTCACCACTCCGGCGGTTTTTCCGGCAGCAGCGCCCGGATCGGGGCGCCATCGGCACTGGCGGCCAGCTTCTCAGCTTCGGCGATCGGCAGGTCGACCTGCAACAGCCAACCGTCTTCATCAGCCTGCTCGCTACGGATCACTTCCAGTTGGTGCAGGCGCGCGCGCAGGCGGCCGGCATCCGGCGGCAGGCGCAGTTCGCCGGAGACATGCTGCAGGCCCAGGCGCTTGCCCAGCACCGCCTGCAGCAGCTCCAGCCCCCGCCCGTCACGCGCGGAAATCCAGACCCGCTCACGACGCGACTCATCCGGGATACCGTCCTGGCCGTCGTGGCGCACGTCGGCGCCGTCAATGCGGTCGATCTTGTTGAACACCAGCAATTGCGGCAGGTCACCGGCACCGACTGCGGTCAGCACCTCGTCGACCTGGGCGATGCGCTCCTCGCGGTGCGGGTCGGCAGCATCGACCACGTGCAGCAGGAAATCGGCCTCGCGCGCCTCGGACAGGGTCGAGCGGAACGCAGCGACCAGGTCATGCGGCAGGTCGCGGACGAAGCCAACGGTGTCGGCCAGCACCACGTTGCCGCCCGGCACCGCGATGCGGCGCACGGTCGGATCCAGCGTGGCGAACAGCTGGTCGGCGGCATAGGCCTCGGCGCCGGTCATGGCGTTGAACAGGGTCGACTTGCCGGCGTTGGTGTAGCCCACCAGTGCCACACGGGGCAGCTCGCTGCGCACACGCGCACGACGCATCTGGGTGCGCTGCACTTCCACCTTTTCCAGGCGCTTCTGCAGCTGCTCCACCCGCTTCTGCAGCAGACGGCGGTCGGTTTCCAGCTGGGTTTCACCCGGGCCGCGCAGGCCGATCGAACCGCCGCGCTGGCGCTCCAGATGGGTCCAGCCGCGCACCAGCCGCGTAGCCAGGTGGCGCAGCTGTGCCAGTTCGACCTGCAGCTTGCCTTCGTGGCTGTGCGCACGCTGGGCGAAGATGTCCAGGATCAGGCCGGTGCGGTCGATCACCCGGCGCTCGAGGAAACGTTCCAGGTTGCGCTCCTGGCCCGGGCTCAACGCATGGTTGACCAGGATCAGGTCGGCCCCGCTGGCGTCGGCCGCAGCCTTGATCTCGTCCAGCTTGCCGCTGCCGATCAGGGTCGACGGATTCGGACGGTCCAGGCGCGCAGTGATCGTCGCGGCGATGCTGGCCCCGGCCGAGCGGGCCAGATCACCGAATTCTTCGAGCACATCGTCTTCCAGCTTGCCGAAATGGGGCTGGATCAACAGGGCGTGTTCACCCTTTTTCGAGCGGTCAAACATTCACCGCTCCGGTATTACTCGTCTGCTTCATCACCTGCCTGACCGCCTTCACCCGACTGCACGTAACCGCCGCCCGGACCGACCTTCACGTTGCGTGCCGGAACGACGGTGGAAATGGCGTGCTTGTAGACCATCTGACTGACCGTGTTGCGCAGCAGGACCACGAACTGGTCGAACGACTCGATCGTGCCCTGCAGCTTGATGCCGTTCACCAGGTACACCGAAACCGGCACGCGTTCGCGCCGCAGTGCGTTCAAGAAAGGATCCTGCAGCGATTGCCCCTTGGACATTGCACACTCCTGATTATTGTTCTTATTGGGTTGCCGACGGTTGCCGCGGCCCCCGAGCCGCCCGCCGACCGATGATGTTACACGGCTGGCGGGGATTCAGCGTGCGACGAAGGTCGACACCGCGCTGGCCAAGCGCTCACCATCAACATGGGGGTCGAACCAGCGCGCATCAAGCTCGCCGCGCAGCCAGGTCAGCTGGCGCTTGGCCAGTTGCCGGGTGGCAAAGATCGCCTTGTCACGGAAACGGGCGGCATCCTCCTCCCCGTCCAGGTACTCCCAGGCCTGCCGATAGCCGACCGCACGCACTGCCGGCAGGTCCAGGGGCGCCGCCACGGCAGCCATTTCCGGCATCGCGCGCAATGCCCGCACCTCGTCGAGAAACCCCTGCCCCAGCATGGCGTCGAAGCGCGCCTCGATGCGCTGGTGAAGAACCGCACGGTCGCGTGGGGCGAGGATAAGCTTGAGGGTGCGCACCGGCAATGGCGCTACGCCCGGCCGGCGCTGCCATTCAGTAATGGGGATACCGGTCAGGCGATAGACCTCCAGCGCCCGCTGGATGCGTTGCGGATCGGTGGCATGGATGCGTGCGGCGGCGGCCGGGTCGACCTTGGCCAGCTCGGCGTGCAGTGCCGCCCAGCCACGCTCGGCCGCCTCGGCGCTGAGCGCTTCGCGTATTGCCGGGTCGGCCTCCGGCATCGGCGACAGGCCCTGCAGCAGCGCCCGGAAGTACAGGCCAGTGCCACCGGCCAGGATCGGCGTCCTGCCACGCGCCACGATGTCGGCCACGACCCGCCCGGCATCGGCGGCGAACTCGGCCGCCGAGTAGGTCTGCCAGGGGTCACGCAGGTCCAGCAGATGGTGCGGCGCCTGCGCGCGCTCCGTCGCATCGGGCTTGGCCGAACCGATGTCCAGGTGGCGGTATACCAGTGCCGAGTCGACGCTGACGATCTCACCGTCCAGCTGCCGCGCCAGGGCGATCGCCGTGGCGGTCTTGCCACTGGCCGTCGGCCCCATCACGGCGATCGCCAGCGGCCGCCGGTCGATGCCCATCAGTCTTCGTCCGGCCAGCGGATCGTCGGCGCAGCGTCGGCGCGCGGCGTCGGTACGGCTTCCACCGCCTGCCAGATCTTCAGCGCATCAACTGTGGCCGCCACGTCATGCACGCGTACGATGCGCGCGCCACGCTGGACTGCGATCAGGTGCGCGGCCACCGAGGCCGCTACCCGCTCGGACGGCGTATCGCGACCGGTCAGTTCGCCCAGGCTGCGCTTGCGCGACAGGCCGGCCAGCATCGGCACGCCCAGCTCCAGGAACCGCTCGGAGCGTGCCAGCAGGGTCATGTTGTGGGCAGTGGTCTTGCCGAAACCGAAACCGAGATCGATCAGCAGGTTCTTCTTCGCAATGCCCGCCATCTCGGCAGCGAACAGACGCTGCACCAGGAAGCCGTGCACCTCGGCGACCACGTCGTCGTAATGTGGATCGACCTGCATGTGGCCTGGCTCGCCCTGCATGTGCATCAGCACCACCGGCACGCCGGTTGCAGCGGCGGCGTCCAGCGCCCCTTCCTGACGCAGGCCGAAGATGTCGTTGATCATGCCAGCGCCAGCCGCCACGGCCGCGCGCATCACTTCCGGCTTGAAGGTGTCGATGCTGATCGGCACCCGGGTGCGTGCGGCCAGCTGCTCGATCACCGGAATCACCCGGCGCAGTTCCTCCTCCACCGATACCGGCGCAGCGCCCGGCCGGGTCGATTCGCCGCCGATATCGAGAAGGTCCGCGCCCTCCTCGACCAGCTTCAGGCCATGAGCGACTGCGGCCTCGGTGGTGTCGTGCGCGCCGCCATCGGAGAAGGAGTCCGGGGTGACGTTGACGATGCCCATGACCTGGGCACGGTCGAGGCGCAGGATGCGGCCGGCGCAGTCGAGCTGGGGCGAGGTATCGAACATGGGCAATCCTGCAGGGACAACGGTGGGTAGTTTAGTTCGGCAGGGCTGCGCCCTGCACCCGCAGAGGCAACGGCCACAGCAAAAGCCCAGGCCACAGCAGAAGCTGGTTTCCTGAGGGTAGGCGGGGTGGGTCCGGCTGCGGGAGACGCCGTGAACCCCGCTCCGCGGTCCGGCCCAGCCGCTGGCGGCTGTGCGTTCGGGCGCTTGCGAAGCAGTGCTTCGCAAGCAAAGCGCCCTCACCCATGGGGGCTTGGCCGCGGCATCCATGCCGCGGACACTCCCGCAACCGGACCCACCCCGCTTTCGACAGATTTCCGCGATCTGTTGGAACAAATACCGGGGTCAGATCCGTTTTCCGGAGGAAAACGGATCTGACCCCATATTGATTTCGATATCTGACAGAGATTCATCCACGCATGGCGTGGATCTACCGTGTCGACCAAGGTCGACAGCCACCAACAGCAGCAGGAATCTGTCAGAGGTGGGGTGGTGTCGGAGGGCAGGGTGTCAGCCGCATGGATCCGGCTCCAAAGCTTACAGGGACGTACGTGCAGCACGCCCGCACTACGACACCGCCCCGCCATCCTACGCAAAGCCCGCTGTTGCTGTTGCTGTTGCTGTTGAGGTTGACGGCCAGCGGCCGGCACTACCGCGGGTGCAGGGCGCAGCCCTGCCGACACCCCCTCAACGGCGGCGGCGCTTGCGGTCCACGTACAGGGTCTTGGCGATGCTCAGCACGATGCCAACGGCGATACCCACCACGCAGCCCAGCAGCAGATTGTCGGCTCCCAGGCCCACACCGACGCCGACCACGGTGGCGATCACCATCTCGGCGGTGTGGGAAATCGGTTCGGGCTTCGGGGCGGACATGCGGGCTCCAGCGTCAGTTCGGTTCTTCGGAATGGGCCGGTAGCCCGGAAACGACGAAGCCGGGTTGCCCCGGCCTCGTCTGGTGTCACGCGCAGCGGGCCGTCAGTGCGATTCGGCCGGGCCCGCGATCGGCGGCAGCGGACGGGCGTCGCCGCCCTTGTCGTTGCCACCATCCTTGTTCGACTTGCTCCAGCCGGCCGGCGGCGGCGGATCGCGGCCTTCCATGATGGCGTCGATCTGCGGCGCGTCGATCGTCTCGTACTGCAGCAGCAGCTGGGACATCGCGTGCAGCTTGTCCAGGTTGGCCGTCATCAGCTCGGTGGTGCGCGCGTAGGCTTCGTCGAGGATCTTGCGCACTTCCTCATCGATGCGACGCGCGGTGTCGTTGGACACGCTCTTGTGCTGGGTGACCGATCGGCCCAGGAACACCTCGTCATCCTCTTCGCCATAGGCGATCGGGCCGAGCTGGTCGGACAGGCCCCACTTGGTGACCATGTTGCGGGCCATCTTGGTGGCGCGTTCGATGTCGTTGGAAGCGCCCGTGGTGACCTTGTCGGCACCGAAGATCAGCTCCTCGGCCACACGACCACCGTACAGCGAGCACAGCTGCGACTTGATCGCCACGCGGTTCATCGAATACTTGTCGCCTTCCGGCAGGTACATGGTCACGCCCAGCGCACGGCCGCGCGGGATGATCGTGACCTTGTAGACCGGGTCGTGCTCGGGCACCAGGCGGCCGACGATGGCGTGGCCGGCTTCGTGGTAGGCGGTCAGGGTCTTCTCTTCTTCGCTCATGGCCATCGAGCGGCGCTCGGCACCCATCAGGATCTTGTCGCGGGCACGGTCGAAGTGGTCCATGCGGACTTCCTTCTCGTTGCCACGCGCGGCGAACAGGGCCGCCTCGTTGCACAGGTTGGCCAGATCAGCACCGGAGAAGCCCGGGGTACCCCGCGCGATCACCATCGGCTCGACATCGTCGGCGAGCGGCAGCTTGCGCATGTGGACCTTCAGGATGTGCTCGCGGCCCTTCACGTCCGGCAGGCCAACCACGACCTGGCGGTCGAAACGGCCCGGACGCAGCAGCGCCGGGTCCAGCACGTCCGGGCGGTTGGTCGCGGCGATCACGATCACGCCTTCGCCACCTTCGAAACCATCCATTTCGACTAGCAGCTGGTTCAGGGTCTGCTCGCGCTCGTCATGACCGCCGCCCAGACCGGCGCCACGGTGGCGACCGACGGCGTCGATTTCGTCGATGAAGATGATGCACGGAGCATGCTTCTTGGCCTGCTCGAACATGTCACGCACGCGGCTGGCGCCGACGCCGACGAACATTTCCACGAAGTCCGAACCGGAGATCGAGAAGAACGGCACCTTGGCTTCGCCGGCAATGGCCTTGGCCAGCAGCGTCTTGCCGGTACCCGGCGGCCCGACCATCAGCACGCCGCGCGGAATCTTGCCACCGAGCTTGGTGAACTTGGACGGGTCGCGCAGGAAGTCGACCAGCTCGCCCACTTCTTCCTTGGCCTCATCGCAGCCGGCGACGTCGGCGAAGGTGACCTTGATCTGGTCTTCGCCCTGCAGCTTGGCGCGCGACTTGCCGAAGGACATCGCGCCCTTGGCACCGCCGCCCCCGCCCTGCATCTGCCGCATGATGAACAACCAGAAGCCGATGATCAGGATGACCGGCAGGAAATTCATCAGGATCGCGCCCAGGGAGATGCCGCTGGACGGCTCCTCCTGCACGATCTCCACGTTCTTGGTGCGCAGCACGTTGATCAGGTCGCGATCGAACGGTGCGGTGATGGTGGATGTCTGCCCGCCGCGGGTGGTGTAGGTCAGCTGGCTGGTGCCACCGCGCATGTCGCCGCCGAAGGCGACCTTCTGCACGTTGCCGCTGTCCACCTGGTCCAGGAACTGCGAGTACGACGCACCCTGCGCGCCGGCTCCGGAGGACTTCGGCGAGAAGCTCTGGAAGACCACCATCAGCACGACGGCGACGACCACCCATAGCAGGAGGTTCTTGGTCAAGTCGTTCATCCTCATTGGCTCCGGTGTTCCTCTCAGTGCTGGCGTTGCGTGGGGGTCGAACTTGCGTACATTGCGAGCTTACTTCATGTGGGCGCGTTTTCCCTGACCCAAGGCGTACACCTCGGGAGAGCGCTTGCGCGAGGCTTCCGGCTTGCGGATGGAGACCTTGTCGTACCGGCGGCGCATGTCGCGCACGTAGTCGTCAAAGCCTTCACCCTGGAACAGCTTGATCAGGAACGCCCCACCGGTCTTGAGGTGGTTGTCGGCAAAATCCAGGGCCAGCTCCGCCAGATGCATCATCCGCGGCTGGTCGACCGCGCCCACACCACTCTTATTGGGGGCCATGTCCGACAGCACAAGGTCTACCGGCTGGTCCCCGAGCATGGCTTCAAACTGCGATAGGACGGCTTCTTCCCTGAAGTCACCATGAAGGAACTCCACGCCGGCCAGCGGCGGCATGTCCAGGATATCCAGGGCCAGCACCCGGCCGGTATCGCCGATCTGTCTCCGCACCTGTTGAGACCAGCCGCCCGGGGCCGCGCCGAGGTCGACCACCACCATGTGCGGCTTCAGCAACCGGTCACGTTCCAGCAGCTCTTCGAGCTTGTAGGCGGCACGCGAGCGCATGCCTTCGGCCTGGGCCTTCTTCACGAAGGGGTCGGAGAAGTGTTCCTTGAGCCAGCGCTGGCTGCTTTTGCTGCGGGTAGCCATTGAAAATAGGGGCTGATGGGGTCCTCATGATACCCTGATCGCCCCATTCAACCGTCTTTTCCTGCATGTCCATCGCCCTGACCGCCTCCCAGACCCGTTTCCTGCGCGGCCAAGCCCACGACCTGAAGGCCCTGCTGCAGACCGGCGGCAAGGGTGTGACCCCGGCCTTCATTGCTGAGCTGAACGAAGTGCTGGAGCGCCACGAGCTGGTCAAGGTGAAGGTCGCTGCCGAAGACCGCGAGGCCCGTGACGTGATGATCGGCGAGATCGTCGAAGCCACCGAAAGCGCGCTGGTGCAGCGCATCGGCCACGTCGCCGTGCTGTACCGCCCGAGCAGGGAACAGCGCCAGATCGTGCTGCCGCGCGGCTGATCGCCCTACCGTCATGCAGCTGAACCACGAACCGCCCGACTACGCCTACAGCCTGCGCGCCGCCGATGGCCGCTCGGCCAAGGTCAATGACCAGGTGCTGGACGGCAGCTTCTTCCTGACCCCGGACCAGCTGGTCGCGCATTGGCCGGTGGCGAGTGCCGCTGCGTTGCAGCTGGCGGACCTCGAGCCGATCCTGGCGCTGAATCCGGCGCTGATCGTGCTGGGTACCGGTGACCGCCAGGTGTTCCCGCCGGCGGTGGTAATGGCCGCCTGCCTGTCCCGCGGCATCGGCCTGGAAGTGATGAACAATCCGGCTGCTGCACGCACCTTCAACATCCTGGCCGGCGAAGGCCGCAAGGTTGCGGCTGCTTTCATCCTGGAAGGCTGAGTTCTCGAGCCACCGGCGCCTCCGGCCGCTAGCGGCCTGAAGGCGCGCAGCGGAGTGCCGAGAACTCCTGGAGCCGGCCGATCAGGTGGCCGCCCTGCCCCCATCGGATATCCATGACCTTCCAGTCGCGGTCCTGCCGCTGCAGCAGGACCCGGTCGGTCCAGCGATAGTCGCCCACTGCCATGTCGACGCGGACCCAGGTCGCGTCACCCCTCGATTCGGGCATTCCCACCGCTACCGTGTCCGGTCGATCCGGCGCCAGCAGATACGGACTCTGGTCGAGCATGTGCGGTTTCTCATCGTGCGCGGCCAACGCGGTACAGGCCCGCTCGTAAGCATGCTGCGCATCGACCGCTGAGCGCAGTGCATCGCCCAGCAGCGAAGAAATGGCCGTTTCGTTCGACGTCGGCGCCTGGATGGCGTCGTAGAGACGGGTGACCACGTCACGTGGATCGCTGGCGGCGGTCGCCAAAGGCGCGACGATGAGCAGCACGAAAAGGGCTGTTGGTCGAGACATGCGGCACCGGATCGGGGGGGGGCTGGTTCCGTTGAAGCATGCCGCTTCCCTGGCTTGCCGGGAAGCTTGAGATGCGCCACTGAAGATCGCAGATGGCCACTCGCGGCGGCCAGCGTACAGCGAGTCGAGCATGGTTCGACTCTACAGGTCAGGAACGCCAGGCATGGCCCGGCATTCCCTGTTCCAACCGCGTCACCGTGCCGGCAGGTACTGCTGCGGATCGACCGGCTTGCCGTTGTAGCGAATCTCGAAGTGGACCATGTCGCGGTTCGCACCGGTGCGGCCCATTTCGGCGATCTGCTCGCCAGCCTTCACGCTCTGCCCTTCATTCACCAGGCGCTTGCGGTTGTGACCATAGGCGGACAGCCACTGGTCGCTGTGCTTGATGATGATCAGTTCGCCGTAGCCGACCAGGCCGGCACCGGAGTACACCACCACACCGTTGGCGGTTGCCTTGACCGGCTGGCCGCTGGTGCCGGCGATGTCCACGCCCTGCTTGGTCGCGTCACCGGCCACGTAGCGGCCGACGATCGCGCCATCGGCTGGCCAGCGCCAGGCGATGTTGCTCTTGACCGGCCCGACCGGCGCCGGGGCCGGCGCGGTGCTGCCGCCACTGCTGCCAGCCGAACGCGGCGGGGTGACCACCGTGGTCGGCGCACGGCCGCTGGTGGCCCCCTGCGGATACAGGCGGATCACCTGGCCGGGGTAGATGGTCGACGGGTTGTCCAGACGATTCCAGGCAATCAGGTCGGCCGGGGTGATGTCATGGATGCGGGCCAGCGCATAGATGGTGTCGCCCTTGCGCACCACCACGGTCTGCCCAGGCTTGGGTACCGAGGTCTTCGGCGTGGTCACGCCACCAGCGTTGCCGCCGCCCGGGCGGACCACGGTGGCGGTACCGCAGGCGGCCAGTGTGGAAACCAGCAACGCCAGCGCGCCGATGCGCACTCCCTTGCTCAGACGATCAGGATTCATGCGAACTTCGACCTCCATACAAGCCAGGCGATCAGCACCACCACCAGCACGGTGGCGATCCAGCCCAGCGGTTCAATCCAGCGACGCAGCGCCGCTTCGGCACGCGCACCACCGATACGGATGACCGCGGCCAGCACGAACACGCGCTTGCCACGACCGATCAACATGCTCAACAGGTACTGCGGCATCGGTACGCCGACGATACCCGATGCCCACGTGAAGACCTTCATCGGGATCGGCATGAAGCCGCCCAGCACCAGGAAGGTGAACACCGCCCACGGTGATTCGGCCATCTTCGCCTGCACGGTGGTGATGCCCTGCTCGATCGCTGGAAGCATGCCCAGCGCCTCGAACACTGGCTTGATCGCCTCGAAAGCGTAATGACCCAGCGCGTAACCCACCAGCGCGCCGACCATCGAGCCCGCCAGGCTGAGGGTGGCGAACCACCAGCCACGCTTGGGCTGGGCCACGCACATCGGTGCCAGCATCACTTCCGGCATCACCGGGAAGATGATCGCTTCAAAGAAACTCAATACCGTCAGATAGGTCGGCGCGCGTTCGTGCGCCGCCCACTTCATCGCCCGCTCGTACAGCGGCCCGAAAATCTTCATGCAACCCTGCTCCGTGGATTAGTCGAGCATGCCAGACAGCAGCGGCACGAACGTGACCGGCGCCAGCACGCGTTGTTCGATGCTGCCATCGGGCTTGCGGTCCAGCTGCACCAGCGACTGTCCGCCCGGGCCACCCACCGGCGCCACCAGGCGCCCCCCTTCAGCCAGCTGCCCGACCAGTTCATCGACCAGTGCAGGCGCCGCGGCGGTGACCACGATGGCATCGAACGGACCGTGCTCGGCCCATCCGGCGCGACCGTCATCATGCTTGGTGCGGATGTTCATGCCCAGTGCGCGGAAGCGCTTGCGTGCCTGCCGCAACAGGTCACCGATTCGCTCCACGGTGTAGACCTCCAGGCCCAGCGCGCCCAGGATGGCGGCCTGGTAGCCCGAGCCGGTGCCGACTTCCAGCACGCGCTTCGGCGCGACCTGGAGCACTGCCTCGGTCATCCGGGCGACCACCCAGGGCTGCGAGATGGTCTGGCCATGGCCGATCGGCAGCGCGGTGTCCTCATAGGCACGCGAGGCCAGTGCTTCATCGATGAACAGGTGGCGCGGCACTACCCGGATTGCGTTCAAGGTGGACTCGTCGACGATGCCAGCTTCGCGCAGGCGATCGACCAGACGGTCACGCACGCGCTGCGAGGTCATGCCGATGCCGACAGCTTCCGGCTGCAGTCGCAGGCGTGGACTCATGCCGGCCGGTCCAGCGCGGCGCTGAGGCCACCCACCCAGCTGGCCACTTTCTCCAGCGCCTGGTAGCGGGTCAGGTCCACCTGGATCGGGGTGATCGAGATGTGGCCGGTGCGCACCGCGTGGAAGTCGGTGCCCGGGCCGGAGTCCTGCTCGCGCCCGGCCGGGCCGATCCAGTACACCTCGTTGCCGCGCGGATCCTTCTGCGCGATGCAGCCTTCGGCACGATGGCGGTTGCCGAGGCGGGTGACCTCGAAGCCCTTGACCTCGCTCCACGGCAGATCCGGCACGTTGACGTTGAGGATGGTGTCGGCCGGCAGCGGATCGGCCTTGAGCCGGGCGACGATCTCCACTGCGGCACGCGCGGCGGTGTCGAAGTGCTTCGGATCGTGGTTGCGGGTGACCAGCGAGACCGCCACCGCCGGCAGGCCGAGGAAGCGGCCTTCCATCGCCGCCGAGACGGTGCCGGAATAGATCACGTCGTCGCCGAGGTTGGCGGCGTTGTTGATGCCTGACACGACGATGTCCGGCTCGAATTCAAGCAGGCCGGTCAGCGCCAGATGCACGCAGTCGGTCGGCGTGCCCGCCACCGAGACGGTGTAATGGTCGATGCGCTTGAGCCGGATCGGCAGGTCCAGGGTCAGCGAGTTGCTGGCACCGGAGCGATCGCGGTCAGGCGCGACCACCGTGACTTCGTGTCCGGCCTCGCGCAGGACCGAAGCAAGCATCCGGATGCCTGCGGCGTCGACACCATCGTCATTACTGACCAGGATTCGCATCTTCGATTTAACCGCTTGATTTTCCAAGAATTCGATTCCGTCACCGTGCAGTGTGGGCGGGACCGTCGTACTCCCCTGCGGAAGCCGTCGACCCTGCAAGGGCATCGTCTATTGTGCCGCATGCGAGCCGCCGGTCCTACCCTGCCGGCGGTCACGACCGACATCGAGCCGTCATAGGCAGACCCGCGCCGGCGGTTTACCCTGTGCGCATGTCGCACCCTGAAGACGAAGATCCGGCCGCGCTGTTCCGTGCGGCCATCGGTGAAGTGACGCCGCTGCGCAAGGATGCCGAACCGGCGCCTGCTGCGCCCCGGCCGAAGCCGCGCGCACGCATGGCCGAACGCGACGACGCCGAAGCCGCGGGCGAGTTCGCCCGGCTGCTGCGCGACAGTACGCCGCTGGAAGCGGGCGACGTGGCCAGCTACCGCCGCGACAACCTGCCACCGCGCCTGTTCCAGCGTCTCAAGCGCGGCCAGTATTCGGTGCAGGATGAGCTGGACCTGCACGGCGCCACCGCCGCGCAGGCGGAAACCCTGCTGCGCCAGTTCCTGCTGGAAGCGCATGCACACGAGTATGGCTGCGTGCGCATCATCCACGGCAAGGGCCTGCAATCCGATGGCGGTGCACCGGTGCTGAAGAACCTGGTCGATCGTCTGCTGCGGCTGCGCAACGACGTGCTGGCGTTTCATTCGGCGCCGGCCGGGCAAGGCGGCACCGGCGCGGTGCTGGTGCTGCTGGCACGGCGTTGAGAAACAGGGACGGAGGGAATCAAGTCGTTTGTGCCACAAACGACTTGATTCCCTCCGTCCCCTTTTTCTATCAGGCCTGCGCGGCGTCTTCGACGGGGCCGAGTTCGTGCAGCACGGCGGTGGCGTAGCAGCCCGGCGGCAACGCGAACGAGAGTTCCAGTACATCACTGGCCAGCCACTGATGCTGCAGCAATGCCGGGCGCAGGCGCAGCGCGCGGCGCTCCTGCTTCAGCCGTGCGTCTTCCAGGCCAGCGCGCAGCGCCTTCGATTCCTCGTCGTCCAGCGCGGCCAGCTCCAGCTCACGTGCAGCGTCGGCGCTGCGCAGCTCGCCTTCGCCCCACAGCGGAGCGCTGGGATGGATGTCGAAACGCGCCAGGCGCTCGGCCAGCACGTCGGTGTAGGGTTCGGGGCCGAACACGCTGCGGCTGCCATCGAGCATCCACACTTCACCGTCCAGCGGTTGATCCCAGTTGCCCTGCTCCACGCGCGCGGCGAGCACACGATTGAACAGCGCCGAGCGCGCGGCTGACAGCAGCAGCGAACGCTGGTCCTTGCGCATGCGGCGGCCACCGAACATCGCCAATGCCGCCGGCACGTTGCCGCCGTCGCGGCCGAAGCGCTGCTCGCCAAACCAGTTCGGCAAGCCGCGCCCGGCGATCTGCTGCAGGCGCTCGCTGATCGCCGCAGCATCGCCCTGCACCTCGCGCAGCACCAGCCTGAAGCGGTTGCCGGCCAGTGCACCACGCTGCAGCTTGCGGTTGTGCCAGGTCGCTTCGAGCACTTCGATCTCGTCACTGGCCAGCTCGGCCAGGTCCGGCGCGATGCGCTTGGGCAGGTGCACGCTGAAACGCTGGGTGGTGACCGCATGGCGATCCTTCATGCCTGCGTAGCTCACCGCCAATTCCGGCAGGCCCGCCCACTTGGCCAGCAGCTTGGCCACATGCACGGTGTTGGCGCCGCGCTTGCGGATGTGCAGCAGCAGGTGCTCGCCTTCACCGGTGGCCTCGAACGCCGGCAGTTCATCCACCTGGAAATCGTCCGGCGTGGTGCGGATGCGCGCCGTCAACAGCGGCGCACCAAACGCCAACGGCAGCGGGATCATGCCGCCACCAGCAACACGACCGCCTGCGCGGCGATGCCTTCACTGCGGCCGGTGAAGCCCAGCTTCTCCGAGGTGGTGGCCTTGACGCTGACCGCGTCCAGCGGCAGCTGCAGCAACCCACCAATGCGCTCACGCATGGCCAGCGCATGCGGGCCAACCTTCGGCCGCTCGCAGATCACGGTGATGTCGGTGTTGCCAACACGCCAGCCACGCTCGCGCAGCAGGCTGTCGCAATGGCGCACGAAATCGCTGCTGTCGGCGCCCTTCCAGCGATCATCGCTCGGCGGGAAATGCTGGCCGATGTCGCCCAGTGCCAACGCACCGAGCATCGCATCGCACAAGGCGTGCAGGATCACGTCACCGTCGCTGTGCGCCAGCACGCCGCAGCTGTGCGGCACGTTCACCCCGCCGAGCATGATGTGATCGCCTTCACCGAAGGCATGGACGTCGTAGCCCTGGCCGATACGGACGGGCGGGAACGGTGCGGTGCTCATGGATGCAGCCCTTGCAGCAGGGCCGCGCAGGCAGTCAGCCGGCGCGGCGGGAAAGTACGAATTCGAACCGGTCCAGATCGGCCGGGGTGGTGACCTTGAAGTTGTCCTCGCTGCCTTCCACCAGCAGCGGGCGCTGGCCCTGGCGCTCCATGGCCATGGCCTCGTCGGTGACTTCAACACCGGCAGCGGCGGCGTCAGACAGCGCGCGGCTGAGCTGGTGGCGGCGGAACAGCTGTGGTGTCAGCGCACGCCACAGCCGCTCGCGCGGTTCGGTGCCATCGATGCCACCGTCGTCGCCCGCACGCTTGAGGGTGTCGCGCACCGGTGCGGCCAGGATCGCCCCGACCGGATCGGCACGCCCGACTTCAAGCAGGCGGCCAAGATCAGCCAGCGACAGGTTGGGTCGCGCGGCGTCGTGGACCAGCACGAATTCGTCGGCGCGCACCGAGTCCGGCAGTGCCTGCAGCCCGGCCAGCACCGAGGCGGCACGGGTCGCGCCGCCGATGCAGGTCAGCACCGGTTTGCCGGCCCATTCGCTCCAGCCCGGCCAGTCGCCGTCGTCCTGGCCGATCACCACCATTGCGCCGGCCACGGCCGGATGCGCCAGCAGCGCGTCCAGGGTATGGGCGAGCAGGATCTGCCCGCCCGCCTGCAGGTACTGCTTGGGCAGCGGCGCACCAAAGCGGGCGCCACGGCCGGCAGCCGGAACCACCACCCAGATCGCCGCGCTCATGGCACGTCCGCCGGGTGATCGCCGGCCTGGACAGTGACGCCTGCAGCGGGCTGCGCCGGACGGACCGGCGCATCCTCGACCACGCGGTAGAACTTCTCGCCGGGTTTGATCATGCCCAGCTCGCTGCGCGCGCGTTCCTCGATGGCGGACTGGCCTTCCTTGAGGTCCTTCACTTCAGCGGCCAGCGCGTCGTTGCGCTGCTGCAGGCCCTCATTGTCCCGCTCCTGGTTGGCGACCTGGGCTTCGAGCATCATCACTTCACCCGAATTGCCCGGACCGAACCAGAAGCGGTACTGCAGCCAGCCCAGCAACAGGGCCAGCACCAGCAGCATCCAGCGCCAGTCGCGCATCGGCTCAGCGCTTCAGCGAAACGAACGCGTCACGACCGGCGTAACGCGCGCCGGCGCCGAGGGCTTCCTCGATGCGCAGCAGCTGGTTGTACTTGGCCACGCGATCGCTGCGGCACAGCGAGCCGGTCTTGATCTGGGTGGCGGTAGTGGCCACCGCGATATCGGCGATGGTGGTGTCTTCGGTTTCGCCCGAGCGGTGGGAGACCACGGCGGCATAGCCGGCGCGGTCGGCCATGGCGATCGCTTCCAGGGTTTCGCTGAGGGTGCCGATCTGGTTGACCTTGATCAGGATCGCGTTGGCGGTGCCCGAGTCGATGCCTTCCTGGAAGATCTTCGGGTTGGTCACGAACAGGTCGTCACCGACCAGCTGCACCTTCTTGCCGATGCGGTCGGTCAGCAGCTTCCAGCCGGCCCAGTCGTTCTCGGCCAGGCCGTCTTCGATCGTGATGATCGGGTACTGCGCGGCCCAGTCGGCGAGGAAGTCGACGAACTGCTCGGAGGTCAGGCGCTTGTTCTCGCCGACCAGGTTGTACTTGCCGTTCTCGAAGAACTCACTGGAGGCCACGTCCAGGCCCAGCAGCACGTCTTCACCGGCGGTGTAGCCAGCCTTGCCGATCGCTTCGAGGATGGTGTCCAGCGCTTCGACGTTGCTGCGGAAGTCCGGCGCGAAGCCGCCTTCGTCGCCCACCGCCGTGCTCAGGCCGTGGCCCTTCAGCACCGACTTCAGCGAATGGAAGATTTCGGTACCAGCGCGCAATGCTTCGGAGAACGAGATGAAGCCCACCGGCAGCACCATGAACTCCTGGAAGTCGACGTTGTTGTCGGCATGCGCACCGCCATTGATGATGTTCATCATCGGCACCGGCAGCGACGGCGCCACGCCTGTCCGGGCGGCCAGGTACTGCCACAGCGCCTGCTTGCTGGATGCGGCGGCGGCGTGCGCGGCGGCCATCGAAACACCCAGCAGCGCGTTGGCACCCAGCCGCCCCTTGTTCTCGGTGCCGTCCAGATCGATCAGGCGACGGTCGAGGCCGGCCTGGTCGGTGGCTTCGAAGCCCTTCAGCGCGGCGGCAATCGTGGTGTTGACGTTGTCCACGGCCTTGCGCACGCCCTTGCCCAGGTAACGGGTCTTGTCGCCGTCACGCAGCTCGACCGCTTCCTTGGTACCGGTCGAGGCGCCGGAGGGAACCGCGGCGCGACCGAACGAACCGTCCTCCAGGATGACTTCGGCTTCCAGCGTGGGATTGCCACGGCTGTCGAGGATTTCACGGGCGTGGATGCTGCGGATCGTACTCATGGTCGGGCCGGTTACCTGTCTGGAGAGGGGGCGACAAAACGAATGCCGCGTGATTATCCCCGGCTGCCTGCCACTTGCCAAATGGCGCAGGCGCCGTCAGGCCAGAGTGGCCCCGATCACCATCAGGATCAACGACACCAGTACCACCAGCAGGCCACCGGCAATGGCGGCCAATACGCCGCCGCGGCGGCAACGCCAGGCCATCACCATCGCCACCAGGCTGCCAACAAAGGACAGCACGAGCATGGTCAGTGCAGCCAGGATCCAGTACTGCATGGCCTGCATGCCATGGCTGCCATCCCCGGGCGAACCGAAACTGGCGGCGAAGGCGAATACAGCTGTCATCAGGCCGGCCCAGGCAAGAACAGCCAGCGCCAGCGCGATCAGGCCCCAGGGCCGATCACGGGTTGCCAGGGTCGCATTCATCAGAACAGCCCGTAGAACAGGGCACCAAGCCACAGCGACAGCAGGACGATCGCCAACCCGGCGGCCACCTTGCCACGGTTCAGGCGCCAGGCCAGTACGGCGGCAGCGACGCACCCCACGGCGCCGACCAGCTCTGCCACCAGCAGCGCAATGAAGTACGCCCGAAGATCGGGCGCGCTGCTGCCATCACCCGGTGGCCGCACCGATGCAGCACCGATCAGCACCAGGCAGAACATGCCCACGGTGAACACCACGGACAGCCCCAGCGCGAGCAGACCCCACGGCCACTGTCTCCAGTGCCGGCGGTGACGCTGGGTTTCCAGCGCCATCCACGGGTCACGACTCACGCGAAGCGCGAGAAACCGTGCTTCTTGGTCACCGCGTCGAGTTCCATCAGGGTCTCGAGCAGGGCCTCCATCTGGTCCAGCGGCCACGCGTTGGGACCATCGGACAGCGCCTTGGACGGGTCCGGATGAGTCTCGGCGAACAGGCCGGAGATGCCCACCGCCACGGCGGCACGGGCCAGCACCGGCACGTGCTCACGCTGGCCACCGGAACTGGTGCCCTGCCCGCCCGGCAGCTGCACCGAATGGGTGGCGTCGAACACCACCGGGCAACCGGTCTCGCGCATCACCGCCAGCGAACGCATGTCGCTGACCAGGTTGTTGTAGCCGAAGCTGGCACCGCGCTCGCAGACCATGATCTGCTCGTTGCCGGTGGCCTTGGCCTTCTCCACGACCGGCTTCATGTCCCACGGCGCCAGGAACTGGCCCTTCTTGATGTTGACCGGCTTGCCGGCCGAGCACACTTTGCGGATGAAGTCGGTCTGGCGGACCAGGAAGGCCGGGGTCTGCAGCACATCCACCACCGAGGCCACTTCATCCATCGGAGTGTACTCGTGGACGTCGGTCAGCACCGGCACGCCGATCTGCTTCCTGACCTCGGCCAGGACCCTCAGGCCCTCTTCCATGCCCGGGCCGCGGAAGGCGGTGCCCGAAGTACGGTTGGCCTTGTCGAAGCTGGACTTGAAGATGAAGTTGACGCCGAGCTTGTCGGTGATCTCCTTCAACTTGCCGGCGGTATCGAGCTGCAGCTGCATCGACTCGATCACGCAGGGGCCGGCGATCAGGAACAGGGGCTGGTCCAGCCCGACCTCGAATCCACACAGTTTCATGGCGTTTCCTTGTTGTCCGCAGCACCGGCCGGGCCGGTGCGCTGGGGGTTGAAGCATGCAGGATGGGGGCCGAAGCCCCCATTCACAAGTCAGGCGCGCGCTTCGGAAAGCAGCTTGCCGCCGGCCTTGCGCTCGCGCGCGGCACGGATGAAACCGATGAACAGCGGATGGCCGTCACGCGGCGTGGACAGGAATTCCGGGTGCGCCTGGCAGGCCAGGAACCACGGGTGGGCGTCGCGCGGCAGCTCGACCACTTCCACCAGGGTGTCGTCCATCGACTTGCCGGCGATCACCAGGCCCGCATCTTCCAGCTGGGTGCGGTAGCGGTTGTTGAACTCGTAACGGTGGCGATGGCGCTCGGCGACCACGTCCTTGCCGTACAGCTCGCGGGCCAGCGTGCCCGGCTTCAGGCGTTGTTCCTGCAGGCCCAGGCGCATCGTGCCGCCGAGGTCGCTCTTGTCGTCACGCTTCTCGACATCGCCGCTGGCGGTGCGCCATTCGGTGATCAGGCCGATCACCGGGTTCGGCGACTGGCGATCGTTCTCGGTGCTGTTGGCACCTTCCAGCCCGACCACGTTGCGCGCGTAATCGACCACCGCCGCCTGCATGCCGTAGCAGATGCCGAAGTACGGCACCTGCTGCTCGCGGGCGAACTTCGAGGTCAGCACCTTGCCTTCGAAACCACGGTCACCGAAACCACCCGGCACCAGGATGCCGTCGACATCGGCCAGTGCGGCCATGTCGGTGCCTTCCAGGTCCTGTGCTTCCAGCCACTTCAGGTTGACCTTGGTGCGCTGGCGCAGGCCACCGTGCTTGAGGGCTTCGCCGACCGACTTGTAGGCATCCTGGTGATCGACGTACTTGCCGACCACGGCGATGGTCACTTCGTCCAGCGGGTGCAGGGTCGCATCGACCGCGTCTTCCCACATCGACAGATCGACCGGACCGGCCTTGTCGGCCAGCTTCAGCTGGTTCACCACGATTTCGTCCAGGCCCTGTGCATGCAGGCCGGACGGGATGCGGTACAGCACGTCCACGTCCGGCACGCTGATCACCGCACGCTCGGAAACGTTGGTGAACTGGGCGATCTTGCGGCGCTCCGAATCCGGCACAGCCTGCTCGGAGCGGCACAGCAGCACATCCGGCTGGATGCCGATCGAACGCAGCTCCTTCACCGAGTGCTGGGTCGGCTTGGTCTTCAGCTCACCGGCGGCGCCGATGTACGGCACAAGAGTGAGGTGCATGAACAGCGCCTTCTCCGGGCCACGTTCGGTGCGCACCTGGCGGATCGCCTCCAGGAACGGCAGCGACTCGATGTCGCCAACGGTGCCGCCGATCTCGACCAGCGCCACGTCGTAACCTTCCGTGGCTTCATCGATGCAGCGGCGGATCTCATCGGTGATGTGCGGGATGACCTGCACGGTCGCGCCCAGGTAGTCGCCACGGCGCTCCTTGCGGATCACGTTCTCGTAGATGCGGCCGGTGGTGACCGAGTTCTTGCGGCTCAGGCGGGTGCGCACGAAGCGCTCGTAGTGGCCCAGGTCGAGGTCGGTCTCGGCGCCGTCGTCGGTGACGTAGACCTCACCGTGCTGGAACGGGCTCATGGTGCCCGGGTCGACGTTGATGTACGGGTCGAGCTTCATCATCGTGACCTTCAGGCCACGGGCTTCGAGAATGGCGGCCAGTGACGCAGCGGCAATGCCTTTGCCGAGCGAGGACACCACGCCGCCGGTTACGAAAATCAAGGGAGTCATGGCTGCAAGCATCCTGTCTGGAAATGGAAAACGGCAGCACCACGCGCACCCGGAGGGCGGGCATGGAGCTTGAAGGGGGTTTTCCGGTTCGCTGGGGCAGCGAGGGAGGTGCTGGGCCGTGCGGCGGCAGGCGCCGGACGGGGACCACCCTGCGAGGTCGGGGCGGCCGTGCCGGTCAAATCGACCGTCACCTGCGACCCGCATTGCTGGCGACCACGCATGGTCGTGCCAGCCCATTCGCAAAGGGTGGACACGCACTTACTCCCGGAAAGCCATAGTTTACAGATTGATGGGCGCCAACCCAAGGGGCAGTTGCGGCCGTCACTCAAAAGAAACGCCCCGCTGGGCGGGGCGTCGGGGGGCGAATCCCTTGCGGCAAGGGCTTCGGAGGGCGGAAGAATTACTTCTTCTTCCGCGCCTCTTCTTCCTCTTCCTGCTGCGGGGCCGGCTGGCCCTGCGCCTTCATTTCGGCATTGGCCTGGGCGCGGCGCTTGGCCTTGGCATCGGCTTCGGCCTGCGCCTTGTCGGCCTGGCCACCCTGCTGCGGGGCCGGCTGGCCGGCGTTCTGCGCCACCACCAGCGGCACTGCAACGGCGGCAGCGGCCAGGATCGCAATGGTCAGCAACTTCTTCATGAGGTCCTCCTCGCGGTATGGCTTGGACGTTCAGACCCAACGGGGCCGCCGGCGTTCAGATTCCAGCGGCTGCCATTTTACCCCCTCCCCGCCGCCGAGGCTGAACCGCAGGCGTGCAAATTCCCTTGCCAGACCCCACACTTGCCCGTCGCTCCAAGCTTTCGAAGACAGATGAACGCCCGCTATAACGCCGCCGATATTGAAGTCCTGTCCGGCCTTGACCCGGTCAAGCGCCGTCCCGGCATGTATACCGACACCGCGCGCCCGAACCACCTGGCGCAGGAAGTGATCGACAACTCGGTGGACGAGGCCCTCGCCGGCCACGCCCGCTCGATCGAGATCACCCTGTACAAGGACGGCAGCGTGGAGGTCAGCGATGACGGCCGCGGCATGCCAGTGGACATCCATCCGGAGGAGAAGATCCCGGGTGTCGAGCTGATCCTCACCCGCCTGCACGCAGGCGGCAAGTTCAGCAACAACAACTACACCTTCTCCGGCGGCCTGCACGGCGTCGGCGTCAGCGTGGTCAATGCGCTGTCGACCCTGGTGGAGGTGCACATCAAGCGCGACGGTGCCGAACACCGCATCACCTTCCGCAACGGCGACCGTGCCACGCCGCTGGAAGTGGTCGGCAGCGTCGGCAAGAAGAACACCGGTACCCGCGTGCGCTTCTGGCCGGACCCGAAGTACTTCGATACGCCGAAGTTCGCGGTGCGCGCGCTCAAGCACCTGCTGCGCGCCAAGGCCGTGCTGTGCCCGGGCCTGACTGTGAAGCTGACCGATGAAGCCACCGGTGAAGTCGATACCTGGTACTACGAAGACGGCCTGCGCGATTACCTGAAGCTGGAGCTGGGTGATCGCGAGATGCTGCCGGCCGAGCTGTTCGTCGGCAGCCTGAAGAAGGACACCGAGGTCGTGGACTGGGCAGTGGCCTGGCTGCCGGAAGGCGAGCTGGTGCAGGAAAGCTACGTCAACCTGATCCCCACCGCCCAGCACGGCACCCACGTCAACGGCCTGCGTACTGGCCTGACCGAGGCGCTGCGCGAGTTCTGCGACTTCCGCAACCTGCTGCCGCGTGGCGTCAAGCTGGCCCCGGAAGACGTGTGGGACCGCGTGTCGTTCGTGCTGTCGCTGAAGATGACCGACCCGCAGTTCAGCGGCCAGACCAAGGAGCGCCTGTCCTCGCGCCAGGCGGCCGGCTTCATCGAAGGTGCCGCCCATGATGCCTTCAGCCTGCTGCTCAACCAGAATGTGGAGCTGGGCGAGAAGATCGCGCAGATCGCCATCGAGCGTGCCAGCGCGCGCCTGAAGACCGAGAAGCTGGTCGTCCGCAAGAAGGTCACCCAGGGCCCGGCCCTGCCCGGCAAGTTGGCAGACTGCATCAGCCAGGACCTGTCGCGCACCGAGCTGTTCCTGGTGGAAGGTGACTCGGCAGGCGGCAGCGCCAAGCAGGCCCGCGACAAGGATTTCCAGGCGATCATGCCGCTGCGTGGCAAGATCCTGAACACCTGGGAAGTCTCGTCCAACAGCGTGCTGGCCTCGGAGGAAGTACACAACCTGGCCATCGCCATCGGCTGCGATCCGGGGAAGGACGACATCAGTGGCCTGCGCTACGGCAAGGTGATCATCCTGGCCGACGCGGACTCCGACGGCCTGCACATCGCAACGCTGCTGACCGCGCTGTTCCTGAAGCACTTCCCGGCGCTGGTCGATGCCGGCCACGTGTTCGTGGCGATGCCGCCGCTGTTCCGCATCGACGTAGGCAAGCAGGTGTTCTATGCCTTGGACGAAGAAGAAAAGCGCTCGATGCTGGACAAGATCGAACGCGAGAAGATCAAGGGCGCCATCAACGTGACCCGCTTCAAGGGCCTGGGCGAGATGAATCCGCCGCAGCTGCGCGAGTCGACCATCCACCCGGATACGCGCCGCCTGGTACAGCTGACCGTGGACGATGGCGAGCAGACCCGCTCGCTGATGGACATGCTGCTGGCCAAGAAGCGCGCGTCCGACCGCAAGGGCTGGCTGGAGAGCAAGGGCGACCTGGCGTCGCTGGAAGTCTGATCCAGCCCCATCATCCGGTAGTGCCGGCCGCTGGCCGGCACCCTCGGCATCCGCGTGATCAGGGCAGATCCGCCGGCCAGCGGCCGGCACTACCGGTTCATGCGCCCTTGGCATTACGCCGCCATCGGCAAACCCGGCGGAGCCATAATGCGCGTCCACCCGTGTGGACCATCGTATTGGCCAGCCACTCGTTGCTGTTCCCCGCCCTGCCGCTGCACAGCGCGCGGTTGGTGCTGAGCCCGATCCGCCGTGACGACGCGGCCGCGCTGTTCGCGCTGCAATCCAATCCGGACGTGATGCGCTGGTGGAACCATCCGGCCTGGACACGACCGGCCGAAGCCCGCGAACAGATCGACGACGACCTTGCCGCGCACGCGATCGGCACCCAGTTGAAGCTGGCCCTGCGCGAATCACCCAACGGCCCACTGCTGGGCGTCTGCGTCGCATTCGCCATTGATCGTGAGGCCATGCGGGCCGAGATCGGCTATCTGCTGGCGCCCGACCGCCAGGGCCAGGGCTACATGCATGAGGCCCTGCAGCAGATGCTGGGCTATCTGTTCCGCACCTTGCACCTGCACCGCATCGAAGCCGAGATCGATCCACGCAACGTACCCTCGGCACATGTGCTTGACCGCCTCGGCTTCCACCGCGAGGGGGTGCTGCGCCAGCGCTGGCGCATCCAGGGCGAGCTTTCGGACTCGGCCGTCTATGGCTTGCTGGCCAACGACGAAGCGGCAGCCGCCCTGCCCGTTTGATCCAATCTGGCCACAAGCCGCTGCAGAACGTGGCCATGCCTTTGGACACATACGGCACGGCACTCCACCGGCCTAGCATCGGAACCCCCTTCCGCTGCCGATCCGGTGCCATGAAGTCCCTGCTGCACACTGCCGCGCTCTGCGTCGGCCTGCTCATCGCCCCCACCAGCGTGCTGGCCGCGCCCGCCGCTGACACCAAGCCCGATTCGAAAGACGACAGGACCGACGCGCCTGCGCTGCCCGCCGATGCGTCGGCGCGCCAGAGCATGCGCCTGGCCGGCCGCACCCTGGACTACACCGCCACCGTCGGCACCCTGCCGGTGCGCGATGAGAAGGGGAAGGTCATCGCCGATGTGGTGTTCACTGCGTACACGATGCCGGGCAAGGACCGGCCGGTGACGTTCGCGCTCAATGGCGGCCCCGGTGCCTCGTCGGTGTACCTCAACATGGGCGCGATCGGGCCCAAGGTGGTCACCTTCGGTTCGGAAGGCGACAGCGCCTCGGCGCCCGCCACCCTGCATGACAACCCCGGCACCTGGCTGGACTTCACCGATCTGGTGTTCATCGATCCGGTCGGCACCGGCTTCAGCCGCGCGCGCATCGGCGACGATGAAGCGAAGAAGGCGCTGTACAACCCCAGCGCCGACATCGAATACCTGTCACGCTCGATCTACGACTGGCTGCTGCGCAACCAGCGCATGGCGTCGCGCAAGTACCTGACCGGCGAGAGCTACGGCGGCTACCGTGGCCCGCGCATCACCCACTACCTGCAGACCCGGCTGGGAGTGGCGATGAACGGCCTGGTACTGGTCTCGCCGTACCTGAGCCCGACCCTGGAAGACAACGCCGATGTCTCGCCGATGGCGTGGATGCAGACCCTGCCGTCGATCGCCGCCGCGCACCTGGAGCGCCAGGGCAAGCTGACCGATGCAGCGATGCGCGACGTGGTGGAGTACACCCGTGGCGACTACGCCACCGCGTTGATGAAGGGCCGCAGCGATCCGCAGGCGACCGAGGCGATGCTGCGCCGGGTGACCGAACTGACCGGGCTGGACCCGCAGTTCGTGCGCCGTGCCGGTGGTCGGCTGGAAACCCAGGCCTACCTGCGTGAAGTGTTCCGCGACAAGGGCACGCTGGGCAGCCGCTACGATTCCAACGTGACCGCGTTCGATCCATTCCCGAACGATCCGGAGCAGCGCGCCAACGATCCGCTGCTGGACAGCATCATCGCGCCGACCACCACCGCGATGGTCGACTTCGTGACGCGCGTGGTCGGCTGGAAGGTGGATGCGCGGTACCAGGCGCTGAACTACGACGTGAACCGGCTGTGGGACCGCAATGGCGAGCTGCGCGATGGCGCGGTGACCCAGCTGCGCCAGGCCGTGGCGATCGACCCGCACCTGCAGGTGCTGATCGTGCATGGCTGGAACGACCTGTCGTGCCCGTTCATGGGTTCGATCCTGACCGTGGACCAGATGCCGACGATGGGCAGCAATCCGGACCGGGTGCAGGTGCGCAGTTATCCGGGCGGGCACATGTTCTACAGCCGGGCGGACAGCCAGGCGGCGTTCCGCAGGGATGTGCAGGCGCTGTTCCAACGCAATTGAGGAGGGTCGGCCGGGCCTGCCGCTGGCCCGGCACCCGCCGGATCAACGGCAACGGCAACGTCAAAAGCAGAGTTTCCGTGGGTTGGCGGGCCGAGGTGGGCAGGCGGGGGACGGCAAAAAACCGCTCCTGCGTGCCTCGTAGAGCGCCATCCATGGCGCTCTGCGCCCCCGCCTGCCCACCCCGGCCCGCCTTCGACAGATTTCTGCGAGCCGTCGGTGGGTGCCGACCGTTGGTCGGCACGGGATCCGAACCTGATTCTGCTTTTGGTAGGTGTCGACCTTGGTCGACACGATGGGTGCAGAAGTAATGTTCTTCCCATGAAAAAGCCCGCCGGAATCCGGCGGGCTTTTTCGTGTGCACCTTGGCGTGGCGATCAGGTCCAGCCGAACAGCTCGAACAGCTTCAGGATCAGGTACGCACAGCCGCCTGCCGCGGGAATGGTCAGGATCCAGGCCCAGACGATGCGCTCGATCACGCCGAACTTCAGCGAACGCGGGTTCTTGGCGAAGCCCACGCCCATGATCGCGGTGGAGATGCTGTGTGTGGTCGAGACCGGCATGCCGAAGTGGGCCGCCAGGGTCAGGATGGTGGCCGAGCTGGTCTCCGCGGCGAAGCCGTGGATCGGGTGCAACTTGACCATCTTGTGGCCCAGGGTCTTGATGATCTTCCAGCCGCCCGAAGCGGTACCGGCGGCCATCACCACCGCACAGGTCAGCACGATCCACATCGCGATGCCGTCACCGGCGTGGGCGTCCGGGTGCATGAAGGCCAGCCAGGACGGCAGATCGTTCAGTGCGCCGGTGGCTTCGGCACCAATCAGGGTCATCGCGATGATGCCCATGGTCTTCTGCGCGTCGTTGTGGCCGTGGGCGAAGCCCATGTAGGCCGCCGAGGCGATCTGCGCCTTGCCGAAGAAGGCATTGACGATGCGCGGACGGGCCAGGCGGCCGATGGCGCCACCGACCTTGGCCAGGCCGGCGATCAGCGCCCACAGCAGCACCATCACCACGATGCCGAGCAGGAAGCCGGCGATCGGCGAGGTGATCATCGGCACGAACACCTTCCACAGCAGGCCCTTGTTCTGCGCCCAGCTGCCCAGGCGCTCCGACCAGATCAGCGCGTCCCAGTTGTTGTGGGCCGCGGCCAGACCGGCACCGCAGAGGCCACCGATCAGGGCGTGCGAAGACGAGGACGGCAGGCCCTTCCACCAGGTGATCAGGTTCCAGATGATGCCGCCCAGCAGGGCGCACAGGATCACCTGCGGAGTAACCTCGACCACGTTGGTGTTGAGCAGGCCCGAGGCGATGGTCAGCGCCACCGCAGTGCCGGTCAGCGCACCGATGAGGTTCATGAAGGCGGCCAGCATCACCGCCCAGCCGGGCGAGAGCACCTTGGTCGCGACCACGGTGGCAATGGAGTTGGCGGTGTCGTGGAAGCCGTTGATGAACTCGAAGACGAGTGCGGCCAGGATCACCACCAGGACAAGGGTCAACATGCGGCGGCGTCCGTCAGCTGTTCTTCAACACGATCTGGTACGCCACCACGCCGGCCTCGCGGCAACGGTCGATGGCCTTTTCCAGGATCTCGAAGAATTCCTTCAGCAGGAACATCTGCAGGTTGTCCAGGCGACCGGAGTAGATGTCGCGGTACAGCTCGAGCATCAGGCGGTCGGCCTCGTTCTCCAGCGAGCGCAGCTTCTCGTTCAGCGCGGTCATCCGGTCCAGGTTCATGTGGCGCAGGTCGGCCACCATCTCCACCACCACGCCGGCGGCCTGTTCCAGCATCGCCGCGCGCGGCGCGAAGTCGATGTGCTCCAGGTGGGTCGTGGCCAGCGAATAGCGATCGGCGAACTTCTCGATCTGCTTCGGAATCTTGTACAGGGCCGAACCCAGCGCTTCGATGTCTTCGCGCTCGATCGGGGTCATGAAGCTGTCCACCAGCGCCTGGCTGATCTTGTCCGAGGCCGCGCGTTCGCGCAGGCGGGCCAGCTTGAAGGCGTCCAGCGCGGGCTGGCGATCGGCCTCGCGCAGCATGGAATGCAGCGCCTTGGCGGCATCGGAAGCCGCGACGGCAGCCTCATCAAGCAGGGTGTAGAACTGTTTGCCGGAACCGAAAATGGTCTGCAGAGAGAACATTGAGAAACCTGTCAGCCGTCGCGGGAAGGACGGCACCAGAGCGAATTATGACGGCTAGATGACCATCACGGGTATCCCCGCCCCCTTTCCGGGGCTTGGAACCCCGAACCTGAACAAGCGGTTGCCACCCTGCCACGCCCCTTTGCTAAGATGCCAGCGCGCCTTCGGGCGCACCTTATGGACGACGACCCTTATCCCCCTGCGCCGCGCCGGACCCCGTTCCTGAGCGCCTGCCGCCATCGCAAGCACCCGCCCTCCCTGCCACCAACCGGGGACGACGCCCGTGTTTGAAATGATCCTGATTGTCTTCGCGCTGGTTCTACTGAACGGCTTCTTCGCCATGTCCGAGATGTCGGTCATGACCTCGCGCAAGAGCCGCCTGAAGCAGATGGCCGCCACCTCCAAGCGCGCCGCCAAGGCGCTGGAGCTTTCGGAGAAGCCGGAGAGCTTCCTGTCCACGGTGCAGATCGGCATCACCGTGATCGGCGTACTGACCGGCTACCTCGGTGGTGATGCGATCGGCGACGCGATCGCCGGCTGGCTGCAGGGCCTGATGCCCGGCTTTGCGTACGCGCGCGAAGTAGGCACCGCCCTGGCGGTCTCGCTGATCACCTTCATCACGCTGATCTTCGGCGAACTGGTGCCCAAGCGTCTGGCCCTGACCCGCTCCGAGGCCATTGCCGGCCTGGTCGCGATGCCGATGAGCTGGCTGGCCAGGCTGGCCCTGCCCTTCGTCTGGCTCCTGTCCAAGACCACCCAGCTGGTACTGAAGGTGCTGGGCCTGGGCAAGGACGAGGCCGCGCAGGTGACTGAAGAAGAGATCCGGATGCTGGTGGCCGAGAGCCACGAAGCTGGCGTGATCGACGCCCACGAGCGCGACATGATGAACCGCGTCATGCGCCTGGGCGACCGCACCGCCGACAGCCTGATGACCCCGCGCAACCGCATTGCCTGGCTAGACACCCAGGCCGGGCTGGAGCGCAATCTGGACATCATGGCCGAGCACGAGTTCTCGCGGTACCCGGTGTACCGCGACAACGACATGGACGTGGTCGGCGTGCTGGAGCTGAAATCGCTGGCCACGCGCATGGCGCGCGGCGACAACGCGCTGTTCCAGACCCTGCGCGAACCGCTGTACGTCTCCGAATCGACCCACGCGATGAAGCTGCTGGAGATCTTCCGCGAGGAGCAGCAGTCGATGGCGCTGGTGGTGGACGAGTACGGCGAGATCCAGGGCCTGGTGACCATCAGCGACCTGATGGGCGCCGTGGTCGGCCGCCTGCAGGCGGTGGAGAATGCCGATGAAGATGCACTGGTGGTGACCCGCGAGGACGGCTCGCTGCTGGTCGACGGCTCGCTGCCGATCGAGGACCTGCGCGAGCTGATCGGAAGCAACGACCTGCCCGATGCCGAGGATGGCGACTACTACACGCTGGCCGGCATGTGCATCCATTACTTCGGCCGCATCCCGCACGCAGGCGAGTACTTCGACTGGGCCGGCTGGCGCTTCGAGGTGGTCGACCTGGACGGTGCGCGGGTGGACAAGCTGCTGCTGCGCACGTTGTCCGACGAGCAGGCCGATGAGCTCACCGCCTGAGGCCGGCCAGGGCCAGGGCGCGCAGCGCCCGACCTACCGCAACGAGGGCATCCGCACCCTGCTGGAGATGTTCGCCTCCGGCGATCCCGCCGAGCACATGCCGCTCGGCCAGATCCTCAGCAACCTGCAGCAGAGCGCGTTTGGCGTGTTCCTGTTCGTGGCGATCCTGCCCTCGTTCATCCCGATCCCGGGCATGGGGGGTGCGGTCAGCGGCCCACTCGTGGTCCTGATCGGACTGCAGATGCTGTGTTGCCTGCGCCGGCCCTGGCTGCCCGGTTTCATTGCCCGACGCGGGCCGAAGCGCGGCACCATGCACCGCTTCCTGGACCGTATCGATCGCCCGTTGCGGCGGCTGGACAGGATGCTGAAGCCTCGCCTGCCGCAGTTGCTGACACCGCTGCCCGCGCACGCCTTCAGCGGCCTGCTGCTGGTGCTGCTGGGCATCCTGCTGTCGTTGCCGATTCCGTTCACCAACTTCCTGTTCGGCTTCCAGCTGCTGCTGTTCTCGCTGGCGCTGCTGGAGCGCGATGGTGCATTGATGCTGTTCAACTGGATCGCAGCGCTGGTGGCGATCGCGTTCTTCGGCTTCAGTTCCGGGCAGCTGGTGGGCTATACAGTGGAGCTGTTCCAGCGCTGGTTCTGAAGCGGCATCCGGTAGAGCCGGCCGATGGCCGGCTGCCACGTTTCCAGGGTTGCCGGCCAACGGCCGGCACTATCGGCATCCGCTAGATCCACGCAACGCGTGGATGCGGCAATCACCGAAGGTCGACGAATCCGTTGTCCGCCAGCGGTGCCGGATCGTCCTGCACCGCCGACAGCACGAAGCTCAAGGCCTTGCCCAGCAAGGTGCCCGGGCCATCCCAGTATTCGGCGCTATCGGCGCGCACGTGGATCAGGCGAAGGTTGGGATCTTCCTTGCCGGCGGGGAAGAACAGCTTCATCGCCGGCGACCACAGCTCTTCGATCTTCGCGCGATCATCGACAACCCGCGCCCGCCCCGCCACAGACACATAGGTGTTCTTCGATGGCGAGGCATAGGCCACATTGACGCGCGGGTCGAGCGCGATCTCGGCCACCTTCGGGCTGTCGGCGGTGATCACGAACCACAGGTCACCGTCGAAGGCGACCTGCTGGGTGGCCAACGGCCGGCTGTAGAGCCGCCCATCGACGCCGGTGGTGGTGAACATCGCCACCTCCACGTCCTTGATCAGTTCAGCCAGCTGGGCAATGTGTTCGGCACGGGTCTCGGCCATGGTGGGAACTCCAGAAAGGGGAGCTCCCATCAGACGCGGATCGGCCGCAACGGGCCGTGACGCGATTGTTCAGCCCGCGTGGCGGCCATGCCAGGCGTTCATCGCCAGCTCGAAGGAACGCAGGCGCGCACGGTGGTCATACAGGTTGGCAGTGAGCATCAGCTCGTCAGGCTTGTGCCGCTCAACGAAAGCGGCGATACCCTCGGCCACCTGCTGCGGATCGCCCAGCACGGTGCAGGCCAGGGCCCGTTCCACGCCGAGCTTTTCGTGCGGCTCCCAGAAGGCTTCAATGTCGTCGATCGGCGCCGGGATCTTGCCCGGCCGGCCGCGGCGCAGGTTGACGAAACTCTGCTGTTGGCTGGTGAACAGGCGACGCGACTCGGCCTCGCTGTCGCTGGCAACAACATTCAGGGCCAGCATCGCGTGCGGCTGCTTCAACGTGGCCGAGGGGCGGAATTCGCGGCGGTACACCGCCAGCGCTTCGTCCATCACGTCCGGCGCGAAATGCGAGGCGAATGCATACGGCAGGCCCATCGAGGCGGCCATGCGTGCGCCAAACTGGCTTGAACCGAGGATCCAGGTCGGCACCCGCAGGCCACCACCCGGAACGGCCTGCACTGCCTGTCCAGGCTGGACCGGCTCGAAGTAGTGCAGCAGCTCGCGCACGTCCTGCGGGAACTGGTCGGCGCTATCGAAATAGCGGCGCAGTGCTCGCGCGGTCGGCTGATCGGTGCCCGGCGCACGGCCCAGGCCAAGGTCGATGCGGTCCGGATACAGCGAGGCCAGCGTTCCGAACTGCTCGGCCACCTGCAGCGGGGCATGATTGGGCAGCATGATGCCGCCCGCGCCGACACGGATGCGTCGGGTGCCACCGGCAACATGGCCGATCAGCACGGCGGTGGCGGCACTGGCGATGCCGGGCATGTTGTGGTGTTCGGCCAGCCAGTAGCGGCGGTAGCCCAGCGCATCGGCGTGCTGCGCCAGTTCCAGCATGTTGGCGAAGGCGGCGGTGGTGTCACTGCCCTCGCAGACCGGGGCCAGGTCAAGGATCGACAACGGGATCATCAGGCGTTTTTCCGTCACAGGATCACCCTTGCATGGGGGCGGCCGGGCGCAGCGGCCAGTGACGGTGGCGGGATGCTGATTCCCGTAGGGCAGGTTCAGCACCCACCGGATCGTGTGGAGCCGAGCCCATGCTCGGCTGCCTTTCGTCGACCAACAGCAGCCGAGCATGGGCTCGGCGCTACAGAAGCGCGGTCAGAACGCGCTGGGGCGCGGCTCCGGCAGCGGCTGGTCGACCATCGGCTTCAGCTCGGCATCCAGCGCCACACGCTCATCGAACACGAAGCAGCGGCCTTCGTAGCCTTCGCCGCCCACTTCCTCGAAGTAGCCGAGGATGCCGCCATCGAGCTGCAGCACATTGTCCATGCCGTCATTGACCATCCACAGCGCGGCCTTCTCGCAGCGGATGCCGCCGGTACAGAAACTGACCACGGTGCTGTCCCGCAGCGCATCGCGATGCGGCGCCAGCGCCTCGGGCAGGTCGGTGAACTTGCGGATGGGCAACACCAGCGCATCCTTGAAGGTGCCGTACTCCACTTCCTGCAGGTTGCGGGTATCGAGCATCACCACCGGCTTGCCGGCATCGTCATGCCCCTGCCGCAACCAACGCTGCACGGTGGCCGGATCAACCGCTGGTGCGCGCGGATAGTCCAGCGGCTGGCCGTCATCGCGGCGGAAGCTGATGATCTCGTCCTTGACCTTGGCCTTCAGCCGCGCGAACGGCTGGTGCTCGCTCAGGCTGGTCTTGACCCGCATGTCGGCGAAACGCGCATCGGCACGCAGCGCTGCATAGAAGCCCTCGACCGCCTCCGGCGCCCCCGCCAGGAACAGGTTCAGCCCCTCGCCGGCCACCAGGATCGTGCCGCGCAGCTGCGCCGTCTCGGCACGGGCCAGCAGCTGGTCGCACAGGGCCTGGGGAGCGTCGATGACGGCGAAATGATAGGCAGCGGTATTGGCGATCATCCCGCCATTTTAGCGCCAGACCGCCCCAGGGTCAGATATCCCCATTCATCCACGCATGGTGTGGATCTGCTGTGTCGACCAAGGTCGACACCTACCAATAGCCGGGAGGCTGTCAGAGGCGGGGCTGTGTGGGCAGGCGGGACCGTTTGATCTGGCCCCCAAAGATGGGTTTACGGCATGTCCCGCCTGCCCACACCGCCGCGCCATCCCACGGAAACCCGCTTTTGACGTTGCCGTTGCCTCTGCGGGTGCCGGGTGCAACCCGGCCGAAACCCGTTACCCCCGCAACAGCAGGAACGGCAGCAGCACCAGCGCCGCCGCGCCGGCCATCGCCAGCAGCACCAGCACCACATAGGCCGGCCGCCGCCGGAACAGGCTGCCGAAGGTCTCGGCCGTGCCATCACGCAATGCCTGCTCGCGTTCAGCCCGCACGCGCACGCCGCGCGCCGCCTGGTACTCCGCCATCAGCGCCTTCGCACGCGGATGATCAGCGTCGTCGCGCAGCCACAGGCCACCATTGGAAATGCCCCACGGGCTGGGTTCGGTGCGATACCAGGCGATGCCGTGCTGATCGAGCAGCGTGCAGACATCGGCATATTCGTCGTCGCCGACGTTGCGCAGATTGAGCAGGAGTTTTGCCATGGCCCCATGATACCCGGCGCCGATGCGCTACCCTTGCCGCCCTCGCCCCGCGCCCTTCTGGAGACGCCCGATGCGCCGCCTGCTGCTTCCCCTGCTGCTGTCCCTCGCCGCCGCTGGCTGCTCGACCGAACCATCCGGCCCGCCGCCCGGCGGCACGCTGACCACCTTCGAGCGGATCGATACCGTGCCAGGCACCGGCGCCGAAGCCATCGCCGGCAGCAAGGTCACGGTGCACTACACCGGCTGGATCTACGACAACCGTACCGAGACCAAGCACGGCAAGACCTTTGACAGCTCCTTCAAGCACGGCAAGCCGTTCACCTTCGCGCTCGGCGCCGGCCAGGTCATCCGCGGCTGGGACGAGGGCGTGGCCGGCATGAAGGTCGGCGGCAAGCGCACGCTGATGATTCCGCCGGACTACGGTTACGGGGACCGCAAGGTCGGCCCGATTCCGGCGGGCTCGTCGCTGGTGTTCGACGTCGAGCTGCTCGATGTCAAACCGTAATGCCGCCATGCCCCATCGGGTCGCCGTCATTGGCGGCGGCCCGGCCGGCCTGTTCGCCGCCGAACGCCTGCGTGCCGCTGGGCTGGAGGTCGACCTGTACGAGGCCAAGGGGTCGCCTGGCCGCAAGTTCCTGATCGCCGGCAAGGGCGGCCTCAACCTCACCCATTCCGATCCGCGGCCGTTGTTCGACAGCCGCTACCGCGAGCAGGCCGCTGTGGTCGGCAACTGGCTGGACGGCTTCGACGCACAGGCACTGCGTGACTGGGCCGCCGGCCTGGGCGTGGAAACCTATGTGGGCAGCTCCGGCCGCGTGTTCCCGGTCGACCGCAAGGCGGCGCCGCTGCTGCGCGGCTGGGTGCGCCGGTTGAAGGAACAGGGCGTGCGCCTGCACGCCAACCACCGTTGGATCGGCTGGAGTGACGACGGCGCCCTGCGCTTTGCCACCGAGGCGGGGGAAATCGATGTGCACCCCGATGCCACGGTACTGGCGATGGGCGGCGGTAGCTGGCCGCAGCTGGGCAGTGATGGCGCCTGGGTCGCGCCACTGCAGGCGCGTGGCGTGGACATCGCGCCGCTGCAGTCAGCCAATTGTGGCTTCGACGTGGACTGGACGCCGTTCTTTGCCCAGCGCAATGCCGGCGCACCATTGAAGCCGGTGGTCGCGCACTGGATCGACCTGGCTGGACAACCGCGGTCGCTGCAAGGCGAGTGCGTGGCCAGCGAATATGGCATTGAAGGCAGCCTGGTCTACGCGTTGGCCGCCGACCTGCGCGAGACCATCAACCGCGATGGCCACGCAATGCTGTGGCTGGACCTGGTGCCCGGTCGCGACGAGGCGCGCCTGCTGGCCGACCTGTCACGTCCCCGCAAGGGCCGAAGCTTCGGCGAGCACCTGCGCCGCCAGGCGGGTCTGGATGCGGTGAAGGCCGCTCTCGTGTTCGAGATTCTTGGCAAGGAGGCCGGCAACGACCTGCCGGCTGTGGCCACCACGCTCAAGCGCCTGCCGCTGCGCCTGCTGCGCCCAAGGCCGATGGCCGAGGTGATCAGCACCGCCGGTGGCGTGCGCCTGGATGCGCTGGATGACGGCCTGATGCTGCGGGCCGTTCCTGGCGTGTTCTGCGCCGGTGAAATGCTGGACTGGGAGGCCCCCACCGGCGGCTACCTGCTGACCGCGTGCTACGCCAGTGGCCGGCGTGCCGCCGAAGGCGTGATCGGTTGGTTGGCGGAGCGGTGACGCCTGTGGCGTAGCGTCGAGCCCATGCTCGACGCCACGTCACCACGGCCTGCGCATGCTCACCGAGGCCAACGCCACACCGCTGGGATGTGCATAGGCTTCCTCACGCACGCTGACAAAGCCCTGCCGTTGATAGAACGGCACCGCATTGAGCGAGGCCGACAGCACCACCTCACGCTCACGATCAGCCATCGCCAGCAGGCGCTGCATCAGCGCCTGGCCAATGCCCAGGCCGCCATGATCCGGATCGACGAACAACGCATCGACTTCATTGGCATCGACATCAAAGACGCCGAAGCCGAGCAGGCCACCCTGCCCGTCCTCGGCCACCACGCAACCGCCCTGCCCCAGCAGCCGCGCGTACTGCGCGGGCGGCGGCGACGCCGACCAGGGCGCAATGACCGCGGGTGGGTAATGGCTGCTGCAGGTCTCGCGCACGCAACGCGTGCGCAACGCCCACAACTTGGCCACGTCATCCATGGTGCCGGTCCTGAACTGCATGACATCTCCTCGTAGAGCCGAGCCCATGCTCGGCTGTTCTTCGTTCCGACCTCGCGATGAGAACAGCAGCCGAGCATGGGCTCGGCTCTACAACATCACGCTACCGCGACTTGCTGGCGCGCAGAGCCTGGATCTTCGGCGGCGGCTGGAACGAGTCGCTGCGCGCATCGGCCCAGAAGGCATGGAATACCGCATGATCGGGCACCTTGTGCAGCAGCTCGCCCGGTTCCAGGTAGCGGTAAAGCGACGCCAGCGAACGGATTTCCACCGGCGACACGCGACGCAGGATGTGCTCCGGCCCCAGCTCGGCCGGATCGTTCAGGCCCGCCGCGCACAACAGTTCCTTCAAGGCATGCAGTGTGTGCTCGTGATAGCTGTACACACGGGTGGCCTTGTCCGGTGCATCCAGATGCTTCCAGCGCGCGGGGTCCTGGGTCGCGATGCCGGTCGGGCATTTGTCGGTGTGGCAGCTCAACGACTGGATGCAGCCCAGCGCGAACATGAAGCCTCGGCCGGCATTGCACCAGTCGGCACCCAGCGCGATGGTGCGCGCGATGTCGAACGCACTGGTGATCTTGCCAGCGGCGCCGATGCGGATGCGCTCGCGCAGGTCCAGGCCGACCAGGGTGTTGTGCACCAGCAGCAGTGCTTCATGCATCGGTACGCCGACATGGTCGACGAATTCAGCCGGTGCCGCGCCGGTGCCTCCCTCGGCACCATCGACCACGATGAAGTCCGGCAGCAGCCCGGTTTCCTGCATCGCCTTGGCGATGCCGAACCATTCCCAGGGGTGTCCGATGGCCAGCTTGAAACCGACCGGCTTGCCACCGGACAGCTCGCGCAGCCGGGCCACGAACTGCAACAGTTCGACCGGCGTCGAGAATGCCGAGTGACGCGACGGCGATACGCAGTCCACGCCCATCGGAACACCACGGGTCACCGATATTTCGGCGGTCACCTTTGGTGCCGGCAGCACGCCGCCGTGGCCCGGCTTGGCACCCTGCGACAGCTTGATCTCGATCATCTTGATCTGGTCGTGGGTAGCGTTGGCGACGAAGCGCTCTTCGCTGAAACCACCCTTCTCGTCACGGCAGCCGAAGTAGCCCGAGCCTATCTCCCAGACCAGATCGCCGCCCATCTCGCGGTGGTAGGGCGAAATCGAACCTTCGCCGGTGTCGTGGTAGAAGCCACCGCGCCGCGCACCTTCGTTCAGTGCGCGGATCGCGTTGGCCGAGAGCGAACCGAAGCTCATCGCCGAGATGTTGAACACGCTGGCCGAATAAGGCTTGGCGCAGTTCGGCCCAATCAGCACGCGGAAATCATGCTTGGCGATGGAGGTGGGAGCCAGCGAATGGTTGATCCACTCGTAATCCACCGCATAGGTACTGCGCAGGGTACCGAACGGCACCGTGTCCATTTCGTTCTTTGCGCGCTGGTAGATCAGCGCACGCTGCTGGCGCGAGAACGGCACGTCCTCCAGGTCGCTCTGCACGAAGTACTGGCGGATTTCCGGGCCGATTGATTCCAGGCCATAGCGGAAATGCGCCATCACCGGATAGTTGCGGCGCAGCGTGCTGCGCTTCTGCAGCAGATCCCAGGTCCCCAGCGCCACCATCGCGGCAGTCAGGCCGACGCCCCAGTACCAGGCCGGCCAGATCGTGGCCAACCACAGGCAGATGGGAAACATCAGGATGGCGAGCAGGTAGACGATATACCGGTGCATGGCGTTCCTTGGTTGCAACTGCCTGCGAGTCTACCGCGCCGGCCATCACCGGCGTTTACAGGCGACCGTCAACCACGTTGCGCGGCCAGGCCGATTTCACGTCGTAGACGATGCCGCCGGGCGCCAGCAGCGCCTGGATTGCGGCGTCATCCATGGCTTTGAATCGGGCATGGGCCACTGCCAGAACTACGGCGTCGTAACTCCCCGCCACCGGCTCGGCCAGCCAGTGCACGCCCGCGTCAGCCAATGCCGCCGGGCCGACCCACGGGTCGCTGACCTCCACCTGTGCGCCGGCATCACGCAGGCGCTGCGCCAGTTCCAGCGCGCGGCTGTTGCGCAGGTCCGGGCAATCCTCCTTGAAGGTCACGCCCAGCACCAGGATACGCGACTGCGCAGGTGCGCGGCCACGTTCGGCCAGCATTGCCAGCACACGCGACGCCACGTGCTCACCGACGCGGTTGTTGACCTGCCGCGCGGTGTGGATCAGGTCCGGGTGGTAACCCACGCTCTCGGACTTGTGCAGCAGGTAGTACGGGTCCACGCCGATGCAGTGGCCGCCAACCAGGCCCGGCCGGAATGGCAGGAAGTTCCACTTGCTGCCGGCGGCGTCGAGCACATCCTGGGTGTCGATGCCGAGCCGGTCGAAGATCAGCGCCAGCTCATTGACCAGCGCGATGTTGACGTCACGCTGGATGTTCTCCACCACCTTGGCCGCTTCGGCCACACGCATCGACGGCGCCGGGAAGGTACCGGCGGCGATGATGCGCTGGTACAGGCCATCAATCACCGCAGCCACTTCCGGTGTCGACCCCGAGGTGATCTTGCGGATATCGGCCAGGCGCCGCTGGCGGTCGCCGGGGCTGACCCGCTCCGGGCTGTAACCACAGTAGAAGTCTTCGTTGAAGCGCAGCCCGGAAAGCTGCTCCAGCAGCGGCACGCAGACCTCTTCGGTGGTGCCGGGGTACACCGTGGATTCGTAGATCACCAGGTCACCCGCACGCAGGTGGCTGGCGATCAGCCGCGTCGCCGAACGCAGCGGCTCCAGATCGGGCTGCTCATAGGCATCGATCGGGGTCGGCACGGTAACGATGTAGACATTGCAGGCATCGAGCAAAGCCGGATCGCTGCCGTACTGCAACTGCTGCGCACTGGCCAGCTCATCGGCCTCCATTTCCAGCGTATGGTCCTGGCCGTCGCGGAGCTCGGCGATGCGATCAGCATCGATGTCGAAGCCGAGCGTCGGCCAGTGCCGGCCGAAGGCCACCGCCAGTGGCAGGCCCACGTAGCCCAGCCCGATCACCGCGAAGCGCGGCGACGCTGCTGCCGCAAGCGGCGCGCTCAACGCCGCATCCCATGCAACGGCTGAAATCGCATGCGTACTGCCATGGGCATGGCCGACCTACTCATTCGCTTTGCCACTCCGGGAAGATCCATGCCAGAAAGGCTACAGCCTAACGGCCCGGGTGCCCGGCCGCCAAGGTGGGGTCAGGAACCCAGTGCGACCGCGGCCGGCTCCAGTTCGCCATCGGCGCCGGTCCAGGCCTGCAGCAGGCGCTCGAAGCCACCGCCGCCAAGCACGAAGCCCGGCCATGAGGCGTCGACGATCTGTACCAGCAGTTCTGTATCAATGCGCCGGGTCCCCATCGACCAGCGCGGGAATGCCCGCTGCGCCACCGGCGCGCGGCACAGCACCTTCAGTTGTCCATGGCTGCGCGCATTGGCGATGCGCTGGTACACCGAATCGATGCCATCCTCCGGGCCTTCCAGGTACTGCAGGAAACGGCTGCCATCGAACATCAGCACACCCGTGACACCGGCTACTCGGTTGAATGCCGTGGCATCGGCCAGCAGGCGGTCAAGATCGGTTGTCTGCAGGTCGGCGCGGGCCTCGCTGGCATAGGCAATCGCGTGCAGCGACATCGGGTGGCTCCCCCCCTGGGAACGAGGCTTTGGACTATGACATGAATGGGAGCGACAGTTAAGCACACCGCCGCTCCACTGCAATCCGGTCGGGATTCTGCAGCTGGGCTACAATCGGCGCCGCGCTGCAGGCCCGGATGGCGAAACTGGTAGACGCATCGGACTTAAAATCCGCCGGGGGCAACCCCATGCCGGTTCGATTCCGGCTCCGGGCACCATCGCGCTTTTCACGACGAACGTCAGATTGCACGCGAGTAGCGCGGCTGCTCGCAGGCGGCACGCAGGTACGGGTCGAAGCACATCGCCAGCAGCCGCAGCAACGGCCGTCCAGGCTCGCTGGCGCGCACTACACCGTCACGGTACTCGGCGAGGCCGTCTTCCTGCAGCCGCTGCACCGAACGCAGGTCTTCGGCGAAGTACTGCTCGAAATCCACGCCATGGCGCTGGCCCAGCACCGCACCGTCCACCTCGCCCTGGCACATCAGCTGCTGGATGAGTTCTGCGCGCAGCTGGTCGTCGGCGCTGAGCGCCACGCCGCGCCACACCGGCAACTGCCCCTGGTCCACGGCATCCTCCCACGACGGCAGGTCGCGCGGATTCTGACTGTAGGTGGCACCGATGTGGCTGATCGCACTCACGCCCAGGCCGAGCAGATCGGTGTCGGCGTGGGTGGTATAGCCCATGAAATTGCGATGCAACTGCCCGGCGCGCTGCGCACGTGACAGATCTTCTTCCGGCAATGCGAAGTGATCCATGCCGATGTACTGGTAGCCGGCCGCAGAGAGTTTCTCCACCGCCAGGCCCAGCAGCGCCAGCTTGTCTTCCGGCGAAGGCAAGCGGCGTTCGTCGATCTGCTTCTGTGCGCGGAAAAGATGCGGCAGGTGTGCGTAGCCGTACACCGCCAGGCGATCCGGGCGCAATGCCAGCACCCGTTCCAGGGTGCGGCCAAACCCTTCCAGGCTCTGTCCCGGCAGCCCATAGATCAGGTCGACGTTGACCGAACGCATGCCGCTGTCGCGGCAGGCCTGCAGGATGTCCAGCGTCTGCTGCACGCCCTGCACGCGGTTGATCGCTTCCTGTACCTGTGGGTCGAAATCCTGCACGCCCAGGCTGGCGCGGTTGAAGCCCAGCCGCGCCAGCATGGCGACATCGCGGGTATCGATGAAGCGCGGATCGAGTTCGATCGAGAAATCGCGCTGCGGCGAATCGCTGAAATCAAAGCGCCGGCGCAGTCCTTCCACCAGCGTGGTCATCGCCTCGGCCTCGAGGAAGTTCGGCGTGCCCCCGCCCAGGTGCAGCTGGATGACCTCACGGCCGTCCTCGAACTGCGGCGCCAGCAGGTCGGCCTCGGCCAGCACGCGCGCGACGTAGCTGTGGCCACGGCCGCGGTCGCGGGTGATCACCCGGTTGCAGCCGCAGTAGAAGCAGGGGCTGGAGCAGAACGGCACATGCACGTACAGCGACAGCGCGCGGGCCAGCTGGTTGCTGTCGGCGATTGCCCGGCGCAGTGCCGGCGCATCGAAGCCATCGTGGAAATGAGGCGCGGTCGGATACGAGGTGTAGCGCGGCCCGGGCCGGTCATGCCGGCGCAGCAGGTCGGGGTCGAAGGTCCAGGCCAGACCGCCGGCGGCGGGAGAGAACGTGTCCATGCCGCCAGCATCGCGCCGGGCGGACGCCACCGCCTTGACCCAGATCAATCGCGGGTGGGGATTCCCAGCACCGGCAGGCCGACCTGCGGCCAGCGCAGCATCTGGTAGCGCTTCCAGAAGGTGTCACCGATGCGCGCGGCGACGTCGTTGGCCAGCGCCTGCATGGGCGGGTTGCCGCACTCGGCGGTGGTGATCCGGAACAGCACCAGCCAGCGGTCGAACAGGTCCTTGTCCAGCTCGATGGCCATGTGCTTGGACATCGGCGAGCCCTTGAAGCGGCGCGTACCGCGCAGCATTGCCGACCAGAAATCGACCAGCTGCGCCAGGTGTTCCGGCCAGTCGCGGACGTGTGCCTCGAACACAGGCCCCAACCGCTCTTCCTCGCGCACGCGCGCATAGAAATCGTGGACCAGGCGGGTCACTTCCTGCTCGGTGCACAGCCCGGGCGAGGCGACGGGCAGCACAGGTGGCGATATTGCGTTCATCGGGTACCCAAAGCTTGCCGGCAGTGTGCCGTAGCTGGCCGGCACCGCCGTTGATCCAGATCAATGTCGGCGCAGTCCGCTGCACCTAGGCTGGCACGCCTGCAGGAAGCATGCCCTGCGGATGCTGCGCCAGCCTCGGCGGAGTATACGCGCCGCCCTCATTCCGATCCGGGACAGCATGAACAGACCCTCTCCCAGCCGCCGCCAGCAGCTGATCCAGCACTGGGGCGCCATCCTTTGGCCCAGCTTCATCGCTGCAGGCCTGGCCAGCGTGGTGTTCTTCGCCTTTGTCGACCCGCTGCGTCTGCAGGCGATCAGCTTTCCGGGTACGGCGATCAGCCGCGAACTGGGCTATACGGCAGGATTCTTCATGTTCTGGTCGGTGACCGCACTGTCCAGCGCGGTCACCTGGTACCTGCAGCGACCGATGCCAAGCGACGACGACGACGAGCTGCCGCTGGGATGAGTACGCCCTGCACCGGAATCCCACGCCGCTGGCATTGGCGCGCCGCGCTCAGCATGCTCTTGCTGGCGTTGTTCTATGCCCTGCCATGGCTGCGCTGGAATGGGCGGCAGGCCCTGCTGCTGGACATCAACGCACGGCGCTTTGACCTGTTTGGCTGGACATTGTGGCCCAGCGATGTCGGCGTGCTGATCGGGTTGCTGGCGGTGCTGGCGGTGGGCCTCGCGCTGCTCACCCACCTCGCCGGCCGCATCTGGTGCGGCCACGCCTGCCCGCAGACGCTATGGCGCCGCGCCTTCGACTGGATTGCGCGCGCCATGGCCCGGGCTTTGCCAGCGCCCGGCGTGGGCCCTGCCACCCAGCTGGCATGGGGGCTGCTGTCGCTGTGGACCGGCATCACGTTCGTCGGTCTGTTCAGCCCGATCGAAGAACTGGTGGCCGCCGCGCCGCATGCCGGCTGGAGCGGCTGGGAAACGTTCTGGGTGCTGTTCTATGCCGCCGCCACCTGGGGCAATGCCGGCTTCCTGCGCGAGCAGGTGTGCCGTTCGCTGTGCCCGTTCGCGCGCCTGCAGCCGCTGCTGACCGATCCGCATACACCGCGCATGTTGTACGACGCGCGCCGCGGCGAACCGCGCGGCATGCGTCCGTCGGGGCTGGGGGGCGTGCTCGGACGCGGCCGTGGCCTGCTCGACCCGACCACCGCGCAGGACTACGTGTTCCGCGCTGCACACCCGCTGCTGGCCGGACCGATGCCCACCTTCAGCGCCGACCGCCTGGGCGACTGCACCGATTGCGCTGCCTGTGTCAGCGCCTGCCCGATGCAACTGGATATCCGCCAGGGACCTCAGGCCGATTGCCTGGCCTGCGGCGCCTGCCTGGAGGCCTGCTCGCGGCAGCAGGACCAGGCCGGTTTCGGCCCGGGGCTGGTGCGCTACTGCAGTCCGCAGGCCATGGCCGGGCAACCGCGGCAATGGTGGCGACCGCGGACCCTGGCACTGCTCTCGATACTGCTGGCGCTGTTGGCCTGCGGCGCCTGGCGCCTGCTTTGAATCAACGGATCAACGCGGCCCGTTGGCGTGCGGCGGCACCAGCTGCGCGCGTCGGACGATGCCCAGCTGCTCGATGATCAGCGCCATTTCATTGGTAACTTCGGTACGCTCGGTCCCTTGCGGGACCAGGCGGTCCAGCACCTGCTGGTAGGTATCCCAGAACGCCGGACCGCATCCGTGTTTGTGATAACTGGCTTCCAGTTCGCGGCGTACCCGTTCAGCCAAGCCATGCATGCCGTATTCCATACGACCTCCGTTGGACTTGTTCTGCATCGTTGACGGTCTACCGACTCACTTGCGAGCTACTGAAAGACTCCCGGGCTTCACGTCCGGTTGATCCCAATTAGTCATAGATTTCACGACAGGTCAATTACATACCGCGACTTTCGTGATCGAAATTATTAATCGTTCACGAAACCACATACGGGGAGACGGGGTGCCCGGATGGGTCGGACCCGACACACTGCCCCGATTTCCCCGGTCCCGCCCTGGTAGGCGCCATCGATGGGCCAGCCCCGTTTCATCGAAGTTTCCAATATTGCTAAGCATACTTAGCAAATACTGTTTAGAGTGCTATATGCGACAAAAGGCGGCGTAGTTGGGGCTTACTCGCCCTGCGTCGCCTCAGTCGCGGGGAACAGGTTGGGATAGCGCTGATGCAGGATGTATTGGCGTAGCGCAGGAATCGGGAAGTTCTTGGGCCATTGCGACACGGCAGATCGGCTTATGCCAAAAAAGCGCGCCAGTTCGGCATCGGTCCGGAAACCCAGCCGGGCGCGTACCTGCCCCTTGCTCCAGAATTCGGTCACGGTCGGTCCTTCTGTTAACCAGACTTATTCTTGGAACAAGGGAACTTTGCGATCCACGCGTTAAGCTGGCTTGCATAGATGAATACTCTCGGCCAACGACTCGCCATTGCCATGAAGAAAGCCGGGCACCCTCGCCCGGCCGATCTGGCCCGCGCCGCCGATTCGACGACGGCAACCATCAGCAACTGGCTCAACGACCATGTCAGCCCCGCCCATGTGAAGGCCGAACAGCTGTTCCGCATCGCCGATGCGGCCAAACTGGACGCGCGTGAACTGCTGTACGGCGTGAGCGGGCTTGGCGTCGGTGAGCGGGGCAATACCTATATCCCCAGCCAGGCCCACCTGGATGTCTGGCAGGACGCCTATGAACTGGTCAGCCATCTGGTGGAGGAGAAGGGATTGCAGATCGACCATCGCCGCCACGCGGCCCTGGACCTGCTGGCCTTCGAACTGCTGATGGACGGCTTCAGCCGCAGCAAGGTCATCCGGGTGCTGACGACCTCGATGACGTGAATGCACTACCACTGGTAGCATGGTCGCGGATGGGGATGGGGCTCCCCCGATAACCGCCCGAAAGGGCTGATGGCTCCTGCCAGGACGAACCGGTCTTCGTCGATGGCGGGCCGTGCCTGCCGTCGGCGTTCGCCATCGAATCAGCGAACCCCCAACCGAGGCACGTGATGCACGCATTGAACAATTATCTGCTGGTCTTCATCGGCGGCGGGCTCGGCGCCTGCCTTCGCCATGCCTGCAACCTGATCGGTACGCGGGTAGCGGTCGGCAGCCCGTGGCCGTGGTCGACCTTCCTGATCAACATCAGCGGTGCACTGCTGATGGGCGCGCTGGTCGAAGCCTTCGCCCTGCGCAATGGCGCCTCGCCGCAGTTGCGCCTTCTGCTGGCCACCGGCGTCCTCGGCGGCTACACCACATTTTCCACCTACGCGCTGGAAATCGGTCTGCTGCTGCAGCGCGGCCAGCATGGCCTGGCAGCGTTGTACGCCGGCGGTTCGGTGGCGCTGGGCCTGGTTGGCCTGTTCGGTGGCATGAAACTGGCCCGGCTGGTGCTGGGCTGAGGCTCAGCCCGCGCCGGCGCGGGCCTGTCCGCGCCACTCCCGCGGCGACTGTCCGGTATGTGCCTTGAATGCACGCGACAGTGCGGCTTCGCTGCCATAGCCGACGTCGTCAGCGATCCGCTTCAATGGGCGCCCCTGGCGCAGCGCCTGCTGCGCCAGGCCCACCCGCCAGCCCTGCAGGTACTGGCCCGGGGTAGTGCCCATCGCCTCACGGAAACTGGCAGCAAAGACGCTGCGTGACATGCCGGCGACCTCGGCCAGGTCTTCCAGGGTCCAGGACTGTGCGGGCGCCTCATGCATCGCCACCAGCGCCAGCCGCAGCCGCGGATGCCCCAGCCCGGCAAACAGGCCACCACGCATCTCGCCCCCTTCCATCAGCTGCCGCAGCACCTGGATCATCACCACCTCGAACAGCCGGTTGACCATCGCCGCACGCCCGCAGCGCTGCTCGAAGGCTTCTTCGAACAGCAGCTCCAGCGCTGCGTTGCCGCCGTACAGATCGGCCAGCGGCAGGCAGATGAAATCGGGCAACGCCGCGCTGATCGGGTTGAGCCGCCCGCCCTCGAAATGCAGATTGGCGCAGGCCATGTCGGCGCCGTGCTGCGGATCGGTGCTGAACCGATGCGGCATCGGCCGTGGGTACAGCAGCAGGCTCGGCACCTCGACCTGGACGGTCTGCTGGCCATGGCTGACCTGCAACGGGCCACGTCGCACCAGATGCAGCTGCCCGGCGTCATCCTCGCCCGCCAGCGAGTTGATGCCGCACAGCGCGCCGGCATGGAACACCGAGGCGGTAACCGCAAAGCGTTCAAGCAGAATGGCGAGACGGTCGACCATGACGGGACCCTGGGTAAAGTAGAAAGAGATCAAGGCGACACATCGTATCGGAATCCTCCCGTAGCGGACGTGATCAATTCCGGGAGCGGGCGCCCCCCAGCCCGCCCTTCCTGCGGCAGTGCAGCGCGCGCAACATTTCGCTGGCATCTATGCTCGGGGTCATTCCCGCATGGAATGACCCCGATGCCCGCCCTGCTTCGATGCGCCCTCGCCCTCGGCCTGCTGCTGCCTTCGACGACCTTGCTGGCGTCAGCGCCAACGGCGGCACGCACGCTGAGCGGCGAGCTGCAGGGCGCGCCGTGGCGCCTGGACGTGCCGGCCGACTGGAACGGTGACCTGGTGATGCTGGCGCACGGCTACGAGCCGGTAGGCATGCCACGTGCTACGCCGATGGCTGCCAATGACGGCACCGCGCCATTGCTGGCTGCAGGCTACGCCGTCGCGCAGAGCGCCTATGCCAGTCAGGGCTGGGCGGTGGCCGATGCGATCACCGACATGGAACGCCTGCGCCGGCATGCAATGGCTGAACTCAAGCATGTGCGCCATATCTGGATGCTGGGATTTTCGATGGGCGGCACCGTGACCCTCGCCAGCCTCGAACGGTTCCCGCAACACTACGCCGGTGGTGTGTCGCTATGCGGCGCCAATCTCAGTGGCGAACAGATCGCGAGTGATCTGCTGACCACGCTGGTCGCTTTCGATTACTTCTTTGCCAAGGCCGAAGGCCTGCCGGCTGCGGGCCTGGTCTCACGCGAAGCGGCTGCGCTGCCACAGGGCGAACTGTACCAGGGCATCTCCAATGCGCTGCAACGCAGCCCCTCGCATGCCGCGTTGCTGGCACAGCGGCTGCAGGTGTCCGCTGATGCACTGGCCGGCACGATCAGCCTGCATGCACTGGTCCTGCACGAACTGGCTACGCGCAGTGGCGGCATGCCGGTGGGCAACAGAGGTGTGGCTTACAGCGGCTTCGGTGACGACATGGCGTTCAATGCCGGCGTGCAACGTGTCGATGCTGTGCCTGCCGCGCAGGCCGCTGTCCGCAGGGAGCTGGCATTGAGCGGTGCGTTGAGGCGACCGCTGGTGATCCAGTTCAACAACAACGACCCGACGATCTTGCCGCGCATGCAGACGGTGTATCCGCAGATGGCCGCACGGGCCGGCGCCCGTCCGCTGCCACAGGTGCTGCCGCCCGTTGGCGAAGGCCATTGTGGCTTCTCCGGCGCGCAGATCATCGAGGCGTTGAAGGCCGCGCAGCGTTGAGCAATCGCGGCCCACGCGCAGGTCAGCCGCCCAGCGTGCCCATCGTGAAGGTGTAGCCCGAGCTCATCAGGAATTCGCGCATGCGCATTTCCGCGCGCCGTGGTGAGGCCAGGTTGGCCGGCGCGTACAGGGCATACACCAGGCCCGACCCTTCGATATGCTCGCGGCGCACCCCGCAGCGGGCGGTTTCCGAGGCGATGACCCATCCGTCCTTCAGCCGATCCGGGCCAATGGATTGCCCGTTCTTCAAGCGGAAGGTCAACCAGCGCACATCTGCCGTGACTTTGCTCATTTCCGTTTCGCTCCGTGGCTGGAACGACGCGTGATGTCCTTGCTCGCCATTGCGGCTCCCTGAGACGTGGAACTCGACCATAGCGCCTTTCCATGTCGTGGCCGGCTGAGACTGGCGACCCGGGCGCGGCGAACTGCTGCAACCGATGCAGCACGGCGTCGGAAATGGCGGCCGCAGGGAGCGTCCTGCCGGCGCAGTTCACAGGCAGGGAACCCGACTCACGCAGCGCAGTCGCTGCCCTGATTCAAGGCGTGCAGCGCATCGGCCAGCGCCTGGATTTCGGCACGCAGGGCCAGCCGCTGCAACCACCGCCCGGGGATTCCGCGCGCACCATGGAATGCGCCCGCCAGCTGCCCCGCAATGGCGGCCGTGGTGTCGGCGTCCTCGCCAAGATTGGCCGCCTCGAGTACGACGGCTTCAAAGGTGTCGTGGCGATCAAAGCACCAGAGTGCAGCTTCCAGACTGTCGGCAACATAGCCATTGCCACGGATCTGCTCACGCGTGGCACCGCGGTAGCCGCCCGCCGCGATCTGCTGCAGCCGCGCGCTCTCGACGGGGACATTGCTGAGATCCAGCACCGCGTCACGGGTGCCACCTGCCAATGCCCGCTCCAGCGCGACGGCAAGCAAGCGGCACGCCTCCAGGCACTCCTGCGCAGCGTGGGTCGTTCGCGAACTCAGCTCGGCTATTGCCTGCAGATCGCGAGTCCCGGCGTAGCGCAATGCCACCGGCGCCAAACGCATGATCGAGCCATTGCCGGCGCTGCGTGGGTCGTCACTCCCCGCCAGCGGTTGGCCGTCCTGCAGGAACCGGTCGATGGCAGCCCGCGTTGCCATACCGATATCGAAGCACTCGCCGGTCGCACTCCAGTACCCATGCCGGTACCAGTTGGCGTAGCGGTTCATCTGATCGTGCACATCGAAGGTGTCACAACGCACCAGGCTCTCGGCCAAGCACATCGCCATTGAGGTATCGTCGGTCCATTGCCCCGGCTGCAGCTGGAACGGCCCACCACCCACCATGTCGGTGATCGGGGTGAAGCTGCCACGAGGCTTGAACTCCAGCGTGGTACCGACGGCATCGCCGCACGCGAGGCCGAGCAAGGCGCCGCGGAAGTGATCAATCTGGTTCATCAGGCAAGTGTAGCGCCGCCGCCGCCGCCATGACTGACCGCCAGCCGCGCAACGATCGTGCGAGCGCGAAAGCGATCGCAGCCAACAAAAAAGCCCTGACCGGAGTCAGGGCTTTTCAATTGGAGGCCTCAAGCGGAATCGAACCGCTGTAAACGGATTTGCAATCCGGTGCAAGAAATTACAAATCAATGACTTAACCAACAAAGACACCCAATACGCCACCTTCTTTGCGCGCGATAGGGCTATTAAGAAAGCCCATTCTTACCATTGCAGGGTTCACGCGGCGCCTGCATAACGCGCCTCTGCCGACGGCGAGCGGAATGCCCACGGCGAGCTCGCAACTTCAGTGCAGACAGAATGCAAGCTTCACTAGCGCCAGTCCGCCCGCGCTGACGCTGCCACCCAATGCGCTATCCAAGGAGGCGTATGCGGCGAAGACGAAAACCACCACCGAAAGGATGAGTACGACGGTCAGCGTTCTTTGTTGGGTCTCGGCCCGCTTCTCCAACGCCGAAAAAGCGGGGATGTACATGGCCGACACAGCATCGGGCTGGCCTTCAAGATTCCTTCTCCGAAGCGCGATTTCAGCACTGATCGCAGACACAGAGTTTCTTTGATTCCTAATCAGAAGAAACATCAGAACTACAAATACGGCCACACCCAGAAAAATTGCAGCATTCCTATAAACCTTCCCAGCCTCAAACGTTGCGCCCGCGACAAGAATAGCTGCGGGCAACGCTAAAAGCTGATTCTGTATCTCGGAAAACGTTTTATTGAGGCGCAAGGTATCTTCCAAGTTCTGCTTATCCACTTCTTTCTGAACGGACGCTGCCGAAAACTTTGCGAGTAGCAACGCATACGATGCCCGCGAGTTTTTCATGACCACATCGAATCCACGAGCCACCATGGCAAGCGGAATCGTAGCTATTCCCTTTGCGAGGTCCGCCAAGCAATCCCGCACAATATCTCGCTTCTCCTCGGCGTGAAAATCAGAATGAAGAAAGCTTGACAAAAACTCCTCAACCCCATCGATGGAAACCAACTCCGTCACCGAAAAATCCATCTCCACACGAAATTTTGCGTCCGGCCTTACCACAAAATTAATAAATTTTTCCGCTGCTGAAGGATAGTCCCCTACGTCCCTGACAATCTCAGACAAGCAGATCATGTCATAATAGCTTGCAACGTCGGGCGGAGCAGCGTCGCGCGCACCGGGCCCAGAGTACCGACTATCACGAAGGAAAAAGCGGCTGGGGACGCTCCTTCGATGACTGACACTAGTGCACAAGAGTTCCGACAGCGACGCATACACTCCTGCATTCTGAGGGGTGAAGGTAATAAGGCGTTCTCGCTCATCAGTGCCTGCTATCAGTCGCGGCGCTACCCGCCCCAAGCGCTCGACCACGCCGGAGAAGTCATGGCCTCTAGAAAGCCGCCCCTGCAGCAGAGCGTCATCCAAAGCAGACGGCTTTACCTCTTCCAGCTCGTCTAGAAGCCATATTGCCGCAGATTGCGCATCATCAGGGACCAGGTGTGACATTGTCCTCGATTTCCTTCTTCAAATCCGCAGAGGGTCCGAATATCAGGAGTGCGTCGCTATTATCGTCGTACGCAACGCGTCCCTGGCGCACATCCTCAACTTCGAAAGCTACGGCCACTGTTCCCATTTTCCCACGAATACGACGCAGACTGCTATAAGTCGTCCGATCAGGCTTGAATTGATGGCTAACCTGATAGGTACCCGCCCCCACCCCTGTCGTAACGTACTCCTCGAATAGATGGGGTTGCAGCGGATCGACCGCAACCGCGATTGCAGCGAGAACCACCTCTTCTTTATTAGATGAAAAGCAATCGAAAAGACGCTCCCTCACCTCAGTCCACACCTTTTTCTTGGCCTCTTGATCAAGTAAAGGCAGGCTTGTCACATATGCACTGGCCGCCGCAATCATCTGCGAAGTGTGATGCTTACTACTGGTGTAGACGACGCACGAAAGCGCCTCTCGGAAGTAAGCAGTAACTTCATCAGCTCCGCGCCCCTTAATAAAAGTAAGATAGGGTTCCTCCCCGAACTGCCACCTAGTAACATTAAGCCTTGCGGCCTCATGGAGCTTATCCGTGTCAATCACCAGAGTGGGCATCAAGTCCAAGCTAACCTCGTCAATACCTGCACCTTCACGCAGCTTCAGCATGGCGATCAGCAGAAATTCATCACCACCCGAAGTGTAGTGAACGAAGAAGGCGTGCCCCCCATTTGAAAGCGGAGCCTGCTCCATCTTATCGCCGATGATCTTGACCACATGCGCAGTGAATTCACTGAAGGTCAACTGAAACTTTATAAACTCCCCAACGCGCACAGGGAATCTGTGAATATCCTCATCAACACCGAATGTTCCGGTGTTATTTCCTTTACGTTGGAACAGATTCAAAGTCTGCGAGCAGACCGAAGTAAGCGTGCTATCCAACGGGAGCGGATTGTCGCGCAGGTGAACCTGCACGCTTCCAGGTCCCGACGAATGCTGGTCCTTGCCCAGCTTGTGAACAACTGCACCTTTGATTTCCATTGCGCCCCCTGGCACTTCCATGCGTGATCGCGCCGTAGCTTATAGCGCATCATCAGCCAAATTGCTCCATGCCAAAGGAAATGCCTCGTACTACGCCTTACTTTCGACCCAGCTCGCTCCGACCAAGCCCAATCCACGCCTTCATCGGGTCTTTCGCTCTCGGCAGCACCGGCCCTTCCAGGTACTGGCCGCAGGAGCGTCCTTGGCCTGCCACACCTGGCGCGCATCCAGGCGGATGTAAGGCTCCATCCTTGCTGCACCTGACATTGGCGATCTTCCGGCCGTTCCACCACAACGCCCAGCGGTGCCCCAACTGAGCCCCGCCAGAAGAGATCGGAGCGGCGCGGAAGCATTGATTGCCATACGAATGGTGCATGTGCGGAAGCATAGCGACCGGCCGTCGCAGATCCTGCGAACGCAACGGGCGCCTACTGCGGCGTCCACGCCGTGCCGAAGCGCCCCACCCTAGTCTCAGCTGGCGCGATTGGTCCTCGCTACGGTGTGGCTCCCAAAGCCCTCTGGAATAGGACATGAGCGACGAAACCTTAGTGAATGGCAGATTCGTTGGCGACGACACGTCATCTACACTGACCCTCACTGTGGACGGCGATGTTCAGGTGACCGTGATTCTGAACAAGCCTGGAAATCAAGGCAGCCAACGTGAGATCCGGCGCGAGGCAGCGATCAAGGCCGTCGAGTTGTTGCTGTTCGAAGCCAATCGCGGACCCGTTTAGCTGGCTCTGCAGAGTGTCTGCTGACCCTAGCCACCTAAAGCAACAGGGTCGAGCCTGACTCGACTCTGTGCCGGCGCGGCGTAGCTCACGCACCCCCACGCGGAGCAACGTGCGGCCCCAAATGCAGCGAGGTTGATCGGCCCTATAAGATGCGAATCGCGCGGGTGCTACCCCGCTTTAGAAGCGTCGACTTCAAGATGCTACCATCCAAGGGTCGCTACATACGGATACAAAGCATGGGTGGTTTAAGCATCTGGCATTGGGTCATCCTAATGGCGGTCTTCCTGATTCCGGTGGGCATCATTGCGGCAGTGTTTAGCATCCTGCGTCGCCGCAAGAAGTGAAGCGTCAATCAGACGCACAAATAAGCAGGGGCCGCGAATGCGGCCCCTGCTTCTAGAGACGCTGAGTTACAAGTCCGCCAACGGATCATGCACTCAACGGCGCAAACCTTAGCGACGCCGGCGCTACTACAGGTAATCGCTTTGACAGCCCCGTCGAAGACGGGCCAGATAGCCAAGCAACCAACTACGGCCTCGGCCAAGATCCGTCCGGCGCCATGTTCTTCTTCAAATCTGCAGCCCTGCGATCAGCAAAAGCACGTTCGGGAGGGGTCATCTGGCCGAATTTCGCCTCAAGAACACCAGCTGCTTTTGAATCCCCAGCGAGATAGGCTAGTCGCAAGTACGCCATTGCCAGAGGAGGATTCATCAACTCCTCCGATTGCATATAGGCATCTGACGTTAGATACAGACCATAGATATTTCCTTCGCGCACGAAGCTATCAACCATCGACCCCACCACATCCCTGTACTTGCCATCCCTCAACAAAGCCTGTCCATATAGGCTTTTGTCAACGAGTGACCCTGAATTTTCCGCCGCAAGCCTCAAAGACTCAGTGCTAGCCGCAAGAGAACTCTTGATCTGATCGGGCGTTGGGTATCCCCTGGCCTGCAACCATTGTGCCTCCTCAGGGCTTGCCGCAACCAGCGGATCCCTGTTGCATGACCCCTCATCTGCCCTACATGCATAATATTGCTGGAGTGCACTTGGAGGCAGGCCGGCGACCCCCTTGGATCCACCCCGCCCTCCCTCAGCCCCCTGCTGATCATCGTTGACCTTCGCTGGCGACTCCGCAACAGGATGGTCAAAATCAGTAGTTTCAGACTTCTTGCACCCAACCAGATTCGCCACAACCATTGAGGCCATGGCGATTGCAAACACAAACCGAATCTTAGCATCCATTTCGTCGCACCTCACCAAACCAAAGATTGCACGCGTTCTGCTCATTCGCCGCCTCGATCTTCACCGAAAGCGAATTTTCAGGTGCAAACCAATTGATCACCGTTTGAGGAATCCCTAAATCAGTGAGAACAATCCCCGTGCGATTAAGCCAAGCCTGAAAGAACGATGTGAAAGACAAATTTGCTTCAGCATTAAGGCGCTCCACCGTCCCAAGGCAAGCCTTGAGCCCTGGTGAAACTCCACCCGGATACGGAGACATTGGGGGATTCGCGAGATCGAACTGCCTCTGATAGTCGCACGCCTGCACCATCCCATCAATCAGCGCAGTATTATTATCATTGACCGACTTTCGAATATCAGAGTAATCCGCCGTATGCTTAGTTAGTGCGGAAAGAATTTGAGCCCGAGCCTGAGGCGAAATATTGCCATTCGAAAGATTAGACAGAGCAGTAGCGAGACCAGACCCCAACATGAACTTGTCAGCAGCATAATCCGCACCCTGCACAGGAATCTCTGACGTGCAGCCGGTCGGCTTCGACATCAATAGCACTGGGCAGTACTGCCCCCCTGATCCACCGCCGGTCCCACCCCCTGGCGGCGTTCCACCACCGACCCACTCACATATCTGAATATCAGGCTCCTGATGAGCGTCTCCGCCACCGACAGATACCTCGCCCGATTGTGTTCGACAAACCCACTCGGCCTTCGCACTCAATGGGAGCACCAAGCCTGCAAATAGAGCACATGACCATAACATCCGTTTCATAATCGTCTCCTTGAAAATAACCAAAGGACATCCATTTAGTAACGACAGAAAGCAGATACACTTACTTCCATTGGCGAAGCCCCGGCGCGGTTCGGGAATCCAGCGACGCCAACTGCACTTGCACTGCCAGTTGAATCAGCCGCGCCCCCTCTTGTCAAGGTCTATCATCAGAAGAGCCCCCCCTGACAAACACCTCGGTATAGCAATCGTGCGTCGGGGAGTGCGGATAGATGTGCCTCAGTAGACGGCGCTTGCCGCCCGGCCAGGAAATGATTGGCTTTGGCATGGTTTCTCAGTATTTGCGATAGGGGAAGCCGACAATCCCGCCGCCCTCGCGAGGGCGATGGGGCCACGGCCAATGCCAGGTGCTGAGATCACCTGTGTTGCGGCGCTGCCCGGATGCTTGCCGGCATTCGGGCGGCGCCCTGTCTTGCTAGATGGTCACTTCGATGGGGCAGCAGTCCCGCCCGCTTGATCGTGTACTGCCAGGAGTCGCCCCGGCGTCGCTTGGTTGCCATCCCTGCTCAAACTCACGTAAACGCACTCGGCACATGTTAACGCGAGTTTGCCACCCGAAAACGGGTGGCAGACCGATGATTTCAGGGCCGAATCAGGGGATTTTGGCTAGCACCGCCAAACGTCAGGCAAAGAAAAAGCCCTAATAAATCAGGGCTTTATTTGGAGGCCTCAAGCGGAATCGAACCGCTGTAAACGGATTTGCAATCCGGTGCATAGCCACTCTGCCATGAGGCCAACGTACTGCGCGCCAGGAACCCAGCCCTGACAAGACAAAACCCCAAGATGGGGCCTGTCGGAACATGGAGCGGGAAACGAGACTCGAACTCGCGACCTCAACCTTGGCAAGGTTGCGCTCTACCAACTGAGCTATTCCCGCGTAAGCCGACATGCTACCGGAAATCCGGAAAACACACCAGCGATTTCACTTTTCTGACTGCGCGTAAAGCCTTGTGGCCCAACGTGCCCTGCCTTGCCGGGGCGGGAGAAAAACAAGGCCCCTACCGGGGCCCTGTAGAATCTGGAGCGGGAAACGAGACTCGAACTCGCGACCTCAACCTTGGCAAGGTTGCGCTCTACCAACTGAGCTATTCCCGCAGATTCCATTCGACCTGCGTCGAAGGAGCGCTATTGTGTCCAAATTCCTTCACGCCGTCAACAGCCTTCACATCATGCGGTCACGAGCGTCCGGGTTGGGGTACGCTGCCCCGCCCAAGCACGGACACCGCCGATGCCTAGACGCTACGTCCGCCTGTTCTGGTTGCTGGTCGCGCTGACCTGGTTGGCGCTGATCGCCGCACTGGTCAATGCTGGCTTCACTCCGGACTACTGGCTGCTGCATCGCCTGGAAGGCGCCCAGCTGCCCTATCCGACCAGCACCGTCATCGTGTTCGCGTTGCTGGGCACGGTTGAACTGGTGGTGGCGGCGCTGATCGTGCGCCCGTGGAAACTCAAACGCCTGTGGCTGCGCCTGCTAATCGCCTTCGCCCTGCTGCTGGTCTGGTCGATACCGTGGATGCTGTCGGCGATGCACCAGCCTCCGGTACAAGGCATGCACCTGCTGTGGTTGCTGCTGCTGGACGTGGGATTGCTGCTGGCGCTGTGCGTGGTGTCGGCGGTGAGCGCGTGGCGGACGCTCTGCCGGCGCGGGTCACCACAGACTCCCCCGCCGCAGCGCTAGAGACCTACTTCCGGAACTCCACCCGCACGTGCTGGCCGAAGCGCGCCTTGGCTTGCCCATCGAACTCCAGCACGCACTCCACCACTTTGGCCACGCCACGCCCTGCATCTTCAGGCAGGCGTGCCTGCGCGAACACCGGACTGATGCGCACCACGCGTGCAGGCGGCAGCGTGCCCGTGTTCTCCGCACCATCACTATCCGGCACGACAGTAGCCTTCATGCCCACCTGCACGGCATCGGCGTAGGCGGCGCTGAGTTCGGCGCGCACCTGCAGCGGGCGCGCCGGCAACAACGAGATCACCGGCTTGCCCGCCTGCACGAAGGCACCGACGCCCGGCACCTGGCCGACCACGGTGCCGGCTTCCGGCGCGCTCAATGACATCTGCTGCAGTCTCAGCTTCGCGTGCTCCAGCTTGTGCTGCGCCATGTCGACCTGCGCACCGGCCACGTCGACATCGGCACGCACACCGGCCAGCTGCTGTTTGGCCGCATCGGCCTGCTGGTTCGAGGACACACCTTCGCTGGCGCCCGTGGACAGGCGGGTGGCGTTGCGTTCCAGTTCGCGCAGCTGCGCCTGGCTGCCCTTCAGGCGGTCATTGGCCAAGGCCAGATCGGCGGTGGCCATTGCCACTTCCTGCTGCAGCAGGGCGCCATCCAGCGACAGCAGCAGCTGCCCCTTCTTCACCGTGGCGCCTTCCTTCACCGGCGCTGCAGTGATCGAGCCATCCACCGGCGGTGCCAGTGCGATCAGGCCACCTTCGACGTCAATGATGCCCCGCGCCACGGCGACCTTGCCGGCGGCGGCAGTACCCTCCTTGCCCGAGGGGGCCGATGCAGCGGTGGGCGCTTCCCTGGAACAGGCGCCGAGCAGCAGTGCCGCGGACAGGGCCAGGCTGAGGGGAAGCAGATGCGACGTCTTGGTCATGGGGCGGACTCTACGGTTTCGTTCTGGCGGCGGTCGTCACGGACCATGCCGTCTTCCATGGCGATCACCCGATCGGCATGCCGGATCAGGCGCGGATCGTGGCTCACGCACAGCACGGTGGCGCCCTGCGCACGTGCGTAGCGATGCAGGATGTCGATCACGCGCTGACCGTTCTCGGCGTCCAGCGCGCTGGTGGGTTCGTCTGCGAAGATCAACGTCGGCGACTTGGCGAACGCGCGGGCGACAGCGACGCGCTGTTTCTCGCCACCGGACAGCTGCGCCGGGCGCATGTGGCTGCGGTGGCTGAGGCCGACTTCTTCCAGAGCCATGCGGGCCAGCGGCTCGCTTTCGCGATTGCGCATGCCGCGGTAGCCCAGTGGCAGCTGTACCTGCTCCAACGCAGTCAGTGCCGGGAACAGGTTGAAGCCCTGGAACACGAAGCCGACATGGTGCAGGCGGAAACGCTCCACTTCACTGCGGGTCATGTGGCCCACGTCCTGGCCCAGCGCATGCACGCGACCGCCATCGGGTGCGGCCAGGCCGGACAGCAGCGACAGCAGCGTGCTCTTGCCGCAGCCGGACGGGCCGGATACCAGGGTCAGCTCGCCGGGATAGATGTCCAGCGACAGGCCACGCAGCACCGGCACCTGCACATCACCGGACATGAAGCCTTTTTCCAATGCTTCGGCCTGCAGGGTCGGGGCGATGGCGCGTGTGGAAGTCATCGGCCGGTCCTCAACGCAGCAGCAACGATGGATCGGAGCGGACGACGCTGCGCACCGCCATGATGCTGGAGAGCATGGCCATCACCGCCACCAGCGCCACGCAGCCGAGGATCACCATCGGCGTCAGCTGCACCGGTACGCGCTGGGTCTGCGCGATCAGCAGCACCACCGTGCTGAACGCCGCCGCCAGCAGCATGCCTACGCCACCGATCAGCAATGCCTGCTCGAACACCACCCGTGCCAGCGCATAGCGGCCTGCACCGAGCGCATTGAGCGTGGCGTACTCGCGCACCGAACCTGCCACTACCGAGGCGAACGACTGGTTGGTGATCACCGCGCCGACGAAGCAGACGATGACGGCCATGAACAGCACCGCGATGCCGGCGCCGGTGTCGAACAGCCAGTATTGCTGCGAACGGCTGGCGAACGCCGGCGCGGTCCAGAACTCGACCGGTGCGGCCTGGCCCATCGACGCGGCCAGGCGGTCACGCACGCGGTCGGCCAGGTCCGGCGAGCGCAGGCCCGCCACGAAATAGGTGCTTCCCGCGTGTGGGTCGGTGCCGGCGATGGCGCGCGCGGTGTCCAGCGAGGCCAGTACGTTGACACCACCAAGGCCCCGCAGGCCCGGTTGTGCAGCGACCACGCGCACCGCCTTGCCATTGATCCAGGCACGGTTGTTCTGCAGGTCCACGCCCAGCGTATCCAGATCGGCGCTGTCGACGATCACCGCACCCGGCTCGCGAAGCTGCGCGCGCAGGTTCGCAGGGAGGATGCGCGCGAACATCATCGCGTCGTCCCGGGTGGAGATGCCGGACAGGTACACCGACACATTGCCGGTGCCCTGCGCGCCGGACCGCCATTCGCCATCGACCCACTCGTAGGGCTCGACGCGGGTGACATCCGGGTCCATGCGCAGATGGCTTTCCACATCCGCGCTGATTGCATGGCCGTAATTGACGCTCTGGGTGCCGGGGAAACCAGCCCAGATATCGGCCGAGGACGCCTTCACGTAGATCGCGGCGGTACCGAAGATGCCCAGCACCAGTGCGGCCTGCACGATCAACAGCACACCGGCGAAACACATCGCCAGCACCACCGGCAGGAACCGGCGCCACTCATAGGCCAGGGTCTTGCGCGCGAGTGCGATCATTGCGGTTCGCCCTCACCCTCGGCAGGCAGCGGGGCACCGCCGAGGGCGCGGTACAACGATGCAAAGGCCAGCACGCGCGCACCCTGTGCAGCGATCAGATCAGCCTGCGAGGCGAGTGCGGCGCGTTGCGTGTCGAGTCCGTCGAACTCGCTGGACAGGCCCAGCTGCACCTGCCGCGCCTGGCGCTTGACCTGCTGGTCGGCGGCATCATTGGCCACACGCAGCGACTGGATGCTGCTGTCCTGGCGCGCCAGGCTACCCAGTGCACCTTCCACTTCGCCCACGCCTTCCAGCACCGCCTTGCGGTATCCCAGCAGCGCGGCGTCCAGTTGCTTCTCATCGGCATGGAAGCGCGCGCGACGCTGGCCCCAGTCCCATAGCGGAATATCGATGTACGGGCCGATCGACGGGCTGGAGTCGGAATTGGAACGGGCGTTCTGGGTGAGGTTGTAGGCATACAGGATCGAGCCACCCAGGCTGATCCGCGGATACATCGCAGCGCGCGCCGCGCCTTTGCTGGCGGCGGCCTGCATCACCTCCGATTCGGCCAGCAGGATCTGCGGTCGATGTCGCAGCAGGTCAGCCGGGACCTGCTGCAGCGTGAACGCACCCAGCGTCGGCGGCGTGCGATAGGCGTGCCAGGCCGGATCCGGGCCATCGCGGCCCAGCAGCAATGCCAGCGCACGGGCGGCGTTGTCGGCGTTTTCCCGCGCCTGCGCGATGGCGGCACGGGTGGCCGCCTGCCGCGCGCGCAGCCGTTGCAGCTCGCCCGGCTCATCCAGGCGCAGCCGCTGACGGACCAGCGCCAGCTGTTCGCCGCGGTCGTCCACGGCCTGTTGTCGGGCCAGCAGGTCCTGCTGGGCCTGGGCCACGGTCAGGTCGAGATAACTGCGCACCACGTCGGCGATCACCGCCACCTGCGCGGCATTGCGCAACGCCTCGGCATTGCCGGCCGAGGCCTGCGCGCTCAGCTGCGCGCTCTCGGCGGCGCCGAACAGCCCCAGGTCCCAGATCGCTTCGATGCCTGCATGGAAATAGGTGTCGACCGCGGCGGCGTCCTGTACCTGCTTGGCGCTGGCCGAGATTTCCGGCAGGAAGCGCGAATCCGAGGCGCCGGCGACGATCCGCACTGCCTGCAGGCGCAACGTGGCCTGCTGCAGATCAAGGTTGCCGGCGATGGCCCGGTCGACCAGGCCATCCAGCGCTGGGTCGGCCAGCACCTTCCACCACTGCCTGGCATCCACCGCCACGCCCTGGCCCTGCGGCACCTGGGTCCAGGCGGTGGGTGTGCGGTCAGGCAGGTCCGGAGCCGGCACCGACATGCAACCTGCCAGCGCCAGGCTGGTCAGCAGCGTGCCCGGGCGCAGCACTGCCTGCAGGAAGAGTCCGCGCCCGGTCCTGGGCACTGCCACTGGAGTGATACGCCTGACCACCAGCCCGCCAACGTGTAGAAGGAGCATGAAGGCTACCGTGCGATTGTGGAGCGAACATGGAGAAATCGTCCGAAAAAGGTCACAGCACGCGTGTGGTTCAGGCAACGCCGACCCAGACTTTCACTACGCTTTCAATGCGTTCCCGGCACGGAACACTGGACGACTTCCACGGCGTATTGCACATTGCGGTAATTCCTTGCTTCGATGCTGCACGACCGTGAAACACCCTCGCCGTTGGCTGCTGATTGGCTCGATCACGACAGCGACTGTCGGTGTGATCGTGCTCGTCCTGACCACCCCACTGGTCTCGAACGCCCTGCTGCTACTGATGGAGCGCAGCAACTTCATTCCCGCCGAATCCTCGATCCTCACCTTCGAGCCGTATGCGATCAACGACGGCTCGTCGAACTACTGGTTGTATGGGAAGGACCGCACCTACTACTACCACTTCACCTACGAGGATGACGTTCCCTACGTCTACATCCCGCAGGACAACCGCTGCCCCGGTTTCGACCGGCAGAATGCCCGGACCTGGTGCAGCGCCCTGCCCGGCAAGGCACGCTGGCGCGGTGGTGGTGCAACCGGTGTGACAAACGAAAAACGCTCCCTTTCGGGAGCGTTCTTCTTGAATCTGGAGCGGGAAACGAGACTCGAACTCGCGACCTCAACCTTGGCAAGGTTGCGCTCTACCAACTGAGCTATTCCCGCAGATTTCGTTCGACCTGCGTCGAAGGAGCGCTATTGTGTCGATATTGCTGCACGGCGTCAACAGGAATTTTCGGCCGCATTGTGGGGCGGCGTTCAGGCCCTTGGACCCGGCCCTCAGGTCCGCAGGCCACGCCGGACTTCCCGCAACAGAGCTACGTTCTCGTTGATGCGCCCCTGGATCATGATCAAGGTGTCTTGAGCAATAGCGTTTGAGTACATGCTGTTGGCGATTTCCGTGAATTGGCTGGCCACGTCGCAAATGCTGCCAATCGCCAGACTGGCGTCCGCGTGCTGCACTTCTGCCTCTTCGGCAAGGCGAAGCAGGTCAGCACGGGAAATCTCCAGTGCCTCCCCCATGACGTCCATCTGGTGATATCCGTTGGGTCCTTCGCAGAAGGTCACGTCGTAGGCCGGAGCCAAACGCCATTGCCCATCCGGCGACATGATGTAGGCAAAGTTTTTCGGATGATCGTCCCGGTTGTTGAACGCAACGTTGAAGACCGCACGTTCGAAGGCTACGGCCATTTGCCGCACGTCATTGGTGCACAACCGGGTCGCGCGCAGGAAGTTGACATAGTCCAGCGACCCCGCCGTCTGGTAGTTGGCGCCCGTGAATGCAGCAAGACTCTGCATCGGCACACGCAACCCATCGTGGCGATCAAAGCGCTTGCTGGCGAACGCGGCCAGCCCGTTGGGCAGGCTGAAGTACTGCGTGTCCGGGGTCTCGATGCCACACCTGCGCAGGCACTCGGCGTAGACCATTTCGATGGCGCACACCTCGGCATGCTCTTCTCTGGCCGGGAACTTGATCAACCAGGCTTCGAAGCCGGGCGTGACGGCCGTGGTGAACGCGCCCGATCGCGGATCGCGATAGACCAGGGCCTTGGGCCTTGCACCTTGGGGCGAACCACCCACCAGCAGCAAGGTCTGCAGGAATTCACCACCTTCTCCGTGGAGCACCTGCTGCACTTCCGCGGAAAGCTGCTCGAGCGGTATATGGACCTTCGGCGCCTCACCTTCGGGCGCCACGGGCTCAAACGTCATGGCCCCCATCGCGTTGCCACCGATATAGGCCAGCCGCTGGAGCGGGCCAATGCGTGCTGCGTTGATTCCGCGGCGCCTGAACATGCGGTCCATCAGCAGCATGCCCCAGCCGTCTGGCAACGCGTCATACACAGGCCCGGGCAGTTGCAGCTGATGGTCCGGAAAATCCCGCCGCAACGGAGGGCCGGCCAGCGGCAGCTTGTACGAAGACAGTTCCAGTCCCCTTCGCCGGGCCTCGTTGCTGTACTCGAACGCGATCAGCGGACGACCGGTCAGGGCGATGCTGGAGATCAGCGTTCCCCAGTGCCATCGCTCTCCCCACCCTTCGTAGAAGACCTTCACCTGTTCAGGCATTACGGGGCTTCCTCTTCGTCCGGAGGCGGTTCGCAGCCTCTTCGTAGCGCCGAATGTCTTCGATGCTGTCCAACTTTGGCTGGAACAGGCCTTCGAGCTCGTTGATCCGACCAAGGACCATCGCCACGCGGACCACCACCTCGAAGCCAACATTGCGCCCGGCCTCCAGGTTGGACACGGTGTTGGTACCAATGCCGGCACGCCCGGCCAGATCCGACTGTGTCATGCCCAACGCCATGCGTTCTGTACGCAAGCGCCCGCAGAGTCGCTTGACGACCTCGCTGGGCTTGCTCAAGCTTAAATCCAACATAGCGTGCATGATCCCCTGTCTATGCCATTTAGCACCCAAAATTATAGAATTAACCCCAACTCCATTCAATTGATTTAACTCCCGAATTTTGTGTCTTATTTGCGCATTCAAATATATAAATACAGAATTCTGGAATTACACTTGCAAAGCGCGCGTCACGTGCGCAGGCCACGGCGGTGGAAGTAGACCTGCTCGGCAATGCGCCGCGTGGCCGCCGTGTGCAGCAGCGCGTTGAGCGGCCAGTCGGCCTGCAGATGATCCATTGCCCAGCGCAGCAGGCGCTTGCCATGGAACGCCGGCGCCACCTGCCGCGCCACCCGTTCCGCTTCCGGCCCCTGCCCACGCAGACGGCGGGCCATCGCCTCGCCGACCGCCCAGCCGTGCCGCCACGAGGAGTGGATGCCCCCTGCGGAGAGCGGCGAGACGATGCCCGCCGCGTCGCCGGTCAGGATCACGCGTTGGCCGGTGATCGGCCCATCCGGTCGGCCGCAGGGCACCAGGCCAGCGCGGGTGGCCGAGGGACGCGCAGATGGCGGGATGCCGACCACATCGCGCACATGCTCAAGGAAACCATCAATATCCAGCGGCCGCGCCTGTCGCGGATCATGACGCAGGGCCAGCCCGACCTGCAGGCCGGTCGGATTCTGCGCGACCCAGCCGATGTAGCCCGGTGCAAAGCGCTTGCTGAGGAAGCAATGCAACGCGTCGCCCTCTGTCACCTGCAGGCCGGCGAACTCACGCTCGACGCCGTAGAGGTTGTCACGCACCTGGCCAAGCCCGGTGCGCTGGGCAACGCGTGAGCGTGCGCCATCTGCGCCGACCAGATAGGCGCAGCGCCCTGTCCCTTCGACCTGCCAGCCGTCACCACAGCGGCGAGCGTCGGTGAAGGACTGCTGCAGGCGCAGGTCGACACCGTTCGCGCGCAGTTCGCTGGCCAGCCAGCGCATCACGTTCGGCGTATCGGTGGTGAGGAAGTAATAGCCCGGTGCGGCCAGCAATACGCTGCGCAGGTTCGGCGCATAGAGGCGCACGTTGGCGACCCGCTGCACCAGATGTTCGGGCATGCGCCCCAGCCAGGTCTGCTCCATCGCTTCCTTCACCACGATGCCGGTGGTGTGCAGGCGCTCGCCGGGGTCGGTCTTGCGTTCCAGCACGCAGACGCGCAAGCCGTATTGAGCAGCAGCCAACGCGCAGGCGGCACCGGCGAAGCTGGCGCCGACGATGACCACATCGTGGTCGTAGGCGGAGGGAGTTTGGGGCATGGCTGCATCGCCGTGGAGAATCGGAGATGCAGGTTCGCCAGCGCGGATGGTAGGGCGATGGGGTGTGGGTGAAGTCGGGATGAAGCGGTGGATTGTTGGCGAGGGATGGCGGATTTCAGACATCACCGGCATGCGTTCGCGTGCATCGGCGCAGGACGAAGACTGATTGCCGGCGGGACGACCGCAGAACGAAAAACGCCCCCTTCCGGGAGCGTTTTTCTTGAATCTGGAGCGGGAAACGAGACTCGAACTCGCGACCTCAACCTTGGCAAGGTTGCGCTCTACCAACTGAGCTATTCCCGCTTGGGAGGCGAAATTCTACCTGTTCTGGGAATGGCGTCAAGCGGTTTTTTCGAGGCCTGCGAGGCGCCTTGCACCGCGTATCCACGCATGGCGTGGATCTACTACAGCATCCCCGCAAACCGATAGATTCGCATCCTTCGTGGATGCAGCATTTCCAGTAGATCCACGCCATGCGTGGATGGGCGCATCAATGGGGTCAGAGCCCTTTCCTTCGGAAAGGGATACGACCCCGGGCTCAGTTGCCCAGCTTCTTCTGCCGTGCACGCTCGCGCGCGGCACGCTCGTCATCGCGCAGGCTCGGCCAGGCCGCGTGCAGGTACTGCAGGCCCGACCACAGGGTCAGCACGGCGGCAATCGCCAGGGTCCAGTCGCCGATGTGGAACACCGGCCAGCCCATCCAGATGTCTTCCACCGGCACGTTCGGTGCCACCGAATACAGCAGGCACAGCAGCGCGACCATCTGCGCGGTGGTCTTGATCTTGCCGATCATCGCCACGCGCACCTTGGCGCGCTGGCCCAGCTCGGCCATCCATTCGCGCAGCGCCGATACCGCGATCTCGCGGCCGACGATCACCGCCGCCCAGAATGCCATCCACGGCGTCGGATGGCCCTGCACGATCAGGAACAGCGCTACTGCCACCATCAGCTTGTCCGCAACCGGGTCGAGGAACGCGCCGAAGGCCGACTCCAGCTGGTAACGGCGTGCGATCCAGCCGTCGAGCCAGTCGGTGATCGCGGCCAGGCCGAAGATCGCCGCCGAAGCGAAGTTGGTCCAGGTGTAGGGCAGGTAGAACACCAGCACCAGCACCGGGATCATCACGATCCGCAACAACGTCAGCCAGGTGGGCAGGGTCAACTTCATGCTTGCGTGCTTCTCTCTCTACTCGGCCGCATCGGGCGTGGCCAACCCGTGCAGGTTAGCGTAGATACGTGCCGCGAGGGCGTCATTGATGCCTTCCACCTTGGCGATTTCCGCTTCACCAGCGGCTTTCAGGCCCACCAGGCCGCCGAAATGCTTGAGCAGGCTGGCGCGGCGGCGCGGCCCGATGCCGGGGATATCCTCCAGCTTGCTGGTCATCCGTGCCTTCTGGCGGCGCCCACGGTGGCCGGTGATGGCGAAGCGATGCGCCTCGTCGCGCACCTGCTGGATGAACTGCAGCGCCGGGTTGGCCGCGCCCGGGCGCAGCTCGCGGCCATCGGGCATCACCAGCGCTTCGTGGCCGGCGCGGCGCTCCACGCCCTTGGCCACGCCCACCAGCAGCACGCCTTCCACGCCCAGGTCGGCCAGTGCGGCCTGCGCCTGCGCCAGCTGGCCGGCGCCACCGTCGATCAGCAGCACGTCCGGCAGCACGCCCTGCTCTTCCACCGCGCGGCGGAAGCGGCGGTCGATGGCCTGGCGCATCGCGGCGTAGTCGTCGCCCGGCTCGATGCCGCTGATGTTGAAGCGGCGGTACTGCGCACGCACCGGGCCGGCCGCATCGAACACCACGCACGAGGCCACGGTAGCCTCGCCCAAGGTGTGGCTGATATCGAAACACTCGACCCGCTTGACCGGCTCGGCCAAGCCCAGCATCTCGCGCAGTGCGTCGCTGCGTGCGTGCTGTGCGTTGCGGCTGTTGAGCTCGGTGGCCAGGGTCAGCTGCGCGTTGCGGCTGGCCAGCTCCACATAGCCGGCGCGTTCACCGCGCACGTTCCACTTCAGCTGCACCTTGCGCTCGGCCGAGGCCGAGAGCGCGGCGACCAGCAGGTCGGCGTCGGGAATTTCGCGGTCCAGCAGGATCTCGCGCGGCGGCTCGAATTCGATGTAGTACTGCGAGACGAACGCGGCCAGCACTTCCTCCGGACTCTCCTCGCCGTTGGTGCGCGGGAAGAATGGGCGGGTGCCGAGGTTGCGGCCATCGCGGAAGGCCAGCAGCAGCACGCAGGCCTGCGAACCCTGCATGGCCACCGCCAGCACGTCCAGGTCGGCGGCGCGGCCGTCCACGTACTGGCGGGTCTGCATGCTGCGCAGCGAGGAGATCAGGTCGCGCAGGCGCGCGGCCTGCTCGAACTCCAGCGCCTCGCTGGCGGCCTGCATCTGCTCGCCCAGCTCGCGGGTCAGTTCGTCGCTCTTGCCTTCCAGGAACAGCGCAGCGCGGCGCACCGACTCGGCGTAGTCCGGCGCCGGCACCAGCTCCACGCAGGGCGCGCTGCAGCGGCCGATCTGGTATTGCAGGCACGGCCGCGAGCGGTTGCGGAACACGCTGTCCTCGCAACTGCGCAGCTTGAACAGCTTGTGCATCAGGTTCAGCGTTTCGCGCACTGCGGTCACGCCCGGATACGGCCCGAAATAGCGGCCGGGAATGGCGCGCGGGCCACGATGCAGGGCGATGCGCGGCCAGTCCTCGCGGGTCAGCAGCACATGCGGGTAGGTCTTGTCGTCGCGCAGCGAGACGTTGTAGCGCGGCGACAGCGACTTGATCAGCTGATTCTCCAGCAGCAACGCCTCGGCTTCCGAGCGCGTCACGGTCACGTCCATGCGCGTGATCTGCGAGATCATCGACATGATCCGCGCGTTCTTCGGGCTGCCGTTGAAATAGCTGCCGACGCGGTTGCGCAGCGCGCGCGCCTTGCCCACGTACAGCAGGGTGTCGTCGGCCGCGTACATGCGGTACACGCCGGGGGCAGTGCTGAGCTGGGCCGCGAAAGCCTTGCCGTCGAAGGCCGGGGCGGGAACGTCGGTCATTCGCTGATCGGGACTTCGCTGAGCACGCCGCTGTCGGGGTCGAATCGCAGCACGGCATGGGCGTCGGTCTCGGCGATCCACACCGCACCTGCGCCCACGGCCAGGCCAGCCGGGCCGTGCAGGCGGCGCGGCAGCGGCTGGGTGGTCAGTTCACCGCCGCCCAGGCGCAGCGTGCGCAGGCGACCGTTGCCGGTGTCGGCGATCCACAGCAGCGGGGCGTCCGCGCCCAGTGCGATCGCCTGCGGGAACTGCAGGCTGGCCTGCGCGCGCGGGCCGTCTTCACTGCCGAAGCGCCACGGCCCCTGCCCGACCAGTGTCTGCACCAGGTCACCACGCAGTTGCAGTGCACGGATCGAGGAACCCAGTGCATCGGCCACGTACAGCACCTGCTGCACTACGGCCAGCGCAGTCGGTTGCGCGAAGGCAGCCAGATGGCCACTGCCATCACGCTCGTCGATGGAACCACTGCCGGCGCGCCATTGCAGGCTGCGCTGACCCAGGTGATAGCTCCAGATGCGGTTGTCGCCGGCCATCGCGATGTGCAGCTGATTGTCGGCGATGGCCAGGCCAACCGGATGGTCCAGCGAGACCTGCCGCGCCTGCGCGACCGGGCCTTCCACCGGCGCACCGGGTCGCCCGTTGCCGCACAACGTGTCGACGATGCCGGTCAGCAGGTTGATACGGCGCACCGCGTGGTTGCCGGTGTCGGCGACGTACAGCGAATCGCGCTCCAGCACCAACGCCTGCGGGCGGTGGAATGCCGCTTCGGCGAGGTTGCCGTCCATGAAATCGGCGGTGCCGAGGCCAAACTGGCGCAGGATGCGGCCGCCATGGCTGCATTCGAGAATGCGGTGATGGCCGCTGTCGGCGATGTACAGGCGTTCGGTGCTGACCGCCAGGCCCTGCGGGAAGCGCAGGGCCTGGCGCGGTTCCGGATGCAGTTCGCTGCCGCCACGCGGCGGCGCCGAAGGTGCACCCTGGCACAGCGCGTTCAAGGCGCGCTCCAGTTCACCGGGCGCGCCCTGCCCGACCAGCCGTTGCTGTTCGCGGCCCTGCGCGTCCAGCAGCACCATCGTCGGCCAGGCGGTAACGCCGAAGCGGCGCCAGCCATCCCAGTCGGCATCGAGCAGCACGGGCATGCTCAGGCCCTGACGGCGCAGCAGCTTCAGTGCGGCCGTGGCATCGCGTTCGAAATCAAAACGCGGCACCTGCAGCACCAGCGGCTGCAGCTTGCCCGGGTGGCGCGACATCCATTGACCGAACTCGGCCAGGCGTTGCGCACTCCAGGCGGAGGCCGCATTGACGAACAGCAGCGCGACCGGCCGGCCGCGCAGTTCGGTCAGGGTGCAGGGGGTGGCATTGAGCCAGGTGGCGAATTCGGGCAGGTCCGGGACGGGCTGGACGTTCATGACCTGATTATGCCGGAGTCGGCGCCATGCAACAGTCGTGCCACCGCACGTTTTGCAGCATCGTCGACCAGCGACCAGACCTGTTCGAAATGATCGCTGCCGCCGGTGTAGGGGTCAGGGATGGCTACCCGCCCCTGCCCGCCGGACCAGGGCAGGTACAACGCCAGCCGTTCACGCTGGGTCGCCGACGCCAGGCGCCCGGCATCACGCAGGTTGGTCTCGTCGGCACACAGGATCCAGTCGAAACGGTCGAAATCCACCGCCTGCAGCTGACGTGCGCGCAGGCCGCCAATGTCCACGCCGTGTCCGGCCGCGCAGGCGATCGCGCGGCGGTCCGGCGGCTCGCCCACGTGCCAGTCGCCCGTACCGGCCGAATCGACCTGCACCCGCCCGGCCAGCGGCGAGGCATCCAGGCGTGCGCGCAGCGCCCCTTCGGCCATCGGCGAACGGCAGATGTTGCCGAGGCAGACGACCAGCAGCCTCATCGCGCGGCCATCGCCTGCAGCAGCCCCTCGGCGCGCTCCAGGTCCTCGGGGGTATCGATGCCCGGCGGGAACGGCTCGGGCGAGATCGCCACGCTGATCGGGTAGCCCGCTTCCAGCACGCGCAGCTGCTCCAGCGATTCGACCTGCTCCAGCTGGCCCGGCGGCATCGCCGCGAACTGCTGCAGGAAGCCGGCGCGATAGCCATAGATGCCGATGTGGCGCAGCCAGTCGTGGCCGTCCGGCAGCGTGTCGCGGCTGCGTGCAAAGCCGTCGCGGTGCCAGGCGATCGGCGCGCGGCTGAAGTACATCGCCTCGTTGCGCACGTTGCGCACCAGCTTCACGACGTTCGGGTCGAACAGGGTGTGTGCGTCCTCGACGGTCGTGGCAAGAGTCGACATCGGCGCAGTGCCAGCGACCAACGCATCTGCCACCGCGCGGATGCCGGTCGCCGGCGCGAACGGTTCGTCGCCCTGCAGGTTGACCACCACCGTGTCATCGGCCCAGCCGGCAATGCGTGCGCACTCGGCCAGGCGATCGGTGCCCGAGGCATGCGTGGTCGCGGTCATCGCCACCTTCACCTCGGCCAACCCGGACAGTGCATCGGAAATGCGTGGGTCGTCGGTCGCCACCCAGACCTCGCGGGCACCGGCCTGCAGCGCGCGGCGCGCCACATGCAGCACCAGCGGCTCACCGCCCAGCGGGCGCAACGGCTTGCCCGGCAGCCGCGAGGCGGCAAAGCGGGCCGGAATGGCGACGACGAATTCGGTCATGCGGGCGGTTCTCGGCAGGCTCGTTACAACGGGAATGCGGCCAGCGGCGCGTGAATGCAAGCGCCGCGGCGCCGCTCAGTTCGGTCGCAGCTTGTCCAGGCGATCGGTCAGCGCCACCCAGAACGCGGCGGGCAACTCGGCGCGCAGCGGAACCGCGTAGTGCCAGTCGTTGCCGAACGCCCGGCATTTCACCGCATCCTTTTCGGTCATCAGTACCGGCAGCTGGCTGCCGAAGGACAAGTCCTGCGGCTGGTAGGCCTGGTGGTCGGCGAATGCATGCGGCACCACGCCGATCCCGCGCGCGCGCAGCATGTCGAAGAAGCGCTGTGGATGGGCGATGCCGGCCACCGCGTGCACGCGCTGGCCCTTGAAGTACGCCAGCGGGCGCGCGCGGCCACCGGCCAGCGGCTGCGCACTGTCGATGTGCAGGGCCATTGGCCACTGGCCGAAGCCACAGGCCTGCGCCGCAGTCTCCTCATCGGCCTGGCCGAGGTTGACCACGCGGAAATCGCACTCGCTGGCGCGGCTGACCGGCTCGCGCAACGGCCCGGCCGGAATCATCCGGCCATTGCCATAGCGACGCTGGGCATCGACCACTTCGATCTCGATGTCGCGCGCCAGCCGGTAGTGCTGCAAACCGTCGTCGCAGACGATCACATCGCAGCCGGCCTCGATCAGCGCCTTGCCCGCAGCAACCCGATCACTGTCCACGCGCACCGGTACGCCGGTCTTCCAGGCGATCAGCACCGGTTCGTCACCGCCCTTCGCGGTTGGCGTATCGGCCTGCACCCACAGCGGCTTGTCGGCGTCTTCGCGACCATAGCCGCGGCTGGCCACGCCCGGCTTCCAGCCGGCCGCACGCAGGCGTTCGACCAGCGCAATGGTCAGCGGCGTCTTGCCGGTACCGCCAGCCGTGATATTGCCGACCACGATGACCGGCACCGGCAGCGAATGGCGCTTGCGCCAGCCACGGCGATAGGCGCGCCGGCGCAGCGCGGTGACACCTGCGTACAGCGGCGCCAGCAGGCGCATCGCCCACGGAACCGGGGTGCCGTCATACCAGTACGGCGGGGTCTGGGTGCCCTTGCCGGCCATCAGTCCTGCCTTTCGCGGAACTGCATGCTGTGCAGATGCTGGTACAGACCGCCCAGTTCGAGCAGCTCCTTGTGCGTGCCGCGTTCAACGATGCGGCCATGATCCATGACCAGTACCTGGTCGGCATGCTCGATGGTCGACAGCCGGTGCGCAATGACCAGCGTGGTGCGTTCGGGCATCAGGCGCTGCAGCGCGTCCTGCACCAGGCGCTCGGATTCGTTGTCCAGCGCCGCAGTGGCTTCGTCGAGGATCAGGATCGGGGCGTCGCGCAGGATCGCGCGGGCAATGGCCAGGCGCTGGCGCTGGCCACCGGACAGCAGCGCGCCGTTCTCGCCCACCGGCGTCTGCAGCTGCTGCGGCATGCGTGCGATGAACTCCCACGCGTTGGCGGCTTCGGCCGCCGCGCGGATCTGCTCGTCGGTCGCTTCCATGCCATAGGCGATGTTGGCAGCGATGGTGTCATCGAACAGCATGACCTTCTGCCCGACCATTGCCACCTGCCGGCGCAGGTCGGCCAGCGGGTAGTCGTCCAGTGCCACGCCGTCGAGGGTGATGACACCGCCGCTGGGCTCGTAGAAGCGTGGCACCAGCCGGATCAGGCTGGTCTTGCCACTGCCGGAACGGCCGACAATGGCCGTCACCGTGCCTGGCCTGGCAACGAAGCTGATGTCGTCCAGGGCGATGCCGCTGTCCTCGCGGTAACGCAGCATGACGTGGTCGAACGCCAGTTCGCCCCGCACGCGCTGCACGCGTCGCTGCCCCTGGTCGCGCTCCACTGGCATGTCGAGGATGCCGAACAGGCGCTCGGCAGCGGACACACCGCGCGAAATCGAGGTCTGTACGCTGGTCAGGCGGCGCAGCGATGGAATGATGGCCATCATCGATGTCATCAGGCCCATGAACTGGCCGGCATTGAGCCGGCCGGCCAGGGCTTCGCGGGTCGACACCCAGACGATCACCGCCAGCGCCAGTGCGGCCAGGAACTGCACCACGCTGGAGGCGGCGGCGCGGGTGACCTCGACCTTCATGTTCAGCGCCAGCATGCGGTTGGCCAGGCGCGAGTAGCGCGAGATCTCATGTTGCTGGGTGCCGTGCACCTTCACTTCCTGCTGCGCGGCCAGCGACTGCTCGGCAGTCTGCGCCATGGTGCCCATGCCGTCCTGGATGCCACGGCTGATGCGGCGGTAGCGCTTGCCCACGTAGGACACGATGCCACCGATCAGCGGCACCACCAGCAGCATCGCCAGGGTGACCTTGACACTCATCTGCAGCATCACCGCCAGCATCGCGACGATGGTGAGGGTATCGGCCACCACGGTCTTCAGCGCGTCGGCGCTGGCCTGGGTGACCTGCTCGGTATCGAAGTTCAGGCGGCTGACCATCACCGGCGTCGCTTCGGTATCGAAGTGCGACGACGGCAGGTGCAGGTACTTCTGCAGCACCTGCTCACGCAGGTCGCGGACCACGCTGCGGCCGGTCTTGGCCAGCGTGTAGTCACTGACCCAGGTGGCCACGCTGCGCATCAGGAACAGTCCGAGGATGGTGAGCGGTAGCACCACGGCCGCGCGCGGCTGCGGGTCGACGAAACCTTCGTTGACCAGCGGCTCCATCAGCTTGGTGAAGTGGTAGCCGGCCAGGGCCTCGACCACCATGGCGATGACCGCGCCCACCATGAACACCCAGTAGGTGCGGGTGTAGCCCAGCAGACGTTTGTAGATCGGCCACACCGGCGCGTGATGGGAACTCATGGACGCACCTCTGGCGCAGTTGCAATGGCGATACGACGGAAACCGAGTTGACCGAGCGCGTCCTGCGCGGTCACCACGGCCTGGTAGGGAGTGCGTGCGTCGGCGCGCAGCAGCACGGGCTGGCTGCGGTCACTGCCGGCCACGGACGCGATGGTCTGCTTGACCGACTCGACGTCGCTGCGCAGCACTTCCTGGTCATTGATGAAATAACGGCCTTCGGCGTTGATCAGCACGCTGAGCGAACGCGGCGGCTCGTTGTTGGGCTGCTGGCTGGCGGTAGGCAGCTGCACCTGCAGCGTCGAGCGCGCATCGAAAGTGGTGGTGACCACGAAGAAGATGATCAGCACCAGGATGACGTCGATCAGCGGGACCAGATCGATATGCGGTTCATCCTGGGAGCGGTCATTGCCGATACGCATCGATCAGGCCTTCGCCGCAGCGGCGTTGGCCGGTCGCGCCGGCGCGACCGGGTTCATCACCCCGGGGCGACCGTCGAGCGTGTCCAGCAGGGCACTGGCTTCCTGCTCCATTTCCACCACGTAGCCGTGGATGCGGCCCTTGAAGTAGCGATGGAACATCAGTGCCGGAATGGCCACGATCATGCCCGTGGCGGTGCACACCAGCGCCTTGCCGATACCGCCGGCCAGCTGGTTCACGTCGCCCACCCCATGGTCGAGGATGCCCAGGAACATCTGGATCATGCCGATCACGGTGCCCAGCAGGCCCAGCAGCGGGCCGGCCGAGGCAATGGTGCCCAGCGCGTTGAGGAAACGTTCCATGCGGTGCACCAGGTGGCGGCCGGTGTCCTCGATGCGCTCGCGGATCTGGTCGCGCGGACGATTGCGGGCTTCCAGCGCGGCCGCCAGCAATGCCCCCAGCGGCGAGTTGGCACGCAGGGTCTGCAGGTGCGCCGGGTCAAGCTTGCCGCGTGCGGCCCAGTTGCGCACTTCCTGGCCGAGGCCGGGCGGCAGCACTTCAGTCCGCCGCAGGGACCAGAAACGCTCCAGGATGATCGCCAAAGCCAGTACGCCCAACAGCAGCAGCGGCACCATCGGCCAGCCACCGGCCTTGACCAGTTCCCACACGTTTCAACCCTCCGGCCCAACGGCCGCTTGTTTGATCGGCGATAGGATAACAGCCGACCGCGCCCGCCCAGCGGCATCCCACCACCGGGATGCATGGATACGCTGTTCACGCAGCTGCAGCCCTTGTGCGCCAAGCCATACGCGGATCGCCCCGGACTCCGCAGTGGACACCACCTCGGCTCCCTGCGCCTGCCAGCGCCGGACCACGTCCCGGCGCGGGTGGCCGAAGCGGTTCTGGTGCCCGGCCGAAACCAGCGCCAGCCGGGCTGACACCGCCGCCACCCAGGGCGCGCTGGAGCTGCCGCCGCTGCCATGGTGCGGCACCAGCACCACATCCGCCTTCAGCGCCGCCGGAGACGCCCGCAGCAGCGCCTGTTCGGCCGGGCGGCCGATGTCCCCGGGCAACAGGACCCCACCATGCGCGCTGGCCACGCGCAGCACGCAGCTGTCCTCGTTTCCGGCCCGCTGGCTGCCGGCATCGGGGTGCAGCACCTGGAAGTCGACGCCGTCCCAGCGCCAGCGCAGGCCGCGCTGGCAGCGCCCGGCCCCGGCGATCGCGCTGCCCGGCGGCGCCAACAGGGGCAGCTCCGGCAACTGAAGGCGCAGGCTCGGCAGGTTGCCGGCATGATCGAGATCGTCGTGACTGATCAGCACGCGGTCGGGCCGTGCCTGCCCCAGCGCCCGCAATGACGGAACCAGGACCCGCTCACTGCCCTCACCCCCGATCGGCGGTCCCACGTCGTACCAGAGCGCATGCCGTGCGGTACGCAGCAACACCGCCGTGCCCTGCCCGACGTCGTGCACCAGCAGCTCCAGCTCCCCCTCGGCCGGCCGCTCGCGCAATGGCCACAGCAGCGGCAGGCACAGCAGGAGGCCAGCCAGCCCGCCCCCGGCACCGCGTGGCAGCAGCCACCAGAACACGCCCAGCAGCGCCGCCGGCACTGCCCAGGCCGGTGCCTCGGCCAACCACCACATCGCCTGTGGATGCGCCGCCAGTGGCTGCAGGGCCTGCCAGCTGGTTTCGAACAACCACGCCGCTGCACGCCACGCCCAGCACCCGGCGCCGTCATGCAGCACCTGCAGGGCGGTGCCCAGCAGCGACAAGGGCACCACCAGCAATGTCCACCACGGGATGACCGGCAGGTTCACCAGCGGCCCCAGCCAGGCGGTGCCACCGAACAAAGCGATGCCCAGCGGCAACAGGCCGACGCTGGCCACCCCCTGTGCGGCCAGGAACCCGCGCAGGTTGGCGACCACCCCACGCGGACGTCCCTGCGGCAGGCACCAGACCAGCCACAGGACGCCGCCGAAGCTGAGCCAGAAGCCCGCGGACAGCACTGACAGGGGCGCCGGCAGCAGCAGCGCCAGCGCCGCCAGGGCAAGCCCCTGCACGAGACCCAGTGGGCGCCGCCCGCTACGCGCCAGCGCCACCAGCCCGATCATCAGTGCGGTGCGCACGGTCGGCAATTCACCGCCGGCCAGCACCGCATAGCCCGCTGCGGACAGGGCGGCAGCGCAGGCCGCCGCCTGGGGGCGTGGCCAATGCCGGGCCAGCAGCGGACACAGCCACCACAGCCCTCGGCACAGCAACGCCCCCAGTCCCGCCACCACCCCGACATGGAACCCGGAAATGGCCACCAGATGGGTCAGGCCCAGCGCCCGCAACTGATCCCAATCGGCGTCGGACAGGCCACGCGTATCGCCCAGGGCAAGCGCCTGCACGAAGCGCGCAGCTGGATGGGCCACCTGCGCGGCGATGGCGGCGCTGGTGCGTTCACGCCATGCCGGCAGGCCATGCGCGGCCTGAAGCTCGCACGCGCTGGCCGGCGCCCGCACCGTGCCGTTGCCGGACACGCCGCGCAGCAGCGCATGGCGTTCACCGTCGAAACCACCGGGATTGATCCGCGAACGCGGCGCACGCACGCGCAGGGCCAGATGCCACTGCGCGCCGGCCAGGACCTGATGGCGCCCACGCCCGGCGTCGGTGCCATCAGCGGCACGCCAGGCATCGTTCCACGTGACCTGCAGGCGCTTGCCGCGCAGCGATGGCAGTTCGCTGCTCTCGCTGACCTGCAGCAGGAAGCGGGTGTGCGCGGCTCCATGGTCCGGCAGATCGATGACCCGTCCACTGACCACCACATCCCGTGCTGGCTGGCCTGGCGGTAGCTGTTCCTGCATTGCCCAGTGCCCGTGCATCGCCGTCCATCCGGCGCCCAGCAGCACGACCGCGGGCAGGCGCCCCCGCCAACGCAGGCCCCACCCCGCCATGCCAAGCACGATCATCACCATGCAGCCCCACAGCGGCGGCAGCTGTGGCAGCTGCACGCAGGCCAGCGCCCCCAGTGCCAGCGCCGCAGCGGCGCCACTGCCCAGCAAGGGAGAAGGGGAACGCTCGACGGCCATGGGTCCAGCCTGCCGCTACCGGCGGCAGGTTGCCTATCGGGACTTGCCCCGCAAACGCGTCAGCGCCGGACGCTGCCGCGATGGAAATTGACCCGGAAGCTTGCGCCGCCTCCCGCAGCCTCACCGACACTGACCGAGCCACCGTGGTGCTGCACGATCTCCTTCACCAGGTGCAGGCCCAGGCCACTGCCGCTGCCCGCCGCGCGCAGGCGATGGAACGGCTCGAAGATCGCCTCGCGGTCGCTCACTGGAATGCCCGCGCCCTGATCGCTGACCTCCAGCAAGCCGCGCGCATCCAACCGCACGCAGATGGTGCCACGGCCACCACCATGCACGATCGCGTTGTGCACCAGGTTGGCAATCACCCGCCCCAGCGCCAGACTGTCGCCGTGGATCCACACCGGCGATTCCGGCGCGTCCACTTCGAATCCATAGCCGGCGCCGACCACCAACGGCGCCAGGTCCGCGGCGGCCTCACGCACCAGCAGCGCCAGGTCCAGCTGCTGCAATGCGCCGACATTGCGGTCAAGGCGCTGCAGATCGAGCAGGTGCTCGGCAACATTGCCCAGCCGCGCCACGTCGGTCAGCAACTGCGATTTCAACTCACCCTGTGGCAGCTGCGCCAGGCGCGCCTGCACCACGGCGATCGGCACGCGCAGCTCGTGCGCCGCGTCGGCGAGGAACTTGTCGCGCGCGGCGTAGCCCTGCTGCACCTTGTCGATGGCATCGTTGAACGCTTCCACCAGCGGCGCCACTTCCGTGGAGACCAGCCGCGCATCCAGCCGAGCACCGGGCTGGCCGATGTCCAGTTCCTTGGCCTGCTGCGCAGAACGGCGCACACCGCGCATGGCACGGTGGATCACAGTCGGCATCACCAGCAGGGTGACCACGATCAGTGGCAGGAAGAACCACAGGCCGATCAGGCGCAGCACCATCAGCGCGCCATCCAGCAGCCCGCCCTTGGGCGCGCCACCGACCATCACGGTGATGCGGCGCCCGTCCTCGTTGCGGATCATCACCCGCGCCACGTCCAGGTAAGGGGGCACCAGCGAGCCCAGTTCCGTGGCGCCCACGGTCGGCAGCCGCGCCAGCATCGGCGCGTGGATCGCTGGGATGGTGCCGCGCTCCAGCCACATGCCCTTGTCATCCACCGCGGCGAACCAGAGATTTCCCCCGGCGTTGGCATCGAGCTTGTCCCAGCGCGCCTGGTCCAGCACCAGGCGGCCGCCTTCGCTGTGCACCGCCTTGGCCACCGCCTCGGCAACGAACATGTCCATGCCCCAGGAGTCCTTGTCACCCCAGGTCAGGATCAACGCGACCACCGCGAACAGTACGGTGAAGGCCTGTGCCAGGAACAGGCGCCAAGCCAGGCCAAGGGTGATCGAACGGATCGGACGGGCCATCTCAGGCCTCCGCCAGCAGGTAGCCGACGCCGCGGATCACGTGGATCTCCACCCCCGCCCCGGCCTGCTGCAGCGCTTTGCGCAGCTTGGAGATATGCGCATCGAGCGCATTGGACTGGATCTCATCATCGAACCCGTACACTGCAGCCTCCAGGGCACTGCGGGTCACCGTGCGGCCCTGCCGCATCGCCAACGCCTGCAGCACCAGCACCTGCCGACGTGGCAATGCCAGGGGCTGGCCCTCCACCTGTGCCTGCAGCGATTCGAAATCGAACTCGAGCCGCCCCAGCCGCAGGCTGGGCGTCACCATCGCCGAAGGCCTGCGCGATACCGCGCGGATGCGTGCCATCAGTTCCTCGATCGCCACCGGCTTGACCAGATAGTCATCGGCGCCGACGTCCAGGCCTTCGACCTTGTCCGACAGCGTCCCCTTGGCGGTGAGCATGATCACCGCCAGGTTCGGCCGCAGCGCACGCGCCGACGCGACGAATCCAGCACCATCGCCATCGGGCAACTGTCGATCGAGCAGCAGCAGCTGGTGCACCGGTTCGCGCAACGCAAGCGCGGCCTCGGCCAGGCTGCCGACCACGTCGGCGACCACGCCCTGCCGCTCCAGGCCCGATTGCAGGGCGCGGGACAGATCAGGATCGTCTTCGACCAGGAGGATGCGCATCAGGGACTCGTCAACCGGAAACGCTGCCGATCATAGTGCCTGGGGCCATGGTTTTGCGCCCATGCATGCCAGCGGTTGCAGGCGCAATGTTCTGACAATGTTGCCCCTTCAGCATGCGCAGCCATCACCCGCAATGTGGCCGAACGATGCTGTCGCTGCCCCTGACAAGGACCCCCATGGCCTCCGTCTCCCCCACCGCAGAAGCTCATGCGATCCTGCGTGCACCGGACCTGGACAGCGCAGAACGCGCCTATCTGGGACTGATGCCCGACCTTGAACATGTGAATGCACTGGCCCGCCGTGCAGTGGGCCTGTCACGCGTTGCCGACGCGGCACGCGGCTATGCGTTGTCGATGACTCTGGTCGGACTGCGCCTGCAGGAGCTGGAGATGGGCGAGCCAACGGCCAGGGAACATCGCCAGGCCACCCTGCGCAGCCTGCGCCAGGCCTTCAGCGCCTGACAGCACCCGCACAGGCACTGCCGCCGCACCGGTGGCAGCGGGAGTCATCGGGTCAGCAGGTCCCGCCACCCGGCAGGCCCGGCGCGGCAGCGTCATTCAGCGCAGCGTGGTCCACGCCAGCAGCGCGCTCAGGATTGCGACCCAGATCACTGCCTTGAACGTGCCTTCCAGCATGTTGCCGCCGAACAGGCGTTCCATGAGCGGATTGGGCCTGGACACCGGGACGTGATCACTCATGCGGCAGTTCCTTGCAGTAATTGCGCAGTTGCGCAGTAGCGCCGAGTCTACGCCTGCGCGGCCCGGATTCATCGCCATCTGCCTGCCTTTGGCGGCCCAATCCCCGCCTTCGTCGCAGGCCGGCTGCGGTGCCCGGCCGACCATGCCAGCCTGCACGCACTTTCCCGCTGGAGCACCGTGCCATGCCGATGCTTGCCCTGATCCTGCTGTTCTCCAGCCTGTTCGGCGACGGCTGCGGGCCCACCGAGGATGCCCTGCGCAGCCAGATCCTGCGCACCGAGGATCGGCAGGCCATGCATGAAGCGCAGCCCCTTCAGCTCTATCACCTGCGCCAGGACCGCGTGCTGCGGCTGGGCAGCCAGCAATCGACAGACGACACTGGCGCCAGCCCTCATCCTGCGCTGGCCCGGGTAGGTGTGGCGCAGCTGTGGGAACGCGTCGACGGCCAGTGGCGCATCCAGCGTTCGATCAGCATTACCCACTGATTTCATGCCAATGAACCGGCACGGATGCAGCTTCGCGGGAACGCCAGGCTCGCCGGAACGAAAAAAGCCGGCCCCGGGGCCGGCTTTCATCGTTTCCACCGCTTCACCGGCAACGCCGGGAGCAGGTGGTGGGCGGTACAGGGTTCGAACCTGTGACCCCTACCATGTCAAGGTAGTGCTCTACCGCTGAGCTAACCGCCCATCTTGTTCTTGCCGCCCGAAGGCTGGCCTTGCTACGTAAAAACCCGGCGCCAGGGCCGGGCTTTGCAGTTCACGACAACCCTCTTCCGAGGGTTTCGTGGTGGGCGGTACAGGGTTCGAACCTGTGACCCCTACCATGTCAAGGTAGTGCTCTACCGCTGAGCTAACCGCCCGTTTTGCTTCTGCATTTCTGCGATTGCGTCGGTGCAGGCCGCGTATATTACGGATGCGGGCCGTGAAGCGCAATACTTTTGTGAAGATGATGCTGCACTGCCACGTTCAGCCCAGGCTGGCTTCCTTCAGCTGCCGGATCTGGTCACGCACCCGTGCGGCATCCTCGAATTCCAGGTCCTTGGCGTGCTGGTACATCTGCTGTTCCAGCGCCTTGAGACGGGTCGCCAGCTGCGCCGGAGACAGCGAACGATAGTCGGCCGCTTCTTCGGCCACACCCGCCCGGCCCTTGCCCTTACCCTTCTTGGCTTCCTTCTCGGCGGCATCCGAACGCGCGCCTTCAAGGACATCGACGATCGGGCGCGCCACCGAGCGCGGCACGATGCCATGTTCTTCGTTGTACTCGACCTGCTTGGCACGGCGCCGGTCGGTCTCATCGATCGCCGCCTGCATCGAGCGGGTGATCTTGTCGGCGTACAGGATCGCCTTGCCGCGCACGTTGCGTGCGGCGCGGCCGATGGTCTGGATCAGCGAGCCGGTGGATCGCAGGAAGCCTTCCTTGTCGGCATCGAGGATCGCCACCAGCGATACCTCGGGCATGTCCAGGCCCTCGCGCAGCAGGTTGATGCCGACCAGCACGTCGAACTTGCCCAGGCGCAGGTCGCGGATGATCTCCACGCGCTCGACCGTATCCACGTCCGAGTGCAGGTAGCGCACGCGGATACCGTGTTCGGTGAGGTACTCGGTGAGGTTTTCAGCCATGCGCTTGGTCAGCGTGGTGACCAGCACGCGGTCGCCCGCCTTGATGCGCGCGTTGGCCTCGCTCATCAGGTCGTCGACCTGGGTGCCGACCGGCCGGATCTCCACCACCGGGTCGATCAGGCCAGTCGGGCGCACCACCAGTTCGGTGATCTCGTCACCGGCTTCACGCAGTTCATAGGGCCCGGGCGTGGCCGACACGTAGATGCTGCGCGGGCACCGCTCCTCCCATTCCTCGAAGCGCAGCGGGCGGTTGTCCAGCGCCGACGGCAGGCGGAAACCGAACTCAACCAGGGTTTCCTTGCGCGAGCGGTCACCCTTGAACATGGCGCCGATCTGCGGAATGGTCACATGCGATTCGTCGATCACCAGCAGCGCATCCGGCGGCAGGTAGTCGAACAGGGTCGGTGGCGGCTCGCCGGCATTCTTGCCGGTCAGGTGCCGGGAGTAGTTCTCGATGCCGTTGCAGTAACCGACCTCGGCCATCATCTCCAGGTCGAACTGCGTGCGCTGCGCCAGGCGCTGCGCCTCCACCAGCTTGTTCTGCGCGTAGAGCTGCTCCAGCCGCTCCTTCAGCTCTACCTTGATCGTCTCGATCGCCGCCAGCACGCGCTCGCGAGTGGTCGCATAGTGGGTCTTCGGGTAGACCGTGAAGCGCTGCATGTTGCGCAGCGTCTCGCCGGTCAGCGGGTCGAACAGGGTGATCTTCTCGACCTCGCCATCGAACAGTTCAAGGCGCAGTGCTTCGCTGTCCGACTCGGCCGGGAACACGTCGATCACTTCGCCGCGCACGCGGAAGGTACCGCGCTGCAGCTCGTACTCATTGCGCGTGTACTGCAGCTGGGTCAGGTGGTTGATCAGGTCGCGCTGGTCGATGCGCTCGCCCTTGGACAGGATCAGGCGCAGTGAAAGGTAGTCTTCCGGCGCACCCAGGCCATAGATCGCGGACACCGTGGCCACTACGATCGCGTCCGGGCGCGACAGCAGGGTCTTGGTCGCGGCCAGCCGCATCTGCTCGATGTGTTCGTTGATCGAACTGTCCTTCTCGATGAAGGTGTCCGACGACGGCACGTAGGCTTCGGGCTGGTAGTAGTCGTAATAGCTGACGAAATACTCCACCGCGTTGTGCGGGAAGAACGCCTTGAATTCGCCATACAGCTGCGCCGCCAGCGTCTTGTTCGGCGCCATGATCAGCGTCGGCTTCTGAATGTTCTGGATGACGTTGGCGATGGTGTAGGTCTTGCCCGAGCCGGTCACGCCCAGCAGGGTCTGCTTGGCGATGCCGGCCTCGAAGTTGCTGGTCAGCTTCGCGATGGCATCGGGCTGGTCGCCCGCCGGCGAATACGGCGAGACAAGTTCAAAACTGTCGCTCATGGTGTTGCCAGTTCCCGGGAAGGGTGAGTATACGGGGCGAGGAGTGACGGCCGGCTGAGGGGTTGCCGGGCAGACCGCTACGGGGATTCCCGATGGCGGCCGCACAGCCGGGCGCGGAGGCTGGATGCATGCGCACTCCCCGCTCTTCCGGTTGCGCCGCGTCGCGCGGCATGCACCTGATCGAAATCCTCGTCGTCACGGTGGTACTGGCCGTGCTGCTGGCCGCCGGCTGGCCCTCGCTGCAGGCGCTGCTGCTGCACCAGCGCGCGGAAGCCACCCGGTTCAGCCTACAGGCCGCCCTGGCAACGGCACGCACCCAGGCCATCATGCGTCGCGAACTGATCGGCCTCTGCGCCAGCGCGGACGGCCAGCGCTGCGGGGACGACTGGAGCCAGGGCTGGATTGCCTACCGGGCCGCAGGCGCATGGCAGCCCCCATCCACGGCCGATGCCATTGTCCTGCATCAGGGCGGCCGTCCGGACGTCACGATCAATGCCGCCAGCAACAGCGGGCGACCGCAACTCTATTTCCAGCCGGATGGCCGCAGCCCCGGCAGCAACCTGACGCTGCGCGTCTGCGTGAGGGGGCGCGAGCACGCGCGGATCATCGTCAGCAACAGTGGGCGGATGCGTTCGTCCACCACGCGGACTGGACAAGCCTGTTGAAACGATGCCCCTGCGCTCTCAAGCAGGCAACAAAAAAGACCTGCGGAAGTCCGCAAGCCTTTGATGTGTAACGTCTGGCGCCCGAAGTTGGACTCGAACCAACGACCCCCTGATTAACAGTCAAGTGCTCTAACCGGCTGAGCTATTCGGGCGGGGACGCGCATTGTAATCACGTCGAACAGGGAGTGCAACACTCCCGTTCACATGCTTGCGTTCTCTGTTTGCGGCAGTGTCACCAGCACTCGGACAGCGTGGTCTTGGCGGTCTTCACGTTGGCCTGGTTGAGCGTCAGGTTTCCACACTTGTCCTTCGCCTGCGCGTTGACCGCGGTGGCGGTGAAGGTGAATGTCGACTGCGCGGTCTGCATGGACAGAGTGTAGGCCGCCGTGCCGCCCTCGCGCGGGGAGTTGATCGAATCGGCGTTGCCCGGGAACTTGAAACCGACATAGGTGTTGTTGACCGTGTGGAAGCGCTCGGCCAACTGTGCGTATTCGACCAGGTCGGCCTTAGCCTGGGCCCGTCGCGACTTGCGCACATGTTCGCTGTAGTTCGGGTAGGCGATCGCGGCGAGGATTGCCACGACCGCCACCACGATCATCAGCTCGATCAGGGTGAAACCGCGGGCCAGGCGACCCGCCGCGAAAGATTGGCGCATTGCACGGGCTCCTGCTGCCGGGGAAGGATGGACGCCGGTCACTGGATCTGCCTCCAGGACTGGCGGCCACAGGGGTATGGCAGGTACATCGGATCAGCACCGGCCACCGAGATCTGCATCAGGCACGCCTCACCGGGCGGCTGCGGCGGCGGATTGCCGGGAGTGCTGTCCGGCGGCGCCAAGCGCGGCACCACCGACGTCGTCACGTCCCTCACCGGCGCGTTGCCGCCCGTGTTGAGAGCAACGCCGGCCGTACCCGCCCCCGGCGATCGGCCGTCGGGGGCTCCGAAGCGCACCTGCGACATCGCGGCCTGGCCGGTGCTGGCCTGCAGGCCGAGCAGCCAGTTCGCACCGTCCACCGAGCAACCCTGAGCGTCGGACGGAATATAGGTCGGGAAGAACACCACGCCGGACACGATCCTCGGATTACCGACCGCACGCTCCTTGTTGGCCAGCACCACGGTCCAGCCGCGGCTGACCGTAGGCACGGTCCCGCCACGCAATGTCCGCACGCCGGAACCAATCTCGGCCGTATACGAGCTCAGGTTTGCCGAGGTCAGCGTCGTCGTCGGCTGGCCCGCTGCGGTGTCGTTGATACCGTACAACGCCTGCACCGCCGTATCGTTCTCGTCACCGTAGTAGGAGAAGCTGCCGGTGCCGAAGATCAGCATCACGCCACCGGACGGCCCGGTGGTCACCGTCATGCCACCGGTGATCGGCTGGCGGTAGGTCCGGCGGTCGGCGGGATCGACATGGGTATTGGTGGTGAACAACGGTACGGTTGGCGCGGTAGTCCCGCGCAGGTCGAACTTCCAGATAACGCCACGCTTGTCGGCGCCATAGACCGTATCGGCCAGGCCATCGCGCACCCGCGCGTTCTGCCCGGTTCCACCCCAGCGATCAACCACCACGATGTTGCCCAGCCCGTTGCTGCCCGACGGCAGGTTGGTACCCGACTCGATCGCCTCGATCATGCGGATGGTCGGCGTGCGGCCTGCCACCATGTCAACCACGAACAGTACCGCCTTGCCACTCCTACTCTCGTAGCCGTTACCGAAGATCGCCTTGAAGCCCACCGAACCGTCGGCGTTCTTCACCGGCACGATCACCGGCTTGCCCAGCACATGGCCGATGTTGGCGCGCACAGCATCGTCAAGCGAAGCGTCGAGGTCACTGATCTCCCACAGCAGGGAGCCGGTGGCGCCGAAGTTGCCCGGATCGGACACATTCAGCGCGAACACACTGCGGCCGCCGGCACCGGCCGTGCCCACCAGTGACGTGGTCCACCCGTTGCTGCCGTAGGTGTCGCTGATCGTCACCGGGCCATCGACGTAGTAACGGTGCTGGAAACGCTGGGCGTTCTGGTTGGTGGGGTCGTTAGGCAGCAACAGGTTGCCCATGTGGCCCAACGCGGTCGAGGGAATGTAGGCGAACCGCTCCTTGCCACCGTCGGCGTCCATCTGGCCGTCGGCGCCCATGCCACCATCAAAGGCATGCAACATGCCGTCGTTGGCGCCGGCGTAGACCATGTAGCGGCGACCATTGCGCTTGGTGGTCATGTAGGCGGCGTAACTGCTGCCCATCGTGCCCGGAAGGCGGCCAAACCCATAGTCATCCAGAGGCGAACTCAGCACCGGGGTGGAGGTGATGATGTCGCCAAGTACCGTGCTGCGATCACGCAGCTTGCCGCCGTTGCGCTTCTCGCTGGAGGTTTCACCACGCAGGTAGGCCACGGCCGTGGCGGAATCGGTGGCTAGGCCAGCCAGCTCGGACGCGCTGCAGATCAGGATGCCCGGATACAGCGTCGACGACTTGGTGCACAGATTGGCCAGGCTGACATTGCTGCCGGTGAAGTCTTCCAGCGCGCCGTTGCGCCAGAACCGGATGCGGCGTGATGCAGGCGCCGGCATCTTCGCAGATGCTTCCCAGGCCTCTTCCGAAACGATCTTGCGGGTGGACGGCTCGACGCTCAGCTTGAAGGCGCGCAACTTGCTGTACCAGTCGGTGCCGTTGTTGGTGGCCTCGTAGAACGGCTCCACCGACAACGAGCCGACGCCGATGCGTGCGCCGGTCAGCGAACGCGAGCCGGACGGCGTGGCGCCCTGGGCGACGTTGCTGATGATACGGCGCATGGCTGCGGTGATTTCGGCCGGGCGCGTGGCGTTGACCATTTCGCCACGGGTGTCATAGACCGCGTTCCACAGCTCATCAACGGCCTCGGGCTTGAGGTCCTGCGTCGTCGTCGGGAAGTTGGGCTTGACGACGTACGGGTCCGGGCTGAGCACCCACGGGCGCAGTGGATCCGGCAGGTACCGGACGCCGAACTCCTTGCCCTGCGTGCCCAGCGTCACGCCGTAGAAATTCATGTGCAGGTGGGTCTTGCAATCCAGCGACGGATTTGGATTCGGCCCCTTGCACTCGGCCGGCACCGGCACGGAATTGGTCTCCTTGCCCGGCACGAGAGAACTGTTGTAGTACGGCGCTACGAGATCCTTCATCAGCGTCGTGTTGCCGGACTCATTGATATAGCCATCGGTGAACAGCATGCCCGCATTCTTCTGGCATGACAGGAGCACCGGCGCGTTCTGATCCGTGCGCTGGAATTGTTCGCCAAGGTACTGTGCGGCGGAACGATTGGGCGTACTGCTGCTGGCACGCATTTCGCCGATGATCTGGCTGAGCAGCTGCTGCTTCTCCGGCTCGTTGGTCATGTTGAACATGGTCACCGCGCGGCGGCCATTGATACGGAACCAGCCCACGCGCAGATTGGTCGTGTCGTACAGCGCATTCGTAGCCGCACCGATCAGCGCTTCGCGTCGCGTCCGGTACAGGCTGAACCAGTTGGCGAAGCTCTGCATGGCAGCGTTGTACTTCGCTTGATTGTTGCCGAAGTTCGCAAGCTTGATTTCGTACTTGTACAACGTACCCGGCCGGCCGCCCGGAGGATTTGCAACGGCAACAGGAGCCGCGGTGTACCCATATTCCGCCGGCAGCGTAGACGGATCTGCCAGGAAAAACGTAGCCGGATAGAAGCCGACGGCAGCATCGCAGCTTGAGCTGCTGATGGTAGTCTGGCGCGTCACGTTGTCGAACGAGCCTTCCTGCCGGACAGCCCCCCCGCTCAGGTTGCATCGCCCACGCTCAATACGGGTTCCGACCGGCAGCGTCATGCCGGAACGGAAGCGGAAGCGCCAGTTCGCGCCGGTCCGCCCGCCGGTGTCCATGCTGGTCAGCAGCGAGTCCACAGTCAGGTCCAGCGCGCCAGCGATCTTGTTCGGTGCATTGCCCGGACGCGGGTCCAGCGGCGCGCTGGACGCCCTGATGTCCAGATAGTTGGCAAGGGCTGTATCGGACAAGCCGGTCTTCCAGCCAGGATAGATCTCACGCGGGTCGTAGTAGGACGGGTTGACGTCCGGTGATCGGGCGAAACCGAAGCTGTCGAGCGGCGGGATGGCCGCCTGGTCGTCGCGTCCATAGCTGGGGAAGACGTACAGGTAGCGCTGCCCAGACCCATCGTAGCCGTTGACGGCACCCTGGTTGTAGAAGCCACTGCCATCCCAGCGGTACACGCCATCGCGCGTGTTGTTCAATGTTTCCCACAGCATCGAGCCGGAATCATCCAGCGCCATCAGGAAGGCCGGCGGCGTCTGCACCTGGATGTTTAGCGGCGCCTGCGCCAGCGTGCCCTGGGCCTGGGCCGCCATCAGGCTGTAGATGACATAGCCGCCCCCGAGCGCCAGTGCGGCGCCGCCTGCGGCCATGAAACGGAATTTGCGCGAAGCCATGGCCTGCGTCCTCAGAGTTTGAATACGGTATCGATGACCACCGACGACGAGCTCGCATCGGCATCGTCGGTCGCGAAGCCGGTGATCTGGTAGATCGGCGTGACGTCTTCCAGCGGACGGCCCATGTCGAGCGACGATTCGCCCATCACACAGCTGTCAATCTGGCGGACATTGACCGCAGGACGCGTCTGGTTGCGGCGGCTTTCGGCCCAGATGGCCGGATCGAAGCCGTCATCGCAGACCCGCGACAGAGTGCTGGACTGCACCAGGCTGTCGTTCCCCACATCCTGACGGTTGGCGATTTTCTCCACCGAGCGTTCGGCCGCACGCACCACGCCCTCCGAGTTCTGGAAGGCCCGGTTGGCGGCGCGGTAGTTCGCTGCCATCTTCTCCTGCATGCCGGCCACCTGCATGCCCGCAATGCCGAGCAGCGCCAGCAGGATGAGCATGATCAACGCGACATAGAGCACGGCGCCGCGCTGGGTGCGAGCGGAGGCGGGCCTGAACGAACGTGAGAAGGTCGTCATGATCAGTTCCCGAACAGGCGATTGCGCAGTGCAATCGAGACTTCATAGCTGGAGCGGTAGCGGCCGTCAGGCTTGTCACTGCTGGCAAAGCCAACGCCGAGTACCGACAGCGGGTTGGCCGGCGTGCTCGAAGACGACGGCGTCGGGCTGCGTGCCAGCAGCCCCACCTGCACCTGCCCCACCCGCAGCCACTGCGCGGCACCGGCAGCGTTAGCGTTGCTGCTGACGCCAGTCGCGGCGGCCAGGCGGGTGATGTTGCCGGCCGGCGGCGTGCCCAGGCTGATGTTGGCGGTACTGTCCAGGCCATACAGCAGCTGCAGGCTTTCGATGCCTTCCACAAGTTCTTCATTGACCGCATAGGCGCCAGCACTGTTGGCGCGCGCACGACGCAGGCCCGGCTGACCGGTCTCCGGATTGATGCCGACGTAATAGACCATCGACTCGGCGCGATAGAGCATCGTCTGCCCGGTCGGCTGCGCGGCATAGCGCGACAGGTCCAGCGAGGGCGCGGTCACACGTGCCGCACTCAACGTACCGGCGAAGATGTCCGCATGGGCACAGTCGGCGATGCCGAACAAGGTCGGTGCCGCCACGCCCCCCGAGGTGAGCCTGGCCACCCGGGTGCTGTCCATGTCCAGTAGCGCATTGCCGCCGCTGGACGAAATGCCGGTCACCGGCACCCCCTCAGGGGCCAGGTAGCGCAGTACCAGCACATCGCTTCCGCCTGCCGGCGCAGGGCTGAGCCGGGTGATCGCTGCCGGCAACGCTGACGGTGCGGACCATGTCGCCCCGAGTGCGAGCCTCCCGCCCGGCGCGGTTCCCGGTGCATCGAAGCCCTGGATGGAAACGCTGAAATCAAGCGGGCTGCCATCGCCCGAGGATGCACCCAGATGCGATACCGGATCGCCTTGGTTCTTCACCACGTGGGCCTGGTCGTTCACGCAGCCCATGTGCCCGGCCATGCGGATGTCTCGCTCAAGGAAATCCAGCGCGAAACGGGCGTTCTCCTGCACGCGCGAGGCCCCCTCGGACAGTCGCGAGGCAGCCTGCGAGGCCATGAAGACCTGCACCACCCCCAGCATCAGCACCAGGCTGATTACCAGGGCGATCATCAGTTCCACCAGCGACAGGCCGGCCATGGTGGCACGTCGGTTCAGGCGCATGCTCACAGCTCCGTAGCCAATGCAAAGGTGGTGGCCTTGTCCGGGTCATCCGGATCCCAGCGCTGGTCGCCCCAGGTGATCGCCACATTGACCACGCCGCCATTGAAGGTGACATTGGCGCCTGCATCGTCGCCCAGCGCCTTCACCACCTGGCATTGCCAGCGCGCGATCTTCTTTTCAATGGAGACGTCGCCGGTATCGCTGGTGCACGCGGTGGCGGCGGTCTTGCTGCCTGCCGCGAACGACGCGCCGGTGTACCAGGCCGCCTGGAAGCGGTTGCTGCGCATCTGCTCGGTCAGGTCGTACGCAAGGTTGGTGGCCTGGGTTCGATAATTGGCGCTCTGCACGAATCGGACGTTCATGGTCTGCAAGAGAGCAAAACCCAGCAGGCCGAACGCCAACACGATGATGGCGATCAGTACTTCAAGCAGGGTGAAGCCCCCGGCCTGGCGCGCACGGAAGGTACGGGTGGTCATGGACAGGCTTCCTTGGTGCTGCGGATCTGCCCGGAGGCGTTCACCGTCAGTGTGCGCTTGTGCAGTGCGCCCTTGCTGCAGACGTCCGGCTCCAGCCGTACATCCTGCTCGGCGCTGGCGCGGCGACGGCCGCGCCCGTCAAAGGCGATCTCCGTGGCCGGCCCAGTGATCTTCAGCTTGGGATTGCCACTGACGAAGCGCAGGACGGTTTCACCTGCCGACAGCGCACCATCGCCATTGGCATCGGCAAAGGCCAGCATGCCGCCCGACCAGCCACCATCACAGCTGGCACCGTCGCTGCTTCCACAGACGCCGCCACCGCGGTTGCTGCGGATCGCCTCGCTGCGGGCAAGACTGAGCAGGCCCAGGACCTCGTTGTTGGTCGAGCTCACCCGGCTCGAACGGATCGTGCTCTGGAAACTTGGAAAGGCGATCGCAGCCAGGACCGCCACCACGGCGATGGTGACCATCAGCTCGATCAAGGTGAAGCCGTTTTCCCGGCGCAAAGACATTGGACGCTCCCCAGCGTGTTGGTGGCCACGATGGGCCATCGCCCCGCCACCGGCAAGCGGCGGCAGGATGAACGGTCAATCCGGGGCGACGGGCGTCAAAGGCTTGACGACCCGTCCTCCCCTGCCAGTGCCGGCGCGATCCCCATCACGCCGGCCCGGGTTCAGGCCAGCACCTGGTAGCAGGGCTGGTACTCGCCGGAGATCTTCATCCGGCGCTGCTCGACGAAGGCGCGCAGCAGCGCATCCAGCGCCTGCATCATGTCCGGGTCGCCGTGGATCTGGAACGGCCCGAACTGCTCGATGCGGCGCATGCCGTCTTCCTTCACGTTGCCGGCGACGATGCCCGAGAACGCGCGGCGCAGGTCGGCCGCCAGCGCGTGCGGGGCACGCCCATGGTGCAGGTCCAGCGCGGCCATCGCTTCGTGGGTGGGTACGAACGGCTGCTGGTACTCCCACGGAATCTCGATCGACCAGTTGAAGAAGAACGAGTCCTTCTGCGCCAGACGGTGCTCGCGCACGCGCTTGATGCCGTTGGCCATCTTCTTCGCAACCGCCACCGGGTCGCCGATGATGATCTCGTAGCGATCGGCAGCCGCATCGCCCAGGGTCAGGCGGATGAAGCGATCAATCTGCTCGAAGTACGGTGCCGCTACCGTCGGGCCGGTCAGGATCAGCGGGAACGGCAGGTCCTTGTTCTCCTCGCGCAGCAGGATGCCGAGCAGGTACAGGATCTCTTCGGCGGTACCGACGCCACCGGCGAACACGATGATGCCGTGGCCGATGCGGACGAAGGCCTCAAGGCGCTTCTCGATGTCCGGCATGATCACCAGGTGGTTGACGATCGGGTTCGGCGACTCGGCGGCGATGATGCCCGGCTCGGTCAGGCCGATGTAACGCGTCACGGTACGGCGCTGCTTGGCGTGGGCGATGGTGGCACCCTTCATCGGGCCCTTCATCGCACCCGGGCCACAGCCGGTGCAGATGTCCAGGCCGCGCAGGCCCAGTTCATAGCCCACCTGCTTGGTGTACAGGTATTCGTCGCGCGAGATCGAGTGTCCGCCCCAGCACACCACCAGGTTCGGATCACCCGGATTGAGGATGCGCGCGTTGCGCAGCAGGCCGAATACCGCGTTGGTGATGCCCTCGGATGACTCCAGCTCGGCCGCGTAGGCCGGGCCCATTTCGATGGCCATGTAGGCCAGGTCGCGCACGACGGCGAACAGCAGTTCGGCGACACCGCGGATGATCTCGCCGTCGACGAAGGCCATCGCCGGTGCGTTGACCAGATCGATGCGCACGCCGCGATCCTGCTGCGCTACCTGGATGTCGAAATCAGGGTAGAGATCGCGCGCGGCGCGCGGATCGTCCGAGGCGCTGCCGCTGGTCAGCACGGCCAGCGCGCAGCGGCGCAGCAGCTCATGCATGCCGCCGGCGGAGGCATCGCGCAGGCGTGCCACCTCGGCCCGCGACAGCACATCCAGCCCACCGCGCGGGTAGATCCGGGCATCCTGCACCGGCAGTGCACGGGCCGATTTTTCGTTCGTGGTCATATCCAATTTTTCGCTTCCTTCAAGGTTTCCGACTGTACTGCCGCCCCCTTAAAAAGCAAAACGGCCGGGAAGCCCGACCGTTGGATGTGTGCCGCCCGCGTCCGCCATTCCGGGACCGCATCGGCGGCGTTGGCACCGCGCACATTTCTGGATGCTACGCCGTTGCCCCACGCCCTGCAAGGACTTTCGCCTGAACGGAAAACGGCCGGGTTTCCCCGGCCGTTTCCACTTACCACTTCAAGCGCTGATGGATCAGAACTTGTACTTCAGGGTCAGCTGCATCGACCAACGCGACACGGCGGTGTTGCCCTTGTCGTTGTTGTTTTCCTGCACCGACGGGTTGTCGGTCGAACCAGTGAAGGAGTACACGTACTTGCCGGTGGCCGGATCGATACCTGCGTAGTTGGCAACGCGACGGGTCGAGTAGAAGCCGTAGTCGTCGATCAGGCCCCACTTCTTGTTCAGCAGGTTGCCGACATTCATGATGTCCAGAGCGACTTCACCCTTGTGCCCCTTCATGAAGCCCGGGAATTCCTGGCTGACGCGGACGTCGAAGCTGTTGACCCACGAGGCGCGGTGGCGGTTGGCCGGGACCACGCTGCCACGGTAGGCATCGAGTTCCGGGTTCTGCGCCAGCCAGTCGAAGAACTGCTTCTCCATCGCGGCACCGCCGGTGAACAGCACGTCGCCCGGACCCTTCGGCACGTAGAACAGGTCGTTGGTGGTAGCACCGTCGCCGTTGGCATCGTTGTAGAAGATGTAGCTGTACGGACGGCCCGAACGGCCTTCGTAGAACAGGCCGACGCGGGTAGCGTTGTCACCGAAGAAGTTGTGCTTCCACTCCAGGGTGCCGGTGACGCGGTCCTTCATCGCATAACGCGAGTTGTAGGCCACGTTCTCGTTGGCATTGAAGATCAGCGTGTTGTTCCAGTTCGAGGTGTTCTGCGAGCTGGACAGCGGGCTGACTTCGGTGGACTTGGTGTAGGTGTAACCCAGCGACCAGCCCCAGTTCTCGGTCAACGGCTTGGCCAGCGAGAAGGTGGCCTGGGTGCCGCGGCCCTTGTCGGTGTTGCGCAGGACCAGAACGTCGCCGATGTCCTTCGGACGGTTGAAACGATCAACTGCATTTTTGGTACCGGTGGAGATGCCGTAGTCGACACCCTTATCGATGCGAGTGTTCGCCGAGTTGCGTCCAGCATCGTTCCAGTAGATCGCGCGGCCGTCCTGACCGAAGGCGGTCGGCGCCGACACGTCCAGGCGGTCGAAGTAGATGCCGTCCTTGACCTTGGTGAACAGCACTTCGGCCGACGCCACGATGCCGTACCACGGCAGCTCATGGTCGAACGCCAGGTTGGCCTTCCACACCGACGGCAGGCGGGTGCCCGGCGCGATGATGTCAACGTTCTGACGGGCCGAAGCCGGGCCACCGGCCGGGATGTACGGGTTGTTGCCGTCCGGGGTGAAGGCACCGGCCGGGATGCTGCGCTCGTCGTACTCGATGTAGTTCAGGCCGGTGTTCTGGTAGGCACCTGCCAGCCACACGTTCGGGGCGGCGCCGCCGAACAGGCCCACGCCACCGCGCAGCTGGGTCGGGCGATCGCTGTCGAAGGTGTAGTTGAAGCCGACGCGCGGCTGCACCAGGTTCTTGTCGACCAGCTTGGTGTTGTTGAAGCCGTACAGCTGCTCGATGCGCGGGTTGTACAGGCGCTGGGTGCTGAAGTCAGGCATGTCGATGCGCACGCCGAACATCAGGTTCAGGTTGTAGTTGATCGCCCAGGTGTCCTGCACGAACACGCCGGTGTTCTTCAGGGTGAAGTCGGCCGGGATGTCGCTGCGGCTGCCATCGGCGCGCGGCGCACGCAGCTGGTAGCGCGAAGCCTTGCCCGCCAGGAAATCGTTGACGCTGTTGAATTCGTACACGCCGTTGAGGTTGCGGCCGTAGAAGTTCATCAGGTCATTCTTCGAGTAATCGAAGCCGAACTTGACGGTGTGGTCACCGATGTACCAGGTACCGGCACCAAAGGCGCTCAGTTCCTTCGACTCGACGATGTTGACGTGGGTGTTCTGTTCAGTACCGACGTACAGCGAATCGTTGCCCGACTTGATGCGGATCTGCGGCATGTCGACCAGCGGGACGCGGTTGGCCGAGTAATCCTTGTGCGAGACCTTGAACTCGGTCGAGAAGTTCTCGGACCAGTCACTGAACAGTTCGCCCATCCAGGTTTCGTACTGGGTCGGCTGCTGGTACCAGAAGTTGCTCAGCGAGATGGCGCTGCTGCTGACCTGCGGGAAGCGAACGACGTTCTGCTCCATCTTGTTGTAGCGCAGGGCCGCACGGTGGTTCTCGTTGATGTTCCAGTCCAGCTTGACCGCATACTCTTCGATCTCGGTCTTGCTGTTCGGCGCCGTCAGGCTGCCCGGGTCGTAGCCCAGCTTGCCCAGGAAGTTCTGGACGTCGGTGATCTGCTGCTGGGTGATGGTGCCACGGCCGATCGGCGTGTCGCTCAGGGCGACGCCGGCAGCCGAGCGCTCGTACTTTTCATAGTTGGTGAAGAAGAACAGCTTGTCCTTGACGATCGGGCCGCCGAAGGTCATGCCGTAGGTCTTCTCGTCCTCGAAGCCGTTGAAGTCCTGCTTGTCACCTTCCAGGCGCGAGCGGACCATGTCCTTGTCGCGGTACGAACCGTACACGGTGCCGTGGAATTCATTGGTACCCGACTTGGTCACGGCGTTGATCACCGCGCCGGTGCCACCGGCGATGGTGGTGTCGTAGTTGGCCAGGTCGATATTGATTTCCTGGATGGCGTCCATCGACACCGGCTGACGCTCGGTCGGCAGGTTGTTGGAACCCAGGCCGAACGGATCGGAGGCGCTGATGCCGTCGATGCGGATGGCGTTGTAACGGGTGTTCTGGCCGCCAGCCGAGATCGCGCCGTCCGCCTTGCTGACCTGCGAGATGCGCGGGTCGAGACGGACGTAGTCCTGGATGTTGCGGCTGGCCGACGGCAGCGCATCCATCGTTTCGCGGGTCACGTTGGTGCCGGTGCCCATCTTGTTGGCACTGAACAGGTCCAGGCCGCCGGCGGTGGCAACAACGTTCACCGCGTCCAGGTTGGTCGCAGCCAGATCACCGCCCAGGTTGGCGTTGACGGTGTTGACCTGGTTCAGGTTCAGGTAGACACCTTCCTCGGTCTTGGTGCCTTCACCGGACTTGGTGATGGTGATGGTGTACGGACCACCCACGCGCAGGCCGCGCGCGTTGTATCGGCCCGACGCATCGGTGGTGGCACGCGAAACAGTGCCCGACTCGGTGTGCGTGATGGTGACTTCAGCGCCGGCGACAGGCTGGCCTGCAGCGGACATCACCTGGCCGCCGACACCGGCGGAGGTGCTGCTCTGGGCGAAGGCGGGAGCGGCAGCAAGTGCAGCCACGAGACCAAGGGTAAGCTTGGACATCCGGAGTGGGTGGGTCATTTTTCGGTAGCCTCGATGCGAGTTGGCGATGGCGGAAAAAAAGCGCATCCAAGCAGCCCTGCGGGTGGCTGATCGGAGAGTTATCTGGGGTTCCCTACCGCTCGGCTGAAGGCAGCCCTAACGGTTAACACTAGATTAACACGCTACGCCATCAATGTGACGGTTGTGCGACAAACGGCACCGGTTCGCAACGCAATCGTGACGGGTTCTTCACTCCGTCTTTCCACAGGGCTCACCTTTCCCGGGGCGTCTCACTGGCATCGAGAATCTGCCCGCGCCAGGTGCTCCCAGCGGCGGACAGCAGGGTCACCGCGGCGGCCGCCGCGGCTTCCGGGCCTTGCGCAGCCGGGTCCTGGTCCACGGAATAGGCGCGGGCCCGAAGCGCCGTGCGCAGGGGGCCGGGGTACAGGCCGCTGACCCGGATGGGACTGCGGCGCAGTTCATCGTGCAGGCTGGCGATCAGGCCACGCAGGCCGTGCTGGGCCACGCCATACCCCCCCCAGTAGGCCTGTCCGACCCGTTCGGGAGCATCGACCGCGAACACCAGAGCGGCATCCTCGCGTTGCCGCAGCAGCGGCAGGCAGGCCTGGGCCAGCCAGGACGGCGCGGTCAGGGTGACATGGACCGCACGGGCGAAACTGGCCGGGTCAGCCAGTTCAAACGGAGTCAGCCCGGGGAAATGCGCTGCGCAGACCAGCAGTCCATCCAGCCGCCCCAGCTCGCGCTGCAGGGCCTGGGCCAGTTCGGCATAGTCATCGGGACTGGCGCCTTCCAGGTCCAGCGGGTACAGAAGCGGTTCCGGACCGACCGCCTGGACCTGGGCATAGACCCGGTCCAGCCGGCGCGGCTTGCGTCCCAGCAGGACCACGGTGGCACCGGCTGCGGCTGCGGCGACCGCCGTGGCACTGCCCAGCCCTCCCCCGGCGCCGGCGACCAGTACGACGCGATCCTGCAACGGGCGGCCATCGATCGCCCCGTCAGTCGGTGACGTCGACGGCCAGGCACTCATCCCTGGGTCGCCTCTTCGACGATGCGCTTGAGCTCGCCGGATTCAAACAGTTCCATGACGATGTCGCAGCCGCCGATCAACTCACCGTTGATGAACAGCTGCGGGAAGGTCGGCAGATTGGAAAAGCGCGGCAGGTTGGCGCGGATCTCCGGCTCTTCGAGCACGTTGACAGTGCGCAGGGTGACGGCGCCGGCTGCCATCAACGCCTGCACGGCGCGACTGGAAAAGCCGCACATCGGGTATTGCGGGGTGCCCTTCATGAACAGCACGAGCGGGTAACGATCGACCTCGGCCTGGATTTGCTGCATTACCGCCACAACCACACTCCTTGCTTCGCCGGACAAACCGACCGTGATGGTCGGCTAGACTGCCCACGGTAGCCGCCATTGTAAGCGGATGGAACAGGCTACCGCCGTCCCCTGGCCACGAACCTGTCCATGCCCGTCGAATTGCCTGCCCTGCCCTACCTCCCCGGCTCCCTGCAGCCCCACCTGTCCGCGCAGACCGTTGAGTTGCATCACGGCCGCCACCACCGCGCCTACGTTGACGCGGTCAACGCCGGCACTCTCGGCACCGAGTGGGAGGAGGCGTCACTGGAAGAGATCGTGCGCCATGCCCAGGGCACGCTGTTCGATGCGGCCGCCCAGGCCTGGAACCACGGCTTCTATTGGCAGTGCCTGCGCCCGCGCGGCGGCGGCGAGCCGCAGGGCCGGCTGGGCGAGCTGGTCAAGCGCCAGTTCGGTGATGCGCAGCGCCTGCGCGAGGAATTCAACCGCACCGCGCTGGGCCTGTTCGGCTCGGGCTGGGTGTGGCTGGTGCAGCACCCCGGTGGTCAGCTCGGCATCCAGGCCACCCGCAACGCCGGCACGCCACTGACCGGCGAAAGCACCCCGCTGCTGTGCTGCGATGTCTGGGAGCACGCCTACTACACCGATTACCAGAATGATCGCGCGCGTTACCTGGATGCCTTCTGGCAGATGGTCAACTGGGAATTCGCCGAGAGCCAGCTGCGCTGAGGCAGCGGCTCGGTCCCGGGGTAGTGCCGGCCGCTGGCCGGCAACCCACTGGACGCACAAGGATGCCGGGGTTGCCGGCCAGCGGCCGGCACTACCGAAATGCAGAGCGGAGCGTCACGCGTTCTCGTGCGCAGCCACCGCGTCCATCACCCGCGCCGAGTACACCAGCGCCGCGCCGGCATTGAGCGACACCGCCACGCCCAGTGCTTCGGCGATTTCCTCGCGACTGGCGCCCTGCTTCAGCGCAGCGTCCACGTGCACGGTGATGCAGCCGTCGCAGCGGGTGGTCACCGCCACCGCCAATGCGATCAGCTCACGGGTCTTGGCATCCAGGTGGTTGGTCTGGGCACCGGCATTGGCCAGGGTGGCGTAGCCCTTGACCGTGTCCGGCGAGAGCTTGCCGATCTCGCCGATGCGGCCCTTCAGTTCCTTGCGGTAGGCATTCCAGTCAAGCATGGTCGTGACTCCTGTGAAAGGAGCTCCACGCTACCACCGGCAATGGTGCGCCGATGCCTGCACCGGCGCGCCACACCGTTGCAGGCATACAGGGTTGTGCCGGCCATTGGCCGGCACGCCCGGGCTCAGCGGTTGCGCAGCGCGTGCACTGCCGGCGCCACCTGAGCCTGGCGGTCCAGCTCCAGGCCGACCTGGTCCAGCGCATCGGCCAATGCAGCGGCATCATCGTCGCGCAACGTGGCGTGGCCGACCTTGCGACCTTCGCGCGGCTCCTTGCCGTAATCGTGCCAATGGCCACTGGCCTGACCCAGCACCGGCGCCGGATCGGGCATCGCGCCCAGCCAGTTCAGCATGCAGGCATGGCCGAGCATGCGGGTGCTGCCCAGTGGCAGGCCCAGCACGGCACGCAGGTGGTTCTCGAACTGCGAGGTCTCGCTGCCTTCGATGGTCCAGTGCCCGGAGTTGTGCACGCGCGGTGCCATCTCGTTGGCCAGCAGTTCGCCGTCGCGACAGAACAGCTCCAGTGCGAACACGCCCACATACTGCAGGTGCTCGGCGACGCGGCGGGCATAGCCGATCGCTGCCTGCCGCTCGGCGTCGGACAGCACCGCTGGTGCCACGCTGGCCGACAGCACGCCGTCGACATGCCAGTTGCCGGTGACCGGCCAGGCTTCGAAGCTGCCATCGCGGCCACGCACGGCCACCACGCTGACCTCGCGTTGGAAGGCCACGAAGCCCTCCAGGATCAGTCCGGTGCGCTCCGCCTGGGCACCGAGCGCATCCCATGCGGCGTCGATGTCGGCTTCGCTGCGCAGGCGGAACTGACCCTTGCCGTCGTAGCCGAGGCGGCGGGTCTTGAGGATGCACGGCAGGCCGAACTCAGCCGCCTTCGCCGCCAGCTCGTCGCGGTTACGGATGTCGGCGAAGGCCGGCAGCGGAATACCCAGCTGCTGGAACAGGGTCTTCTCGCTCAACCGGTCCTGGGCCACCGCCAGCGCGGCCGGCGGCGGATAGACCGGCACGCGGTCGGCCAGGAACTGTGCACTGTCGGCAGGTACGTTCTCGAAATCGAAGGTGACCACATCGACCTTGGCGGCGAAGTCCGCCAGGGCCTGGCGGTCATCGAAGGCGCCCACGGTGAGCGGCGCCAGCGGGCCGCTGCAGGCGTCGGCGGCCGGGTCGTACAGTTCGAAGCGAAGCCCCAGCGGCGCACCGGCCAGGACCATCATGCGGGCGAGCTGGCCGCCGCCCAGGATGCCGACGGTCAGGCTCATTGGCGCGGATCGTCGTGGGCCATCACGTCTTCGGTCTGGCGTGCACGGAAGGCATCGAGCGCCTGGCCGATCGCCGGCTGGTCGCTGGCCAGCATCGCCGCCGCGAACAGCGCGGCGTTGGAGGCGCCGGCGTTGCCGATGGCGAAGGTGGCGACCGGGATGCCGGCCGGCATCTGCACGATCGACAGCAGGGAATCCATGCCGTTGAGGGCTTTGGACTGCACCGGCACACCCAGCACCGGCACGGCGGTCTTGGCCGCGATCATGCCTGGCAGGTGCGCGGCCCCGCCGGCACCGGCGATGATCGCGCGCAGGCCACGCGGGCCCGCCTGCTCGGCGTAACTGAACAACACATCCGGCGTCCGATGCGCGGACACCACCTTCACTTCGAACGGAACACCCAGGGCTTCAAGCTTCTGGGCGGCGTGCTGCATGGTTTCCCAGTCGGAACGGGAACCCATGACGATGCCGACAAGCGGCGCGATCGGGTTGGGGGTCATTGGCCGTCACCTGCCTTAAAGACGTATTCTAGCCGTCTTCCACGCAAGACGAAGAACCATGGATCGCAAGCTGCTCGACCTGCTGGTGTCCCCGGACACCCGCCAGCCCCTGTCCCTGCTGGATGGCAAGGGCCTGGAAGCCCTCAACAAGGCCATTTCCGCCGGCACGGTGACCAAGGCCGATGGCAACCCGCTGGCGCAGCCGCTGCGCGAGGCGCTGGTCACCCGTGACCGCAAGCAGGTGTTCCGCGTCGACGACGGCATCCCGGTGCTGCTGGCCGAGGAAGCCATTCCGACCGCCCAGATCGCCGACTTCCCGGCCGCATGAGCACGCTGCCGACGCCGGATGCGGCCGTTGTCGCCGCCGATGTCGCGCGCGCGCTGGCCGAGGACCTGGGCAGCGGTGACGTCACCGCCGCCCTGCTCCCCGACCAGGCCGACAGCGCCTACCTGCTGTGCAAGCAGGATGCGGTGATCGCCGGGCGGCCCTGGTTCGACGCCACCCATCGCGCGCTCGACCCTGACGTGCGCATTGAATGGCACATCGCCGAAGGCGATGCCGTCACCGCCGGCACCGTGCTGGCCCTGCTGCACGGGCGCAGCCGCAGCCTGGTCAGTGCCGAGCGCACATCGCTGAACTTCCTGCAGACGCTGTCCGGCACCGCGACCACCACTGCCCGCTACGTGGCTGCGGTGGCCGGTACCGGTACCCGCATCCTCGACACCCGCAAGACCCTGCCCGGCCTGCGCCTGGCACAGAAGTACGCGGTGCGCTGCGGCGGCGGCGAGAACCATCGCTTCGGCCTGTACGACACGGTGATGCTGAAGGAGAACCACATCCGTGCTGCCGGTTCGCTGGCCGCGGCGGTGGCCGCCGCACGCCGGCAGTGGCCTGCGCTGCCACTGGTGGTCGAGGTCGAAGACCTGGCACAGCTGCGCCAGGCGCTCGAAGCCGGTTGCGAACGCATCCTGCTGGATGACTTCAGTCCCGACCTGCGCCGCGAGGCGGTGCGCATCACGGCCGGGCGCATTCCGCTGGAAGTCTCCGGCAGCGTCGGCCTGGGCGGCCTGCGTTCGATCGCCGAGGATGGCGTCGATTGCATCTCCATCGGCGGGCTGACCAAGCATGTGCAGGCCATCGATCTGTCGTTGAAGCTGGGCCCGCCGCCGGCTTGAGGCCTACGCGACCTTGTGGAGCCGAGCGTAGGCTCGCCTCTACACGACCCGGGCGCCTTCACGGCTCGGCTACGCCAGCCTCTGCGACGCTGCGGGCATCCCCCACAGGAGCCGCGCATGCGCCGGATGCTCTTGCCTGCCTGTCTGCTGCTCGCGGCAGCCCCCTTGTCCGCCGCAGCCGCTGAAGCCTGCGATGTCCCTCCCCGCTTCGGCCTGAGCCCATTGGCGGTGGCCATCCGCAATACCGCCTGCAATGAACACCGGCTCTGGTTCCGGCCCTTCATCGATCGCGATGGCCGCGCGGCGAGTCTGAGTGTCACCGAGGCCGAGAACGAACACCTGGCCGACAACGGGCTGATTGCCTGGCAGCGCGTGGCCGGCTACTGGCGCAACAGCGGCACGCTCAACGCGATGGGCAGCATCGCCGGTGCCAGCAGCTGCGTGGCACCGCTGGGTACGCGCTACACCGACAGCGACTGCCGCGCCTTCCTGATCGACAATCCGTGGTCGGCCGCTTTCATTTCCTGGGTGATGGTGCAGGCCGGCGTTCCCGGCTTCAACACGTCGCCGCGCCACATCGACTACATCCGTGCCGCGTACCAGGGCGGCCCCTCGGGCGTGCCGTACCGGCTGGTCGATCCCGCGACCGCAAAGCCCGCACCGGGCGATCTGTTGTGCTTCCTGCGCGACCGCAGCACGACGCTCAGCTACAGCGGGCTGGTGCAGGCGCTGGGCAACGGTTCGGTGGGCCACTGGAAATCGCATTGCGAAGTGGTGGTGGCTGCCAACCTGGGGGGCGACCAGACCCTGTACCTGGTCGGTGGCAACGTGATGAACACCGTGGCAATGCGCCTGCTGCCGCTGGACCGTACCGGATTGATCAAGCTGCCCCCGGCACGCGAACGCAACAGCACCGGCATCGACCCCAGCTGCACGCCGGGCCGCGAGGACGAATGCAGCTTCAACCGCCAGGACTGGGCGGCCCTGCTGCAGTTGACCGCGACCGCGCCATTGGTGATGCCGTCACCCTCCGCAGCGCCGATGCAGGCCGTACCGGCCAACGCGCCCGCAGCACCGATGACGGGCCAGCCACCGCCGAGCCGGTGATACCCGTGCTTGATCCAGCGCGCGTTCGCCGCCATCTTTGCCGGATCGACCTCTGACGGCTGACGCCATGCCTACCCTGCTGCTGTTGCTGATTGCCGGCGGAATCATCTACTTCTTCTGGAACGCCGCACGCTCGGCCGCCGAGCGCGCGGTCAAGCTGGGACGCAATGCCTGCCGCGCCGCCGACGTGCAGTGGCTGGACCAGGCGGTGCACGCCACCGGCCTGCGACTGTCGCGTGGCGAGGATGGCCGGCTCGGTTTCGAGCGCACCTTCAAGTTCGAGTATTCCTACGATGGCATCGATCGCCACGTGGGCCGCATGGTGCTGCGTGGCGACCAGCTGATTTCGTTCACCGGCCCCGGTGCCGCGCGGATCAGCCAGATCCGGCCGGATGCCGAGGATGCCTAGGGTTTGAAGATGTGCCGGCCAACGGTCGGCACCCACCGCCAAACGGGCAAAGAAAAACGCCGCCCATCGGGCGGCGTCGGAATGGTTACTTGACCACGCGCAGGTTCGGGCGGCCCTTCGGTGGCGGACTGGCCGGCGGCGTGTCGTCCGGCGGCGTGCCTTCCTCGTGCAGCAGCTCATCGCTGGTCGGTGCGGTTTCGTTGCCCGGAATGTCATCCGGCAATGCCATGCCCTGCCCGGTCTCGCGGGCGTAGACCGCCAGCACGGCGCTGATCGGCACCTGCACCGGGTAGCTGGTTCCGGAGAAGCGGGCCGAGAAGCTCACCATTTCGTTGTCGATCATCAGCCGCACGACAGCACGTTCGGCGATGTTGAGCACGACCCGGCCATCCTTGACCGCCGAAGGCGGGACCTGCACGCCGGGGACGCCGGCGTCGACCAGGATGTGCGGGGTCAGCTGGTTGTCGTTGATCCATTCCACCAGCGCCCGCAGCAGGTACGGGCGGTGGCTGGTCATGTGGAAGAAGTCTTCGGTCATGCGTGAAGTGTACGCGCCCGGCGCCCCGCCGGGGCGGATCGTCTGCACGCCGGTCGGCCTGCAGACGGGTAACGCGGGGACGGATCAGACCGGCAGATCGCGCAGTTTCTTTTCCTGCTCGGTCAGGCTGCGGACAAATCCGGGATGGCGGAAGATGCGGTTGCCGTAGTCCTCGATCGCCTTGCCATCCTTCGGCAGCGGCACATCCAGCGACTGCAGGCGCCAGATGATCGGCGCCATCGCGCAGTCGGCCAGGCTCATTTCCGGATTGAGGAAGAACTTGCTGGCCTTGAACAGCGGCAGCGAGGCGGTCAGCAGTTCCTTCAGGCGCTTGCGCCCGGCCTCGGCCTGGGTCTTGTTGCCCAGCTGGATGGCCTGCACCTGCGGCACCCAGTCGTGCTCGATGCGCAGCATGGCCAGGCGGATGCGCGCACGCGACAGCGGGTCGACCGGCATCAGTGGCGGATGCGGGTAGCGCTCATCCAGGTACTCGCTGACCACCGACGCGGCGTACAGCACCAGCTCGCGTTCGACCAGGGTCGGCACCGAGTGGTACGGATTGAGGTCGATCAGGTCTTCAGGCGGGTTCTGCGGATCGACCGGAACGAAGTCGAAGGTGACGCCCTTGGCCGCCAGGACCAGGCGTACACGGTGGCACAGTACGTCGTCGTTCGAGGAAAACAGCGTCAGTGTATTGCGCATGCGTACGCTCGCCGCCATCAAAGGCTCTCCCACGACAGGAGACCGCCTGCCGCATCGGCGCCGCCGGCACCGTGCCAGCGGTCGACTCCTCCCCGAGTGTGCAACCGACCATCACAAAAGCCAATAGGCCCACGCGATGGCCGGCGCCAGAATCAGTGAACGTCCTTCCAGTATTCCTTCTTCAGCAGATACAGCAGGAAGGTCAGCAGGGCCAGGAACAGGATCACCCACACGCCCAGCTGCTGGCGCTTGAGTGCGGCCGGTTCGCCGGCGTATTCGAGGAAGTTGGTGATGTCCCGCACGGCCTGGTCGTACTGCCCGGCATCGACCGATCCCGGCGTTTCAATCTTCAGGCCGGTCACCGGCGGGTCCATGCCGGGCGCTTCCGCCTTGCCGTGCACCGCATGCTGCAGCCCCTGCATCTCCCACAGCGGGTTGGGCATGGAGGCGTTGGCGAACAGCGCGTTGTTCCAGCCCAGCGGGCGGCTGCTGTCCAGATAGAACGACTTGAGATAGGTGTAAACCCAGTCACTGCCCCGCACGCGCGAGATCAGGCTGAGATCGGGCGGCATCTTGCCGAACCACTTCTCCGCGTTTTCCTTGGGCATCGCCACCGGGATCGGGTCGCCGATCGCCGAGCCGGTGAAGTTGAGGTTGTTCATCACCTCTTCTTCGGTCAGGCCCAGGTCCTGCGCCATCCGCGAGTAGCGCAGGTACTTCAGCGCATGGCAGCCGGAGCAGTAGTTCATGTACAGCTGCGCACCCCGCTGCAGCGAGGCGCGGTCACCGAGGTCGTTGCCGGCCTGCAGCAGCGTGGTGCCGCCCTCGGCGGCGGAGGCCAGGAAACTGCCCAGCATCAGGGTGGCCGTCAGGGCCAGCCGGACCATCCAGCGCTCAGTCATGCGTGGTCACCCTCTCCGGTACCGGCTTGGTCTTGTCCAACCTTGTCCATAGCGGCATGGTGATGAAGAACGCGAAGTACAGGAAGGTCAGCACCCGCCCGATGTAGGTTTCATGCACGTCGGTGCCCGGGCCGGAGCCGATCACGCCCAGCCACACGAAGCACACCGCCAGCACGCCCAGCATCACCTTCGAGATCCAGCCGCGGTAGCGCACCGACTTTACCCTGGCCTTGTCCAGCCACGGCACCAGGAACAGGATCGCAATGGCCGAGAACATGACCAGCACGCCACCGAGCTTGTTCGGTACCACGCGCAACATCGCGTAGTACGGCGTGTAGTACCAGACCGGCTTGATGTGTTCGGGGGTCACCAGGCGGTTGGCCTCGGTGAAGTTGTCGTGTTCCAGGAACAGGCCGCCGAAGCCCGGTGCGAAGAAGATGATGAAGGCGGCGATGATCAGCAGGAAGCCGGCGCCGACACCATCCTTGAGCGTGTAGTACGGGTGAAACGGAATACCGTCGGCCGGCGCATTCGGCGACCAGCGGTTGCCCTTCGGTCCTTTCTTGATCTCCACGCCATCGGGGTTGTTCGACCCCACTTCGTGCAGCGCGCCCAGATGCAGCACCACCAGCAACAGCAGCACCAGCGGCAGTGCGATGACGTGCAATGCGAAGAAGCGGTTGAGCGTGGCGTCACTGGGCAGGTAATCGCCCATGATCCATTCGGTCAGGCCGTTGCCGATCACCGGTATCGCGCCGAACAGCGAGATGATCACCTTGGCGCCCCAGAACGACATCTGGCCCCACGGCAGCACATAGCCCATGAAGGCTTCGGCCATCAGCACCAGGTAGATCAGCATGCCCAGGATCCACACCAGCTCGCGCGGCTTCTGGTAGCTGCCGTACAGCAGGCCGCGGAACATGTGCAGGTAGACCACGATGAAGAACAGCGAGGCGCCCGTGGAGTGCATGTAGCGGATCAGCCAGCCCCACTCCACATCACGCATGATGTATTCGATGGAGCCGAACGCCTCCGCGGCGCTGGTCTTGTAGTGCATCGTCAGGAAGATGCCGGTGACGATCTGGTTGACCAGCACCAGCAGTGCCAGCGAGCCGAAGTAGTACCAGATGTTGAAGTTCTTCGGCGCGTAATACTCGCTGACGTGCTTGCGATAGACCGGCATCAGGCCCGGCGCGCGGGCATTGACCCAGTCGGCGACGCCGCTGGCGGTACGGCTGAGGATATTGGCCATCAGGCAGCCCCCTGCGGATCGACACCGATGATGATGGTGTTGTCGTCCTGGTAGTGGTGCGCGGGCACCTTCAGGTTGATCGGCGCCGGCACATCCTTGAAGACGCGGCCGGACATGTCGAAGCGCGACTTGTGGCAGGGGCAGAAGTAGCCCCCCTTCCACTGCGGGTCATAGGGCTCGGGCCGGATCTCGGCGACCATTTCCGGCGAGCAGCCCAGGTGCGTGCACAGGCCGACCAGCACGGAGATGTCCGGCTTGATCGAGCGCAGCTCGGGGTTCTGCTTCAGCACGTAGTCCGGCTGCTGGTCCTTCTCGCCGGACTCGGGGTCCTTGAGGCGGCCATCCAGCCCGTGCAGTGCATCCAGGATCGCCTTGGACCGCTTGACGATCCAGATCGGCTGGCCACGCCACTCCACGATCAGGCGTTGGCCTTCCTGCAGGGCGCTGATGTCGGCCACGACCGGTGCACCGGCAAGCTTGGCGCGGGCACTGGGGTTCCAGGATTTGATGAAAGGAACGGCGGTGAATCCGACGCCGACGGCGCCAACCACAGCAGTGGTGGCAGAAAGAAAACGCCGACGTCCGGTGTTGACTGGATCGTGTACCCCATCGTTGGCCATCCGGCACTCCGATATTGATTAGGTAGCTTTAAGGCTGCCAGCGGATCCGGTGGGGGCCAGAGCCGCATTGAATCATGGGCGAGTGTAGCGGAACCGTCGCGCGCCACACAACGCATTGCAACAACATTGATTACGGGGTTGCCGGCCAGCGGCCGGTCGGTACCGGCCATTGCCCAGGGGTTGCCGGCCAGCGGCCGGCACTACTGGTGTGACAATGCGGTGCGGTAACGCTCGGCCAGCTGCCCAACCCGGCGCACGTAGTACTGGGTCTCGCTGTAGGGCGGCACGCCACCGTGGCGGTCGACCGCGCCTTCGCCGGCGTTGTAGCCGGCCGCGGCCAGGGTCAGGTCGCCATTGAAGCGCTTCAGCAACCACGCAAGATACTGCACGCCACCACGGATGTTCTGCCCCGCATCATAGGAATCGCTGACCCCGAAGCGCGCGGCTGTCGGCGGCATCAGCTGCATCAGCCCCTGCGCGCCGGCGCGGCTGAGCGCGGTCGGGTTGTAGGCCGATTCGGCGTGGATGATGGCACGCACCACGGCCTCCTCGACGCCGAACTCGCGTGCCGCCGAGGTGATCTCGGCCTGGAACGCGGTGGTGTTCAGGCGCACCGAACCGAAGTCCACGCGCGGGTTGACGCCGCACGCGTAGCAGCGCTCCATGAAACTGTAGCGGATGGTGCGCACCGGACCGAGGTTGGCCACCTGGGTCGGCCGCGCACTGGTGTAGTGGCGCACCCCATCCTTCATGAAGGAATAGACGTGGCCGCTGACCATCCGCCCGGCCCGCGAGGCCGTCGGTGCCGCGGCAGGCGCGGGTGCAGCAGGCGTCGGCGCGACCGCAGCGGGCGCAGCAGCGCTGGCCGCCACAGCGACCGGATTGCGTTCGATGCTGGCCACCGAGGTCGGCGCAGGCTTCGGTGCGGCCACCACGGGGCGCGGTGCCGGGCGGGTATCGCGGCTGTAGCTGATGCTGCTGCAGCGCGCGCCGGCCACTCGCTTGCTCACGTAGCTGGTGACCCCGTCGGCGCCCTGGCACTTGTACAGGGTGCCGGCGCTGGCCGGCGCAGCGGTCAGCGCAGCGATGATGATCGCCGTTGTCCCCAGTATCCCCTTCATGCCGCGAGTGTCCCAGCTTCGCCGGGGCTTGCCAAGCGACGCGGCTCAGCCTGTGACCGGCGGCACAGCCAGCACCTGGCCCAATCCGGCCAAACGCTGTGCCAGCTCATCGCGCAGGCCCGGCGGTGTGGTCCACAACGCCACCGGCACCCGGTCCAGGCTGAGGATCTGCGCCAGCATCATGCCGCCGCTCTCGGCGCCCATGCGCAACAGGCAATGGTCGGCGCCATCAGCCTCCAGCACCCCACACCACGGCGGGATGCGCCCTTCCAGCTCGGTGCGGCTGCCGGCCAGGCGGACGATGGCCTGCAGCGCGAAGGGCGCCTGGCTGACCGCCTGCCGCACCATCACGTCCGGGGGCGCGGGCGTGCGTCGATGCATGCCCGGCCCGGCGCATTCGCGCACCGCGCCCATCCGGTCCACGCGCAGGGTGCGCCAGTCCTGCCGGCCCAGATCCCAGGCCAGCAGGTACCAGCGCCGCCCATAGTTGACCAGGTGCTGCGCCTCGACCTCGCGCTGGGTCACCGCCTCCTGCGCACTGCGGTACTCGAAGGCCAGCCGTGACGCCTGCCGGCAATGCTGGGCCAGCCGTCCCAGCAGGCGTGCGTCGGTGGAGGGAAGGTCGGACAGGGTGGCCGTCGCCGCATGCACCTCGCCGGCCTGCTGGCGGCGACGGGTCGGCACCAGCGGGTCGAGCTTGGACAACAGGCCCCGGGCGGTGTCGTCGATGCCAGCGACGGTCGCGGACGCGGCCCGCAGCGCGATCGCCAGGGTGGTCGCCTCTTCCTCGTCCAGCAGCATCGGCAGTACCGGTGCCCCGGCCCCCAGCTGATAGCCGCCACCGACCCCCGACGAGGCCCGGACCGGATAGCCCAGTTCGCGCAGCCGCTCGATATCACGCCGGATGCTGCGCCGGTCCACGCCCATGCGCTCGGCCAGCTCAGCCCCGGACCACTGGCGGCGGGCCTGCAGCAGGGCGATCAGGCGCAGCAGTCGATGGGCGGTATGGCGCATGAAGAATCGAGGACAGAAGTCGTCCGCAATGGTGCCCCAGGATGGCTTCCAGTTCACCACCCACCGCAAGGAGCAATGCCATGACCTCACGCCAGATCACCCTTTATCACGCCGCCCGATCCCGCTCGAGCGGCGCCGTGGCCCTGCTCGAAGCGCTGGGTGCCGACTACCGCATGCAGGTGCTGGACCTGAAGGCCGGCGCCAACCTGGCCCCGGCCTATCTGGCCATCAACCCGATGGGCAAGGTGCCGGCCATCGTCCACAACGGCGCGCTGGTGACCGAACAGGTGGCCATTTATCTGTACCTGGCCGACCTGTATCCGGAAGCCGGGCTGGCGCCGCCGATCGGCGATGCCCTGCGCGGGCCCTACCTGCGCTGGATGGCCTTCTACGGTGCCTGTTTCGAGCCGGCGATGATCGACAAGGCGATGCACCGCGAGCCGCCGCCGCGCATGATGTCGCCGTACAACGACGCCGAGACCGTGCTGCAGGTGGTCGAGGCCCAGCTGGCACAGGGTCGCTACCTGCTCGGCGAGACGATGAGTGCCGCCGACGTGCTGTGGGGCAATGCGCTGGCCTGGACCACGGCCTTCGGTCTGGTGCAGCCTGCGCCGGCCACGGCTGATTACATCGCACGGATGAGCGCGATGACCGCCTTCGACCGTTCGCGGCAGATCGATGCGGAGCTGGCGGCGGCATAAGCAGCGCCGGCTGGCTTTCCTTGTAGAGCCGAGCCCACGCTCGGCTGGCTTCAGTAGAGCCAGGCCATGCCAGGCTGCCCCATGGGAAGCGGGAAGAGCAGCCGAGCGTGGGCTCGGCTCTACAAGGGCGCGGCGGCTGGCGCGGGATGCGGGTAGAATTGCCCGCTTTCCCGCCACCCGAATGGATTAAGCGCCATGACCGGGACGCCAGACGTCTTTCCGCCCGCCACCCCGGGCGGTACCCCGCTCGTTGCCCTGCCCGCTGGTCCGCGCAAGCCCGACCAGGTCAAGGGCAAGCTGTACATCAAGACCCACGGTTGCCAGATGAACGAGTACGACTCGGCCAAGATGGCTGACGTGCTTGCCGCCAGCGATGGCCTGGAACTGACCGACAGCCCGGACGACGCCGACGTCATCCTGGTCAACACCTGCTCCATCCGCGAGAAGGCGCAGGAGAAGGTGTTCAGCCAACTCGGCGTGTGGAAGGGCCTGAAGAACAAGGGCCGCGAGGTCATCATCGGCGTGGGCGGCTGCGTTGCCTCGCAGGAAGGCGAAGCGATCATCAAGCGCGCCCCGTTCGTGGACCTTGTGTTCGGCCCGCAGACCCTGCATCGCCTGCCGGAACTGATCCGCGCGCGGCGCGAGCAGAAGCGCCCGCAGGTGGACATCAGCTTCCCCGAGATCGAGAAGTTCGACCGCCTGCCCGAGCCACGCGCCGAAGGTGCCTCGGCGTTCGTGTCGATCATGGAAGGCTGTTCCAAGTACTGCTCGTTCTGCGTGGTGCCCTACACCCGCGGCACCGAAGTCAGCCGCCCGTTCGAGGACGTGGTGGTGGAAGTGGCGCAGCTCGCCGCGCAGGGCGTGCGCGAGATCAACCTGCTCGGCCAGAACGTCAACGCCTATCGCGGCCCATATGGAGACGGTGAGTTTGCCGACCTCGGCCTGCTGATCCGCACCATCGCCGAGATCGATGGGGTCGGCCGCATCCGCTTCACCACCTCGCACCCGCTCGAGTTCAGCGATTCGCTGATCGACGCGTTCCGCGACGTTCCGCAGCTGGCCAACTTCCTGCACCTGCCGGTGCAGGCCGGCAGCGACCGCGTGCTGTCGGCGATGAAGCGCGGCTACACCGCGCTGGAATTCAAGTCGAAGATCCGCAAGCTGCGCGCGGTGCGCCCGGACATTTCCATCAGCTCGGACTTCATCGTCGGCTTCCCCGGCGAGACCGATGCCGACTTCGAGAAGACCATGAAGCTGATCGAGGACATCGGCTTCGACCACAGTTTCTCCTTCATCTATTCGCGTCGACCGGGTACACCGGCGGCCGATCTGGAGGACACGATCAGCGATGCCGAGAAGCACGCTCGCCTGTCGCGCCTGCAGGAGCGCATCAATGCGCACGCCGCCAGCATCTCGCAGAAGATGGTCGGTACCGTGCAGACCGTGCTGGTGGAAGGGCCGTCGCGCAAGAACCCGAACGAACTGACCGGCAAGACCGAGAACATGCGGTCGGTGAATTTCCCGGCGCCTGCGCGGTTGATCGGCCAGTTCGTGGATGTGCTGATCACCGAAGCGCTTACCAACTCGCTGCGTGGGCGCGTGGTGGCGGAATAAGGCTAGGGTGTGCCGACCAACGGTCGGCACCCACCGGAAATGATGCCGGCCAGCGGCCGGCACTACCGAATGACAGGCCTCAATCCAGGCGCTTGCGGAAACGCAGGATCGCCAGCGTCATCATCACCACGATGAAGGCCAGCAGCGCCAGCGCGTCGTGCCACAGCTCCCATAGCGAGGCGCCGCGCAGCATGATGCCGCGCACCAGACGCAGGAAGTGGGTCAGCGGCAGCACTTCGGCCAGCCACTGCACCGGCCGCGGCATGCCGGCGAACGGGAACATGAAACCCGACAACAGGATCGACGGCAGGAACAGGAACAGCGTCATCTGCATCGCCTGGAACTGCGAACGCGCGCGCGTGGAGATCAGCAGGCCCAGCGCCAGGTTGGCCAGCACCAGCAGCACTGCGGCCAGGTAGATGTCGAGCAGGCTGCCGCGGATCGGCACCTGGAACAGCCAGGTGCCCAGCACCAGCACCAGCGTGGTCTGCAGCAGGCCGATGGCTGCATAGGGCAGCACCTTGCCGACCATCAGTTCGCTGCGCGATACCGGCGTGGCGATCAGCAGTTCCATGTTGCCGCGCTCGCGCTCGCGTACCACCGCCACCGCCGTGAACATCACCAGGGTCATGGTCAGGATCACCCCGATCAGGCCGGGCACGATGTTCACCGCCGAGCGCCGTTGCGGGTTGTAGAAACTGGTCACGCTGACCTGGCCACTGGCAATGCTGCCTTCGCGCAACGGCCGCGTATTGCTGGTCGGGCGCGTATCCAGTGGCACCTGCGCCAGCTGGATCGCCGCACTCTGCACCACGGTATCGCTGCCATCGACCAGTACCTGTACCGCTTCGCGTCCATCGAAGCGGCGACGCTCGAAGTCGGCCGGCACCACGATGCCGACGCTGATCTCGCCGCGGCGCAGCGCCTGCATCAGCTGGTGCGGGCTGTACGCTTCAGTACGCGGCGTGATCACCCCGGTGGCGACCATGTCCTGCACCAGCGCGCGTGAGGCGGCGCTGTTGGCCTGGTCGGCGATACCCGCATCGAGGTGGCGCAGGTTGAGGTTGATCGCATACCCGAACAGCAGCAGCTGCATCACCGGAATGCCGACGATCATCGCCAGCGTGATGCGGTCGCGGCGCAGCTGCCGCAGCTCCTTGAGCATGATCGCCCACAGCCTGCGCAGGTTCATGCCGCTGGCTCCCTGCCACGGCCACGGGTGGCGGCCACGAACACGTCCTCCAGGTTCGGCGCCACGCTATCGATATGCGCTTGCGGGTCGGCGCTGGCCAGCGCGCGCCGCAGCGCCGCGACATCCGCTGCGCCTTCGTTGCACAGCACGCGCAGATGGGTGCCGATCTGCGCCACGCTCAGCACGCCGGGCAGCTCGGCCAGCACGCGGCTGGCCTGGCGTGGCTGCGATGACGTGACCTGCAGCGTTCGTCCTTGCAGCCGTGAACAGAGCTCGGCCGGCGTGCCGTCGGCCACCAGTGCGCCGCGATCAAGGATCGCCAGGCGATGGCAGCGCTCGGCTTCGTCCATGTAATGGGTCGACACCAGCACCGTGGTTCCCGCGTCGGCCAGTTCAAACAGGGCCTCCCAGAAATCGCGGCGCGACTCGGGATCGACCGCGCTGGTCGGCTCGTCCAGGAACAGCAGTTCGGGCGAATGCACCACGGCGCCGGCCAGGGCCAGGCGCTGCTTCTGCCCGCCGCTGAGCGTACCGGCCAGCTGCGGCTGCCGGTCCTGCAACCGGTACTGCTGCAGCAGCGCATCGACCCGTTGCCGGGCCTGGTTGCGCGGCAAGTCCTGGATGGCGGCGAGGAATTCCAGGTTCTCGCGTACCGACAGGTCTTCGTACAGCGAGAAGCGCTGGGTCATGTAGCCGATGCGCCGGCGCAGTGCTTCGGCCTGCTCGGGAACCGCCAGGCCCAGCACCTCGATCTGCCCCGCACTGGGTTCCAGCAGGCCGCACAGCATGCGGATGGTGGTCGACTTGCCTGACCCGTTCGGGCCCAGGAAGCCGTACACCTGCCCGCGCGGGACGGTCAGGTCGACCTTGTCCACGGCCAGCAGTTCACCGAAGCGGCGGGTCAGGCCCTGCGCATGCACCGCGATGTCCGCACCGGTGTTCAGAAGCGCACCTGCACCGGCAGTCCGGCCGGAAGCTTCTGCATGTCGCTGGCTGCATCCACGTCGATCTCGGCGAGGTAGCTCAGGCGCTCGACGTCATCGCCGGTCAGTGCGTAGTACGGGGTGAATGAAGGCTCGCTGCGGATCGCGCGCACATGGCCCTTCAGTACGGTGCTTCCTCCCTCCAGCTGTATCTGCGCCGGCTGACCGACCTTGACCTGCAGGCGCAGCGGCTGCGGCAGGTAGACGCGCGCATAGGGGCGCTCGCCGACCAGCATCACCGCCAGCGGCGCCCCGATCGGTGCCTGGTCACCCTGCCGGTAGGGCAAGGCATCGATCACGCCATCGCGCGGTGCGCGCAGCTGCAGCTTCTGCAGGTTGACGCCCTGCACCACCTGCTGCGCCTGTGCGGCGTCGGCGGCCGCCTGGCCCTGGGCGATGTCCTGCGCGCGACTGCCGTGCACCCGTTCCAGCCAGGCCTGCTCGGCGGCACGCACGCTGGCCGCGGCATTGCCGGCGGCCGCCCGTGCAAGGTCCAGCTCGGCGGCGGCGATCAGGCGCTGGCGTGCCAATGGTTGCACCCGACGATAGTAGGCAGTGGCCTCAGCAGACTGCGCGCGCAACGCGGCCAGTTGTGCCTGGGCCTGTGCGATCTGTTCCTGGCGCGGGCCAAGCTTCAGCTCTTCCAGCTGGGCCTGCGCGCGCGCCGTGTCGGCCTGCGCCGCCGCGAACTGCGCGTCGCCGCGGGCGGGGTCGAGCTGCATCAGCACGGCCCCGGCCTTGACCCGCTGGCCCTCGCGCACCTCCACCGTGGCGATCACCTCGGCCGCCGGCGCCGGCACCGTGATCCGGTCCCACTCCAGCGTGCCCAGCGCCGTTGGCGTTGACTGCCCACAGCCCGCCAGCAGGCCGATGCCCGCCAGCCCGAGTCCACGCATCCCGTTGCCGATGCCCATGCCATTCCCTCCTGCGACGGCGACACGGTGCCACCTGCCCCGTGCACCCTCAATGATTCCGATCAGCCCTGACGGTTTTTTCGCCACGCGCGGACAGGCCTTTTGCTGCAAGGTTCCTCGCCACCTATCCACAGCTTGATTCAGCATCATTCCACAGCCGGTGTGGAGAACCGGACGGGGGCAGCCGTACTGGGTGCCTGGCAGCGGAAGATGCGCTGCCGTCACAGGCGCCGGCCGACCGTGACGGTTTTTTCACCACCACCTCATCCGCCTTGTGGCACAAGCACTGCGAAGGCCTATCCACAGCTTTTCGCGCCCCCCGTCCACACCGGGTGTGGAAAACCGCGTATCGGCCCGCCGCTGGCCGCATGCCCGGTACGCGCGTAACCTTGTCACCCCGAGTCCATCGCGGTGGACGGCGACCCCGCCCCACCCCAAGCAATGAAAAGCATCGATCATCGAGACTTCACCCTGTCGCCGGAAGACAACGAGCGACTGGCCAACCTGTGCGGCCCCTTCGATGGGCACCTGCGCCAGATCGAGCTGAAGCTCGGCGTGGAGATCGCCAATCGTGGCTTCGTGTTCCGCATCAGCGGGCCCAACGAAGCCATCGTGGAGGCGCAGAAGCTGGTTGAAGCGCTGTACGCCGAAGCCGGCGAAACCACCTTCGACAACCACGCCATCCACCTGCGCCTGGCGCAGGCCAACGTCGAGCAGATCGCCGAGCGCTCCTACGAAGCGCAGGACGTGGCGATCAAGGTCAAGCGTGGCACGGTACGCGGCCGCGGCGCCAACCAGGGCCGCTACCTGCACCAGATCGCCACGCATGACATCAACTTCGGCATCGGCCCGGCGGGAACCGGCAAGACCTTCCTGGCCGTGGCCAGCGCGGTCGAAGCACTGAACGAGTCGCGGGTGCAGCGCCTGATCCTGGTGCGCCCGGCGGTGGAAGCCGGCGAGAAGCTGGGCTTCCTGCCCGGCGACCTGAGCCAGAAGGTCGACCCCTATCTGCGACCGCTGTACGACGCCCTGTACGAGATGATGGGCGTGGAAAAGGTGGTCAAGCTGCTGGAGAAGAACGTCATCGAGATCGCGCCGCTGGCCTACATGCGCGGCCGCACGCTCAACGATGCGTTCGTGATCCTGGACGAGGCGCAGAACACCACCATCGAGCAGATGAAGATGTTCCTGACCCGCCTGGGCTACGGCTCCACCGCGGTGGTCACCGGTGACCTGACCCAGACCGACCTGCCCAAGCACGTGAAGTCCGGCCTGCGCGACGCCATCGATGTGCTGCGCGAGGTCGAGGGCGTCAGCTTCACCTTCTTCGAATCCCGCGACGTGGTCCGGCATCCGCTGGTGGCGCGCATCGTCAGCGCCTACGACCGCCGCGACCTGCATCAGATCCAGCCTGGAGCGACGCCATGACCCGTGGTCCCGTGCGACTGGACGTCGCCGTCAGTTATGCCCTGCCGCGTACCGGGCTGCCGGCGGCAGTGAGCTTCCGCAAGTGGGTGGCCGCTGCGTTGAAGGGCCGCATCCGCGAGGCCGACCTGGCCATCCGCGTGGTCGATGCCAAGGAAGGCCAGTCGCTGAACCGCCATTACCGTGGCAAGGACTACGCCACCAACGTGCTCAGCTTCCCGGCCGAAGTGCCCGAAGGTCTGCCCAAGGGCGTCAAGTTCCCGCTGCTGGGTGACCTGGTGATCTGCGCACCGGTGGTGGCGCGTGAAGCCGACGAACAGGGCAAGGCGCTCAATGCCCACTACGCGCACCTGACCGTGCACGGCGTGCTGCACCTGCTTGGCTGGGACCACGAGGACGACAAGGAGGCCGAGGCGATGGAACAGCTGGAGCGCGAGATCCTGGCCGAGCTGGGCATTGACGACCCGTACGCGGGCGAGCGCTAAGGCCGGCCCAAGGGATATGCTTGCCCCGACCGATATCGGGAGAACAGGGATGATCTTCGAGGATGGCCGGGTTTCGTTGCTGATCGGCAGTGCGGGGCTCGCTTTGCTGTTGATACTCGGCGCGCATGCCGTGCGCCGTGTCAGTGCATGCGACCCCAGCGGGCAGCACTGGCTGCTGCGCACGCTGGCACTGCTGTCACCGGCGTCCGTCATTGCCAGCCTGGCGGTCGGCGTGATCGGGCCTCAGCTGCTGCAACAGCGGCACGGAATGAGCACCACGATGGGCCTGGTGACGAGCGCGCTGCTGCTGATGCTGATTGGCGCGCTCACCGCGCCGGTGGCCTGGCGCGTGGCGGTCCAGCAGCGCCTACGGCGCTCGGTGGCGACCTTGCCGTTCTTCCATGCATCAACCGCCTCACTCTGGCTGTTGTACGCGCTCTGCGCGACGTACATGCCACTGGCAAAGGCCGCCGAACCGGCACTGATGCCCTGGTTCGAACAATCGGGCCTGCTGCAGTTGGCGGCTCGCGGATTGGTCACGGTCCTCCACGCTTCGATGCAGGCGGTGCTGCTCACCCTGCCGGTGATGGGGCTACGCGCCCTGCTGACCCGCGGCCGCCGCAGCAGCAAGGCTGAGAAACCGCCCCCGTCACAGTTATGATGTCCGGCCCGCCTGCGGAACCTACCCGTGTCCCTGCGTTGCTGCCTGTCCCTGCTGTGTGCCTTTGCGGTGCCTTCTGCCCTCGCCTCCAGTCTTGACCTGCCGGCGCTGATCGAATGCCGCCAGGGCGTGGCCGAGCAGACAGCGCTGGCGCCGCTGCTGGCCGATCCGCTGAAGGCCGTGGCCCGGGGCCTGCAGCCGCTGCCGCAGGGCAACCAGTTCATGAGCGAGTACCGGCTGGCCAGCCCGATCACCGTCTTCGGCCAACAGACCGAGCGGGTAGCGGTGGCCGGCGCCAGCATCATGGCCGTCCTCGACCAGGCCGACCCTCGGCCTCTGGCCAAGCGGCTGGCGCTGGAGACCGGCTACGACCAGAACGGCAAGTTCATGGCCGGCCGCGAGCTGGTCAGCCGCGACGTTACCGACCCGCAGAGCGGCGAGGCCCAGATCGAGTCGATCATCCTCAGCGTCTCCACCGTGGCCTCCCATCCGGGGAAAACGCTGGCCGGCTGTACCTACAGCTTGGACCTGCCTGAAGAAGAAGCCCCTGCCCGGCCTGAACTGGCCCCGCCGCCGATCACCGGACCGGGCAGCGACGGTCACTGACAGGCCGCCACATCCTGCTAGACTTGGGCCAACGCCCGGCCTGCCGGGTGCCTTTTTTCCAGAGATGTCAGAAGACGACAGTAGTAGCTCCCCTGCGGAGCACAGTGAAAAGAAGCGCGGTTGGCTTGAACGCCTGACCTCGGCCTTCTCCGGCGAACCCCACACCCGCGACGAGCTGGTCGCTGTCCTGCACACCGCGCAGGAAGAGGGTCTGATCGCCGCCGATACCCTGAAGATGATGGAAGGCGCCATTTCGGTGGCCGAGCTGACCGTGGGCGACGTGATGATCTCGCGCTCGCAGATGGTCTCGCTGCCGGTCGAAGCGCCCTTCCTGGAACTGATGAAGCAGGTGGTCGAATCGGGCCATTCGCGCTTCCCGGTGCACGGCGAGAACAAGGACGACATCCTTGGCATCCTGCTGGCCAAGGACCTGCTGCGCGGCGTGGTCGCCGACAACGGCCCGGCCAACGTGCGCGAGCTGCTGCGCCCGGCGGTGCTGATCCCGGAGGCGAAGAAGCTGAACGTGCTGCTGAAGGAGTTCCGCCTGTCGCGCAACCACATGGCCATCGTGGTCGACGAGTACGGCGGTGTCGCCGGCCTGGTCACCATCGAGGACGTGCTGGAGCAGATCGTCGGCGAGATCGACGACGAGCACGACGAGGCCGAGGATCCGTCCGCGCAGATCGCCATCCAGTCCGACGGCCAGTACGTAGTCGACGCGCTGACCCCGATCGGCGACTTCAACGAGCGCTTCGGCGCGACGTTCTCCGACGAGGACTACGACACCATCGGTGGCCTGGTCACCGAGGCCGTGGGCCATCTGCCGGAAGTCGGCGATGAGCTGGCGCTGGACCGCTTCATGTTCCGCGTGGCCCGCGCCGATGCGCGCCGGGTGCAGGCCTTCCACGTGACCGTGCTGCCGCCGGACGCGCAGGACGACGCTTGAAGCGCCGCGGTCTGATCCTGACGGCGTGGCTGGCACTGTGTGTGCTGGCCATGACCATGGCCCTGCCACTGGCCGCCTTCGCGCAGCCGGCGGCAGCCGTGCCCGCACCTGCCACCGCCAACGCCGAGGCCCCGGTCCCGCGTATCGGCGTGGTGACCATGCAGCCGGGCACCGTGTTCTTCGAACGCTTCGGGCATGATGCCATCGTGGTGATCGATCCGCTCAGCGGCCAAGCGACCTCATACAACTTCGGCTACTTCGATCCGTCCGAGGACGATTTCATCAGCCGCTTCGTGCGCGGCGACATGATGTATTACCTGGTGGCGCTACCGCTGCAGCAGGACCTGTCGTACTACGACGAGACCGGCCGCGGTGCCAGCGTGCAGTGGCTGGACCTGCGCCCCGACCAGGCGCGTGCCCTGGCCGCTGACCTGGCCGAGCGGGCCAAGCCGGAAAACGCGCGCTACCACTACGACTACTACACCGCCAACTGCGCCACGATGGTACGCGACACGGTGGACAAGGCGCTGGGCGGTGGCCTGCAGTCGCAGTTGTCGGGGCGTTCGCGCGGCAACACCTACCGCAGCGAGTCGGTGCGCTTGGCCTCGCCCGCCCCGTGGATGTGGCTGGGCTTCGATGTCGGCCTGGGGCCGTTTGCCGACCAGCCGCTGTCGCGCTGGCAGGAAGCGTTCGTGCCGATGCGCCTGGCCGATGCGCTGCGCCAGGCACGCAACAGCGATGGCCGGCCGCTGGTGCAGTCCGAACAGGAACTGCTGCCACACCGCATCGATCCGGAGCCGAAGGAATTCGCGCGTCGCTGGTGGCCGTGGCTGCTGCTTGGTCTGGCCGTGGCCGGCGGCGTGCTGGTGCTGCGCAACCGCCCGCGCCTGCTGGCCGGGCTGGCCCTGCCGTTCTGGCTGCTGTGCGCCATCGCCGGCAGCCTGCTGGTGTTCCTGTGGGGCTTCAGCATCCACTACGCCGCCTGGGCCAACCGCAACCTGCTGCTGCTTTCGCCGGTGGCCGTGCTGCTGCTGCCCGGAGCAATCAGCCTGCTGCGCCGGCGCGTGCCGGGCCGCATGTTCAGGGTCGTGCTGTGGCTGCTGGCAGTGCAGGCCGTGGCGGCGCTGGTGCTGCACTGGCTGAGCCTGCAGGCGCAGTACAACGTGCAGTGGATCGTGCTGCTGCTGCCCGTCCACGTCGCGCTGGCGTGGGTACTGGGGCGCCATCCTCACTTGTCCGAAACACGGCGCTGACGCACGATGGCGGGCATGTCATTGCCCGCCTCCGCTTCCGCCCCGGCTTCAGCCAACCCCGCCTGCGTCATCAACTGCGTCCACTACGATGACGAGGGCAAACGCCACGACATCACCCTGGACGCCATCAGCGATGTCATTGCCAGTGGCAATGGCTTCGTCTGGGTCGGCCTGTACGACCCCAACGACGATGTGCTGCTGAAACTGCAGGAGGAGTTCTGCCTGCACGACCTGGCCATCGAGGATGCGCGCAACGCGCACCAGCGGCCCAAGGTCGAGACCTACGGCAATTCGATGTTCGTGGTGGTGACCACCGCGCAGATGGTCGACGAGCGCATCCAGTATGGCGAAACCCATGCCTTCCTCGGCCCGCGCTTCCTGGTAACGGTGCGCCACGGCGCCTCGCTGTCCTACGCGCCGGTACGTGCTCGGGTCGAGCGTGAGCCGCAGCTGCTGAAGATGGGCCCGTCGTACTGCCTGTACGCGGTGACCGACTTCGTGGTCGACAATTACCTGCCGATCGTGCACCGCTTCCGCGACACCCTGGACCTGCTGGAAAAGGACATCTTCGCCGAGAACTACAAGCGCAGCACCGTGGTGCGCCTGTACGAGCTCAAGCGCGAACTGAACAAGATGCGGATGGCGGTGGCGCCGCTGCAGGATGTGCTGGCCCAGCTGCGCCGCTACCAGGGCGAGCTGGTTCCGGACGAAGTGAAGCTGTACATCCGTGACGTGCACGACCACGCGGTACGCATCAGTGATGTGATCGACACCCTGCGCGAGATGCTGGGCACCGCGCTCAGCGTGAACCTGTCGCTGGTGACGCTGGCGCAGGGCGAGACGGTCAAGCGCCTCGGTGCGTGGGCCGCGCTGCTGGCGGCACCGACGCTGATCACCAGCTGGTACGGGATGAACTTCAGCCACATGCCGGAGCTGAGCCAACCGTGGGCCTACCCACTGATGATCGTTGGTGTGGGCGGCGTCTGCGTGGGCCTGTACCGGTTGTTCAAGCGCGCAAAGTGGTTGTGACCCGCTGGTGGTAGTGCCGGCCGCTGGCCGGCAACCAGGGCAATGCCGGCCAGCGGCCGGCATTGCCATTCGGCATCAAGCTACGTAAACGGTCTTGATGTTCATGAACTCATGGATGCCGTGGTCGGCCAGTTCCCGGCCAAACCCAGACTGCTTGCTGCCGCCGAACGGCAGCCGCGCATCGCTCTTGACGATCGCGTTGACGAACGCGGCGCCGCATTCCATGCGTTGTGCGAAAGCTTCGCCGCGCACCGGATCGCGCGTCCACACGCTGCCGCCGAGGCCGAAGCGGGTGTCGTTGGCCACGCGCAGTGCCTCGCTCTCATCAGCGACCCGGATCACCGCAGCCACCGGACCGAACAGTTCCTCGTCGTAGGCCGGCATGCCCGGGCCGACCTGGTCGAGCACCGTGGCCGGATAGCCGGCATGGGTGCCGGCAATCGGCTCGCCGCCTATCAGCACACGCGCCCCCTTGGCCACGCTGGCCTGTACCTGCTTGTGCAGTTCATCGCGCAGATCGGCACGGGCCATCGGCGCCAGCGTGGTGCCCCGCTCATCGGGGTCGCCGTACTGGCGCTCGGCCGCAGCTTCAACGAAGCGACGGGTGAATTCATCGGCTACCGCCTCGACCACGATGAACCGCTTGGCCGCGATGCAGGTCTGCCCGCTGTTGTCGAAGCGCGACTTCACCGCTGCCGCAACCGTCTTGTCGAGGTCGGCATCGTCGAGCACCACGAAGGCATCGCTGCCACCCAGCTCCATCACCGACTTCTTCAACTGGCTGCCGGCGTTGGAGGCGATCGAGCGCCCTGCCCGCTCGCTGCCGGTCAGCGTCACCGCCTTCACCCGTGCGTCGCGCAGCACGTCGGCGGCCTGGTCGTTGTCGATGTGCAGCACGTCGAACACGCCGTCCGGCAGGCCGCCATCACGGCACACCGCCAGGATCAGGTCGGCACACTGCGGCACGTTGCTGGCGTGCTTGAGCAGGGCCACGTTGCCGGCCATGAACGCCGGTGCGAGGAAGCGGAACACCTGCCAGATCGGAAAATTCCACGGCATCACCGCGAACACGCAGCCGATCGGCTCGTAGCGCACATAGCTGCGCTGCGCTTCGGTGTCGATCAGCTGCGGCTTGAGATAGTCGGCCGCATGGTCGGCGTAGTACTCGCAGGCCGCCGCGCACTTGTCGACCTCGGCCAGCGCTTCGACCTTGAGCTTGCCCATCTCGTGGGTCATCGCCTGCTGCAGGTCGTCGCGGCGCGTGCGCAGCTGCGCCGCGATCTGGCGCAGGATCGCGCCGCGTTCCTGCAGCGAACGCTCGGCCCAGCCGGGGAACGCATCGGCGGCGGCCTGCAGGCGCTGCTCGATGTCGGCAGCGCCCATCAGTACATGGCGGTAGGTCACCTGGCCGGTGGCCGGGTCGACGATCTCGACGGTCATGGGGGATCTCCATCTGGAAGACCCCCATTGTGCGCCGCCGGCCGTGAGCCGGGTGTTGCCGGCACAGTCGACGGATCGTGTACTCAGCCGTTGTCCTGCCGCGCCAGCTGCAGGTCGCGCTGGCGCCGCTTCTCGGCACGGGCATTGATGTACCAGCCGATCACCGCGGCGATCGATACCGCCGACACCAGCAGCGTGGCCAGTGCATTGATCTTCGGGCTGATGCCCATGCGCACCGACGCAAACACCTTCATCGGCAGCGTGGTCGAGCCCGGCGTGGCGACGAAGCTGGCCACCACCACGTCATCCAGCGACAGGGTGAACGCCAACAGCCAGCCCGCCACCAGCGCCGGCGCGATGATCGGCAGGGTGATGCGGGTGAACACGGTCAGCCGGCTGGCCCCCAGGTCCATCGCCGCTTCTTCCAGCGACAGATCCATTTCCTGCAGCCGCGAAGACACCACCACGGTGACGAAGCACAGGGTGAAGGTGACGTGCGCGATCCAGATGGTGGCCAGGCCGCGCGCCGGGAAGCCCGGAATCGCGCCCATCGAGGCCAGCAGCGCCATCAGCGAGAAGCCCAGGATCACATCCGGCATCACCAGCGGCGCGGTGACCAGCGCACCGAACAGCGGCTTGCCACGGAAGCGCTTGAAGCGGGTCATCACCATCGCCGCCAGCGTGCCCAGCACGGTGGCGGTACAGGCGGTCCAGAACGCCACCACCAGGCTGGTCCACATCGCATCCATCAGCGCGCGGTCGGCGAACAGGTCACTGTAGGCGCGGGTGGAGAACCCGGCCCAGACCATCGCCAGCCGCGAGCTGTTGAACGAATAGAACATCAACAGCAGGATCGGCAGGTACAGGAAGGCGAAGCCGAGCAGCAGCACGCCCAGCCCCAGGCCCTTGGCGGTACGCGGGCTCATGCCTGCTTCCCTTCCAGCAGGCGCTGCTGGGATCGGTTGAACAGCAGGATCGGCACCAGCAGCAACAGGATCATCGCCACCGCCATCGCCGAGGCACCCGGCCAGTTGCGGTTGTTGAAGAACTCGTTCCACAGCTGGCGGCCGACCATCAGCGTCTCCGAGCCCCCCAGCATTTCCGGAATCACGAATTCCCCCACTGCCGGGATCATCACCAGCATGCAGCCGGCGATGATGCCGGCCTTCGACAGCGGCAGGGTGATGCGGAGGAAGGCCTGCCATGGCCTGGCACCCAGGTCGTAGGCCGCTTCCAGCAGGCGGTGGTCATGCTTGACCAGGTTGGCGTACAGCGGCAGCACCATGAACGGCAGGTAGCAGTAGACGATGCCGATGTAGGCGGCGGTCGGCGTATCGATCAACTGCAGTTTCGGCAGGCCCATCGACGTCATCAGCGTCTGCAGGCCGGTGAACTGCAGGAACTGGTCAAGCAGGCCGTTGCGGTCCAGGATCGCCTTCCACGCATACACGCGGATCAGGAACGAGGTCCACGACGGCAGCACCACCAGCATCATCGCCACGTTGCGTGCGGCCGGCGACAGGCGGGCGATGGCGTAGGCCATCGGGTAGCCGATCAGCAGGGTCAGGAAGGTGGAGATGGCCGCGATCCTGATCGAGCTCAGGAAGGCCTGCGCATAGATCGAATCGCGGAACAGCGCCAGGTAATTCTCCAGGTTCAGCTTCAGCGAGAACCCGCCGTCCCCGTACTGCAGCAGCCAGGTATACGGCGGCGAGCCGACCCGGCTGAGCGAGAAACTGATCATCAGCACGATCAGGAACGGCACTGCGAAGAACAGCAGCAGCCACAGGTACGGAATGCCGATCACCGTGGCACGCAGCCCCGGCAGCCAGCGCTTCAGGCCGGCGACGCTCATGAGGTGAGCACCACGCCGTCGTTGTCGCGCCAGTGCACCCACACCTCGTCGCCCCAGGTGAAGCCATCACTGGCCCAGCGCTGCGAGTTGGCGAAGTTGGCCAGCACCTTGGCGCCGCTGGGCAGGCGCACGTGATACACCGAGTGGCTGCCGAAGTAGGCGATGTCCTCGATCACGCCCTGCGCCTTGTTGGTGTGCCCTTCCGGCTCGTCCTTGCCGATCATCACCTTCTCCGGGCGCAGCGCGAATGCGACCGGCTGCCCTTCGTAACAGGTGATGCCATGGGCGATGTAGATCGGCGCCGGGAACAGCGGCGAGCGCACGGTCACGTACTCGGGCAGGTCCTCGTCGATCACCCCATCGAACAGGTTGACCGAACCGATGAACTCGGCGACGAAGCGGTTGGCCGGCTGCTCGTAGACCTCGTCCGGCTTGCCGACCTGCTGGATCCAGCCGGCATCCATCACCGCGATGCGGGTGGCCATGGTCATCGCTTCTTCCTGGTCGTGGGTGACCATCACGCAGGTCACGCCCGACGATTCGATAATGCTGACCAGTTCCAGCTGCATCTGCGAGCGCAGCTTCTTGTCCAGCGCGCCCATCGGTTCGTCCAGCAGCAGCAGCTTCGGCCCCTTGGCCAGCGACCGCGCCAGCGCCACGCGCTGCTGCTGGCCACCGGACAGCTGGTGCGGCTTGCGTTTGCCCAGGTGGCCCATCTGCACCAGGTCGAGCATTTCGCCGACGCGCTTGCTGATCGCGTCCTTGCCCAGGCCATCCTGCTTCAGGCCGAAGCCGATGTTCTGCTCGACCGTCATGTGCGGGAACAGGGCGTAGGACTGGAACATCATGTTGACCGGCCGCTGATACGGCGGCAGCGCGTCCAGGCGCTGGCCATCGACGGTGATGCTGCCCTTGGTGGGCGTCTCGAAGCCGCCCAGGCAGCGCAGCAGGGTCGACTTGCCACTGCCGGAGCCACCGAGCAGGGCAAAGATCTCGCCCTTGCGCACGTCCAGGTTGACGTCGTCGACGGCGACGAAACCGTCGAATTCCTTGCGCAGATCACGAATGGAGAGATAGCCGGGCGCACCGGTCGTGTCGACGACGGCGGCTACCGGCTGGGCTTCAACGGGCATGGGGGCTCCGGGAGCGGGCGGTGGACAGCGGCGGCCATTCTAACGGCCGGGGGCCGAAGGGGATATGACGGGAGTGGGTGGAAGCGGCCGCTGGCCCGCCCAGGGCCCCCGAGGGCGTGTCAGTTTTCCCCGCGATGGTGGCCTGTCCGCCCCAAGGCCCGGGCTCCCCTGGACGACCCTGCAGCCGTCCCGGCCAGACACTGCGGGCGGCAGCCCGATCTGCAACATTTTTCAGAACGGGATCCATTGAAAGCCCCGGACATTCCCCGCGCAATGTCCCGCATCTAGGCCTTGCATGGACCGCCCCTGGTGATTTCCCCGGACAGCCCCTCCCCTTTCCCGCCCCGCCTGCCGGGCTGCCTGCCTGCACGGCTGCCGCTGGTCATCATCGGCGCCGGCCAGGCCGGGTTGTCGCTCAGCGCGCTCCTGCAGGAGGCCCGCGTCGAGCATCGCGTGCTGGAGGCCGAAACCGTGGGCGCCAGTTGGCGGCGGCGCTGGGATTCGTTCCAGACCAACACCGCCAACGCGACGATGGCCCTGCATGGCCATGCCTATGCGGGGGATGACCCGGAAGGGTTCATGCGGGCCCCGGAAGTGATCCGACGGCTGCGCGACTATGCCGACGAGCGCGCGTTGCCGATCAGCGAGGGGTGCGTGGTCCATCGGGTCGGGCCGGAGTCCGGTGGCTATGCCATCGACAGCAGCCGGGGGCTGATCCATGCCCAGGCGGTGGTGGTCGCCACCGGTGAATACCGCCGGGCGCGGTTGCCCCGGGCCCCTTTCGCGCCCGCAGCAGGCCTCACCGTGCTGCACTCCAGCGACTACCGCAGTCCCGGCCAGCTACCCGCGGGCGCGGTGCTGGTCATCGGCGGCGGCCAGTCCGGCGCACAGATTGCCCAGGACCTGTGCGACGCTGGTCGCAGCGTGTACTGGTCATTGGCCGATCGTCATTCGCACACCCGTCGGCTGCGCGGCAAGGACTCGATGACCTGGTGGGACATGGCCGGGCGCATCCATCAACACGTAAGCCAATCGGCGGCCGTACTGGCAGGCGAGCCGGACGCGCTGCGCAAGGCCCGCACCGCAGAGTTCCCCCTGATTTCCGGCAAAGGAAGTGCCGGCCTGGGCAGTTCGATCAGCCTGCTGGCGATGCACCGCGCAGGGATCAGGTTGCTGGGACGGTTGCAGGAATTCAATGGAAACACCGCCCGCTTCGCCGATGTCCGCCCGCAACTTCGCACCGCGATCGAAGCGACGCGGGCCGAGTACGCCTATCTCGATTCGCTGGCCAGCGCGTACTACGCCACGCGGCCCGAACCGCGCACCGACGATGCCCGCTACATTCCCGAAGAGGTCTATCTGCACTGGGAGCCGGACATAGCCCCGGATGAACTGGATCTGCAGGCGGCAGGCATCCGCTCGGTGGTGCTGGCCACCGGTTTCGTCGCCGAATGGCCCTGGCTCGATGTGCAGGGCGCGCTGGATGCCCACGGCTATCCGCTGGGCGAGTTTGGCGTTTCCCCGCAACCGGGCTTGTTCTTCATCGGCATGCACAACCTGCAGCGGATGAGTTCGTCGTTCCTGTGCAACGGCGGCCGCGATGCACGCGACCTGCTGCCGGCCATCCTGAGGCACCTTGGCCAGGCCGACGGTACCGATTCCGGCACGGTGAAGCGGTGAAGCAAGGCGGCCGCCGGGCAAGGCCCGGCGGCGCCAGACCGGCTTAACGGCCGGTCTTCACCTCGGTCCACAGCCGGGTGTAGAGCTTGTCGGCCTCCGGCGTGTTGATCGAGTAGGTGAACATCTTATCGGCCACGTCGGCCGGCGGGTAGATCGTCGGGTCGGTGCGGATCGCCTCGTCCACCAGCGGTGTCGCGGCCGGGATCGGGTTGGCGTAGTGGATGAAGTTGGTGTTGGCCGCGGCGACCTTCGGTTCCAGCAGATAGTTGATGAACCTGTACGCCGCTTCCGGGTGCTTGGCGTCCTTCGGGATCGCCAGCATGTCGAACCACTGCGGCGCACCTTCCTTCGGGATCGAATAAGCCACGTGCACGCCATTGCTGGCTTCCTCGGCGCGGTCGCGGGCCTGGATGATGTCACCCGACCAGCCGACCACCAGGCAGGTGCCGCCATTGGCCAGCGAACCGACGTACTGCGAGGAGTGGAAGTTCTGCACGTACGGGCGGATCGACTTCAGCAGGTCGGCCGCCTTCTGCAGCTCGGCCGGGTCGCCGCTGTGCGGATCCAGGCCCAGGTAATGCAGCGCGATCGGGATCATGTCGGCCGGCGTGTCCAGGATGGTCACGCCGCAGTCCTTCATCTTGCTGATGTTCTCCGGTTTGAACACCAGGTCCCAGCTGTTGGCGATATCGGTGCTGCCGCCGAAGCGCTGCTTCAGCATGTCCACGTTGTAGCCGATGCCGGTGGTGCCGATCATGTACGGCACGCCGTACTGGTTGCCCGGATCCTGGGTGGCGATGCGCTTCATCACCGCCGGATCGAGGTTGGCCAGGTTCGGGATCTTGCTCTTGTCCAGCGGCAGGAACACGCCGGCCTGGATCTGGCGGCCGAAGAAGTTCAGGGTCGGCACCACCACGTCGTAGCCGCTGTTGCCAGCCAGCAGCTTGGTCTCGACCATCTCATCGCTGTCGAACACATCGTAGGTCACCTTGATGCCGCTCTCCTTCTCGAAGGTCGGAATGGTGTCCTCGGCGATGTAATCGCTGTAGTTGTAGACGTTCAGGACCTGGCTGTCCTGCGCGCCGCCGTTGCCACCGCCACAGGCGGCAAGCATGGCGGAGGCCAGGCCGAGCGTGAGGATACGCAGCTTCATCGGGTGCTCCAGAATGCGGGAAGGGGGGCCGGCGGGGCCGGCGACGGGTGCCAGCCTACCCCCCGGCGGCGGATTTTTCTATTCCAGATGCTCAGACGTTCAGCAGCAGGAACTCGCGCTCCCACGAGCTGATGACGCGGAAAAAGGTCTCGTATTCCTTGCGCTTGACCGAGATGTAGGCGCGGCAGAAACGCTCGCCCAGCAGGGCCTGGAGCTCGCTGCACTGCTCCAGCCCGTCCAGTGCCTCGCCCAGCGAGCGCGGCAGGTTGTAGCCCAGTTCCTTCGCGCTGCCGGTCACCGGCGCGTCCGGCGCCAGCCGCTCGCGGATGCCGAGCAGGCCGCAGGCCAGGGTCGCGGCCATCGCCAGGTAGGGGTTGGCGTCGGAGCCGGCGAAACGGCTCTCCACGCGCATGTTTTCCGGCGTATCCAGCGGCACGCGCAGGCCGCAGGTGCGGTTGTCGAAGCCCCAGTGCACGTTGCTCGGCGAGACTTCGCCGAACACCAGGCGCCGGTAGGAATTCACGTTCGGCGCGAAGAACGCCATCGCCTGCGGCGCGTACTTCTGCAGGCCGCCCAGGTAGTGGCCGAACACCGGGCTGAACTCGCCCTCAGCATCGGTCTCGCCAGCGAACACATTGCTGCCATCGCTCACCCGCACCAGGCTCTGGTGGATGTGCATGGCACTACCGGGCTCGTTTTCCATCGGCTTGGCCAGGAACGTGGCGTACACCCCGTGGCGCATCGCCGCCTCGCGCATGGTGCGCTTGAACAGGAACACCTGGTCGGCCAGGTCCATCGCATCGGCATGGGTGAAGTTCACCTCCAGCTGTGCTGCGCCGGATTCGTGGATCAGCGTGTCCACGTCCAGCTTCATCGCATCGGCGTAGTCGTACATCAGGTCGAGGATCGGGTCGAACTCGTTGACCGCGTCGATCGAGTACGACTGTCGCGCGGTCTCCGGGCGCCCCGAGCGACCGGCCGGTGGCAGCAGCGGGAAGTCCGGGTCGGTGTTCTTCTGCACCAGGAAGAACTCCAGCTCCGGCGCCACCACCGGGCGCAGGCCCAGTTCCGCATAAGCCGCCAGTACGCGGCGCAGCACGTTGCGCGGCGCAAGCTCGTGCGGTTCGCCGCTCTTGGTGTAGCAATCGTGGATGACCTGTGCGGTAGCATCGGCTGCCCACGGCACCATGCGCACCGTATCCGGGTCAGGGCGCAGCATCATGTCCGAGTCCGACGGCGAGGTCAGCTCGTAGTAGTCGTCAGGGAACTCGCCGGTGACGGTGGTGGCGAAGATGCCTTCCGGCAGGCGCGTGCCGTAGTCGTGCGAGAACTTGTCGGCAGGAATGATCTTGCCGCGGGCGTTGCCGGTGATGTCCGGCACCAGGCATTCCACCTCGGTGATGCGCCGCTCCTTCAGCCAGCGCAGCAGGCTGCTTTCCTGCGGTGCGGGGGGCGTGGCCGTCTTGCGCGGGCGCGTTCGGGAACTCATCGGGAATCCAGTCGGTTCTGTTGGTGCTGCCGGCAAGCTTGGCCGAACGCACGGAAAATAGCGTGATAGAACGGCGTCTGCGTGACACGCCACTCCGGATGCCACTGTACGCCGAGCACAAATCCATGGTGCAGGCTGCGCGCCGCCTCGACCAGTCCGTCATCGGCCATGGCCTCGACCTGCAGGCCCTGCGCGAGGCGGGCGATGCCCTGTCCGTGCACCGAATTGACCTGCGCGCGGCCACTGCCGTGCCACTGCGCCAGCCAGCCGTCGGCGGCCAGGGTCACCGCATGGGCCGGCCCATACTGCACGTCCACCGGCGCCCGCGGGTCGTCGCGATGGTCGGCCAGGCCGGGCACCGCATGCACCTGCGGATGCAGGGTGCCGCCCAGTGCGACGTTCAACTCCTGGAAGCCCCGGCAGATCGCCAGCACTGGCAGGTCCAGCGCCAGCGCCTCGTGCAGCAGCGCGAAGGCATTGGCATCGCGGGCAGGGTCATGCGGATTGCCTGGCCAGCTGCGGCCGCCTTCGTAGTGCTGCGGTTCGATGTTGCTGACCGCGCCGGTCAACAGCAGGCCATCGAGCCCAAGCAGCCAGTCGCTGGCCGGCAACGGTGGCTGCAGGCTCGGCAACACCACCGGGGTCACCTCGGCCGCCTCGGCCAGCGCGCGCACATACTTCTCGCCGGCCACCGCGAAACGGTGGTGGCCGAGCACGGTGCTGTCGGTGGGCAGGCCCACCCAGGGCAGGCGGCGCATGGGAAGACTCCTTGGCGTGCCGACACGTTACCCGTCGCCTGGCAACGGCGGCAAGTCGCTGCCGTCACACCACAGCTGCCATGCATCGGCGAAACTACCGGGGTGAACGCTGATCGACCTGCCCTGCTCCGCCCGCCCGCACTGCACCCACGAGGCCTGCAGTGAGCGCCGCCTTTCCGCCCAGCTGGTATGCCTCCAGCCTGCCCGAACCGCCCGCACTGCCCGCGTTGCAGGGGCAGGTGCAGGCCGACGTTGCGGTGCTGGGCGCCGGCTATACCGGCCTGACCGCCGCACTGGAACTGGCCGTGCGTGGCCAACGCGTGGTGGTGCTGGACGCACAGCGGATCGGCTGGGGCGCGTCCGGCCGCAATGGTGGCCAGGTGCTGGTCGGCTATGGCTGCGAGGTGGACGAACTGGAGCGTCAGCTCGGCCGTAACGATGCGCGCCACCTGTTCGACTGGTCGCGCGACGCAGTACAGGCGATGCGCAGGCGCATCGACCGCCATGGTATCGACTGCCATTGGGTGGAGGGCCACGCCAGCGTCGCCATCCGCGAGCGCCATGAGCGCGACCTGCGCGCCAACTGCGAGCATCTTCAGCGCCACTACGACTACCCGATGCAGTGGTGGGACCGTGATGCGCTGCGCGCACAGCTGGACAGCCCGCGCTACCGCGCCGCGATGTTCGATCCGCACAGCGCGCACCTGCACCCGCTGGCCTATGCGCGTGGCCTGGCCGATGCGGCACGTGCGGCCGGCGTGGTGATCCACGAGAACTCCGCAGTGACCCGCGTGCAGCGCGGACCGCAGCCCACCCTGCATACCGCGCAGGGAAGCGTGCGCGCTGCGCATCTGGTGGTGGCCGGCAATGCCTGGCTGCAGGGCCTGCTGCCCGACCTGGAACGGCGGATCATGCCGGTCGGCACCTATATCGGCGCCAGCGCGCCGCTGGGGGCCGAGCGCGCTCGCGCCCTGATCGGCAACAACATGGCCGTGGCCGACACCGCGTGGGCACTGGACTATTTCCGCCTCAGCCACGACCACCGGCTGCTGTTCGGCGGCCGCGCCAGTTACTCGGCGTTGCCCCCACCCGGCCTGCACAGGGTGATGCAGCGGCGCATGCACCAGGTGTTTCCACAACTGGCCGACGTGCCGCTGGAGCAGGTCTGGGGCGGTTACGTGGACATCACCCGCAACCGCGCTCCGCATTGGGGCCGGCTGGACGGCAACCTGTACTTCGCGCAGGGGTTCTCCGGCCATGGGGTGGCCGCCGCCGGGCTGGCCGGCGAGGTCATCGCCGCCGCGATTGCCGGCCAGAGCGAGCGCCTGGACGTGTTCCAGCGCCTGCGGCATGCGCCTTTCCCCGGCGGCCGGCTGCTGCGCACGCCGCTGCTGGTGGCGGCGATGTCCTGGTACAAGCTGCGGGATGCGTTGTGGTGAAGATTCCGCATCTCCTGGATTGAACGCTCTGACAGGCGCACCGCAGCGCTGATCGTGCTGCACACGTCACAGATTTTCACGCAACATCTGTGATGGATGGTTGGTCAACTCCCTAAATGCGCCGCTGTGCAATTGCATAATCGTTCGCAGACCGATAACGTCCTGAGAAACCGGGCCTCGCGGCGAATGGAAGCTGACAGGGGACACGTAGGAGAGGGGGACGTGCGATTGGACTGGTGGAAAGAAGGATTGTTGCTGAAGGTGCGCATTCGTCCGGCTGGCCTGATGCTTGCCTTGCTTTATGCAGTTGCCTATTGGGCAACCCGACAGCTGTCGCTGGATCAGTTCTATTTGCCAGCCGGCATCCGGGTGGCGGCCGTACTGTTGTGCCCGCCGCGCCTGTGGCCGTATCTGCTGCTGGGCGAATATGCGTACTTTGCACAGTCCCGCGTGCCAATGATCGAGAAGTACGGCCTGACATGGGTCATTGTTGCCTCCGCGTTCCTCATGCCCGCAGTGATGTTGATTGTGAAGCTGCAACGGCGACTGATGGCGGAGTCGCAGACGATCGGCCTTTTGTTGATTGCCGCCGCTTCCAGCGTCGTAGTTACGCTGCTGAACCTCAGCTTTTCTCATCTGCTCTGGCCAACACCCCCTTCCACGCCCTTCCTGACCAGTGCGGCGCGTTACAGCGTGGGCGACTTCATCGGCATTCTGACGGTGGCCCCCATCGCCATGCTGTGGGCGCGACAGGACCTGGGGCAGGAGTGGAACGCTGGACGAAAGACCCCGATGCTGGCGGCACTTTCATCGATGCTCCTGATCGGGATAGCAGCAACTCAACTGCCCGCAGACTGGGTTGCGCTGAAGGCAACGCTCCTGCTGCTGCTGGCACTCCCCGCGGCCGCACTTACCTGCCTGTATGGCTGGAAGGGTGCCGCCCTTGCAGTACCGGTGCTCAACATGGTCATCGGCCTGACCACGCCCAACACCCATCCCACCGCATTCGATCCCGCGGCCTTCATCACCCAGCAGATCATGGCGATCAGCGGCATCGTATTGCTGTTGCTCGGATCACGCATCACCCACTTCTACCATCGTTACAGGCTGCGCGAGATGGGGGAAAGGGACGCCATCCATCTTGCGAGGAGCTCGCAATTGGCCAGCGAGATGGAGCTGCGTGAGCGTGCCCTGCACCTTCGCAAGCTCGGCGACGGCATTGATACCTCACTGGTGGAGCTGGCCGACTGGCTCAAGGCCCAGGGACATCACGCAGTGGCCAGCAGCCTTCTGCATACTTCGAATGTACATTCGCGGCTCCTTCGCGAACAGACAAGCATGGTCTATCCCTCGGGTCTGGAGCATCTTGGGCTTTACGTGGCTTTGCAGGCTGGTGGCATCCGTGAGTCGTGGACGCTGACGGAGCGCGTTCTCCGCCCTGATCTGAAAGGCGACCCCTGCAACCTGAGCGTGGAACTGCAGTTGGCCGCTTACCGGACACTGATTGATGCAGTCTCCATTCTTCTCAAGCATGAAGGTGGACAGATTCGCATTCGTGCAAGATGCGGCGGAATGGGCTCCAGGCGCGGAATCCTCATGGTCGTGTCGCTGCTGGAGTCGCGTCGGCGCCTTTCCCAGCAGACAACCATGGCAGCGTTCGAGCGGCTGACCGGGCGAACCCTGCCCTATGACGGGACCGTTGACTGCTATCGCAACCGGGTCAGGATCCTGTTCCTCGACCGTGAAACAAAACTTGAGACACAGCCCAGTGCTCCATCACGGTACAGCTGCCCTGCACCCTCTGCGCTGCAGTAGCGCATTTCACAGTCAAGCGATCGGATCGAACCAAGGCAGCGGTATCGCATGAACGTCCCGCTCATCCCGCTGGCCAAAGGCGTCATGGGCACCCGGCGAACATCCGGGTGCCCATGCAGTCTGACACTGAAGCTCTCCGATATCCCGGCAACAGGCGGTATCAGGGTGCCTCTACCGCCCACAAGACATCAGCTCCGCTTGCATATCTGACCAGCGTGAATGCGGGGGACCGATAGACAACCGTCCTGGTGGCTTTGGCGGGAACAGGCAGGCGCTGCTCAGGCAACGACACCTTCGCAGATGGGTCACCTGCCGGCAGTACCCAGAACGTGCCCGCAGCATTGCCGATCACGATGTGCACGTGGCCCGCGAGATCGTTTACCTGGAAATAATCCATACCATCGCGCTCGAACCCATAGACCAACCAGCCGGGATCCACGCTCAGGTCCTGTGCCTGCGGAATCGACTGGCCGAGTCCTTGGCCGGCCATCTTGATTCCATGGTCGTCACTCGGGGCAAAAGCAAGAACGGATACCGGCACCAACATCAACGCACCAGCAAATGCATGAATTCGGAAATTTCCCACACTAACCTCCAGGTTGGATGCAATACGGATCAAGCAGGATGCTACCCCCAATCGCATCAGCATATACCGGGCGGACTCCGTAAAGCCCATGGGACATAATCGACTGGATCGATGCAAACCCATGCCACGCCGATGCAGCGTCCGAAATCGCCAATACCCGTAGCGAAACCCGCCCACGGTGCGGGTCAGCTGCATCTGCGACAAATGACCTGGACAGGCGCGTGTAACAGCAGGACATTGTCGATTGCGCGATAGTGAACACAGTGGACAGCATCAACTGCCGAATGTAGCGGGTGCAACGGCTGCAACGTGATCGAACCGAGGACGCGCTGATTGTGGATGATTCACCGTCCGCTGGTGGCTATGCCGACGCACTGCTGACCGTGTAGGGCCACGAAGCGCAGGACGCCGGCAATTGCAGCGCAAAGGGAGGCCAGACACCTCGATTGCGCCCTTCTCCGACTGTCGATAATGTCTACGGACGTGGCCAGTCATCATTGGCCGGGAGGCAAGAGGCGGGGCTTGGACCGATTCAAAGAAGCAATTGAACTGAGCTTCCGGATCCGACCCGTCGGAATCGCACTCGCGGCCGTCTACGCTTTGAGCTGCCTTGTCTCGCGTCAGTTCTCGCTGGATCAGTTCTTCCTGCCAGCGGGCATCCGGGCAGCGGCACTCCTGATCGTCCCGACCCGCCTGTGGCCCTACCTGCTGCTTGGCGAGTACACCTACTTCGCAACCCTGCGCATCCCCATGATCGACAGCTACGGCCTGGCCTGGGTCATCCTGGCCTCGACGCTGCTGATGCCGATGGCGATGCTTGTGGTCCACCTGCACCGCATGAGAATGCCATCGGAGTCCGCCGCCGGCCTCTGGCTGCTGTCGCTGACCTTCTGCACGGCGTTGTTCGTCCCGGTTCTCAATATGGGCATTTCATTCGCCCTGTGGTCGAACCCGCCGCCGAGCAACCTGCTTAGCGCAGTTGATCGCACGATCTTTGGCCACTTCGCCGCCATCATTACCCTCGTGCCACTGGCATTCCTCTGGTCGCGACGAGACGCGGCCCCCAATTGGACGCGCCGCTTTGCTGCACCTACGGTCACGGCCATCCTGGTGATGCTGGTCCTGGCCCTGTGCATGCAGCTTACGGCCATCAGCGCCCACACCACACGCACCCACCTGGTGCTGCTGTCCTCCCTACCGGCGATCGCCCTGACCTTCATGCATGGGTGGCGTGGCGCTGCCATCGCGATTCCGCTGTTGAACCTTCCACTCCATTTCGCCACTCCCAGCACCGGCCTACCGTCCTCGTTCGACCTGGGCACCTTCGCCACCCAGCAGAACATGGCCGTGATGAGTGTCGCACTGCTCGCCCTGGGATCCAGCATCAGCTATCACCACGAACGTGCACGGTCCCGTGGGCTGGCTGAGGAAACCACATTGCGCTTGGCACGTAGTTCGCATCAGATCCGTGAGCGTGAACTTCGCGAGCGCGCCTCCCATCTCAGGCAACTCGGCGAAGGCATGGACAGCTCGCTCGGCGAGATGGTCAGCTGGCTGAAGGCGCAGGGGCATCATGCGGTGGCCAACAGCCTGCAGCACGCCTCATCCGTGCACTCGCGGCTGTTCCGTGAACAGGCCAGTCTGGTCTACCCCACGGGGCTGGAGCAGGTTGGGCTGTATATCGCGCTGCGCGTTGGCGGCGCGTGCGAGAACTGGGACAACTCCCATCGCGTGATACCGCCCCGGCTGGAGGGGAACCCCTGCATGCTGACTGTTGACCTGCAGCTCGCCATCTATCGCTCGCTGATCGAGGCGGTGTCGCTGCTGCTGGAGCTGGAGTCGGGACAGGTCAGCGTGCGCGTCCGGAGCGGCCAGGCTGGCGACCGCCGCGGCATTGTGGTGGTCGTGGGCCTGCTTGACCGCAGTTGCACGCTGTCGAGTGGGACCGTTCAGCAGGCCACGGAGCGTCTGGCCGGCCGGATAATGGCCTACGGCGGTACGGTGCATTGCCGTGGCAACCGGCTCCGGTTCGTCCTGCACGAATCCATTGCGGGCACAGCGGCGTCATTCACATCGCCCGCCTGATCGCCGAACGACACGCAGGGCATACTGCCCCGCTAAAGTTACACCCGAAACCGCCGCTATCCGTGCCGAGCCCCTCCCTCGTGAGCCACCGCATCATGCCCGTGCTGCCGCAGGCCGCCGTCGATGGCGACCTGGCCGATCCGCTGCCGCAGCGGATCCTGCTGGTCGAAAACTCCCGTGCGTTCACCGGCATGCTGCGCGAAGCCATCGAGCAGCGCCTGGAACTGCCGGTGGTGATCGCCTCCACCCTGGCCGAGGCCGACCGGCTGCTCAGCGAAGGCGGGGGCTGGTTCCTGGTGCTGACCGGACTGGTGCTGGCCGACGGCGACCGCGATGCAGTGGTCGAGTTCTTCCTCAAGCGCGACCTGCCGACGGTGGTGGTCAGCGGCGTTTACGACGAGGACCTGCGCAAGCGCGTACTACAGCAGCAGATCATCGACTACGTGCTGAAGAATACCCCGGGCAGCATCGACTACCTGGTGTGGCTGGTGCAGCGGCTGGAACGCAACCGGCGCATCGCCGCGCTGGTGGTGGACGATTCGCCGTCCGCGCGTGGCTATGCCGCCGCCCTGCTGCGGATGTATGGGCATGAGGTGCACGAAGCCGCCGACGGCAACGAGGGCTTGGCTGCTATCGAGGCGCATCCGGCGATCCGCCTGGCGGTGGTCGACCAGGAAATGCCCGGCATGCAAGGCGTGGAATTCACCCGTCGCCTGCGCACCCTGCGCTCGCGCGACAAGGTGGCGGTGATCGGCATCTCCGGCAATACCGACGCCTCATTGATCCCGCGCTTCCTGAAGAACGGCGCCAACGATTTCCTGCGCAAGCCGTTCTCGCGCGAGGAGTTCTTCTGCCGCGTCTCGCAGAACGTGGACCAGCTGGAACTGATCGGCACCCTGCAGGACCTGGCCACCCGCGACTTCCTCACCGGGCTGCCCAACCGGCGCTTCTTCCTGGAGCAGAGCCAGCGCCAGCTGCCGCACCTGCAGCTGCACGGCCAATGCGTGGCGGTGGCGATGATCGACATCGACCACTTCAAGCACATCAACGACACCCATGGCCACGAAGCAGGCGACGACGCGCTGCGCGCGGTGGCCGGCGCGGTGACCGCGCATGCACGCAGCCACGACCTGATCGCGCGCTTCGGCGGCGAGGAGTTCTGCCTGCTGGTGCCAGACATGGAACAGGACGAGGCGCTGCTGTACTTCGAGGAGCTGCGCCAGCGCATCGCCGCACTGGAGGTGGACATCGGCACCGCTACCCTGCGCATGACGGTCAGCATCGGCCTGTGCTGCCTGCGCCCGCAGCGCGATGCGCTGCACCGGCTGATCTCCGAGGCCGACCGCCAGCTGTACCTGGCCAAGGCCGGTGGCCGCAACCGGGTCAGCTGCACCACGGTGGCCAGCCCGCTGCGTCCACGCGAGCCTGCGCTGACCTGACCGGCTCGCTTTGATCCAGATCAACGCCGTTCCCGCACGGCAGCTCTACAGTCGGCCCCGACATACGCATGAAGGGGAGCCGGGGATGGCACTACTGGTCTGGCAGGACGATCTGAACATCGGCATCGATGTGATCGACCAACAACACCGTCGCATCATCGAGATGCTCAACCACCTGCACGTGGCGCAGACCAGCCTGCAGCGTGCAGCGGTGGGTGAAGTGATCGACGAAGTCGTCGACTACACCCTGTCGCACTTCGCGTTCGAGGAAGAGCTGATGGAGGAGGCGGGCTACCCGTTCTGTGCAGCGCACAAGCGCGTGCATGAGATCTTCATCAAGCGCGTGGCCGAGTACCGGTTGCGCTTCCAGGCCGGCGAGGACATCAGCGACGAACTGCGCACCATGCTCTCGCGCTGGTTGTTCAACCACATCCGCGGCGATGATCAGGCCTATGCCGAACAGGTCAAGGCGCACCTTAACCAGTTCACCCGCGAGCACCAGGGCGGTGGCTGGCTGGGACGCACGCTCAAGCGCTTCTTTGGCTGAACCGCAGCGCGCGCCGGTGCAGTGCCACCAGCGCGCACAGCGTCGCTGCCGCAGTCAGGCACAGGTAGTAGCCGACCGCGACCAGGCCGAAGCGTTCGGCCAGCCAGGTGGCCAGGTACGGCGCCGGTGCCGCACCCAGAATGCCGGCCAGGTTGAATGACAGCGATGCGCCGGTGTAGCGCACCTCCACCGGGTAGATCTCGGCCAGGAAGGTACCGCAGGGGCCATAGGTCAGGCCCATCAGGAACAGGCCCAGGCACAGGAAGGCGGTGACCATCCACGGGCTGTGCGGCTGGAACAGCGGCGCGAACAGCACGCCAAAACCGATGATCAGCACGCTGGCCACGATCATCGTGCGGCGCGTCCCCCAACGGTCGCCATAGCGCGCCGACAGCGGGATGCCCAGCGCGAAGAACAGCATGCCGGCCATCTGCATCAGCAGGAACTGCTCGCGGCTGTAACCCAGCACGGCCGTGCCGTGGCCGAGGCTGAACACGGTCATCAGGTAGAACAGCACGAAGGTGGCGAACGCGCCCAGGGTACCCAGCAGCATCGGCACCGGGTGGTCACGCAGCACCGTCCACATCGGCAGCCGCACCGGCGCCTTGCGCTCCAGCGCCTGCTTGAAGTCGGGGGTCTCGTGGATGTTCAACCGCACCCACAGGCCGAGGCCGACCAGCAGCGCGCTGGCCACGAAAGGAATGCGCCAGCCCCATTGCAGGAAGTCGGCCTGGCTCAGGCAACGGCCAAGCACCAGGAAGATGCCGGCCGACAGCAGGAAGCCGAGCGGTGCACCCAGCTGCGGGAACATGCCGTACCAGGCACGCTTGCCCGGCGGTGCGTTCTCGGTGGCCAGCAGCACTGCCCCGCCCCACTCCCCGCCCAGACCCAGGCCCTGGCCGAAACGGCACAGCGCCAGCAGCGCCGGCGCCCACAGCCCGATCTGTGCGTGCGTCGGCAGCAGGCCGATCAGCACCGTGGACAGCCCCATGGTCAGCAGCGCAGCCACCAGGGTGGCCTTGCGGCCGATGCGATCGCCGAAATGGCCGAACACTGCCGAGCCAACCGGGCGTGCGATGAAGGCCACCGCGAAGGTTGCCAGCGACTGCAGCAAGGCTGCCTGTTCGCTGCTGTCCGGGAAGAACAGGTGCGGGAACACCAGCACCGCGGCCGTGGCGTAGATGTAGAAGTCGAAGAACTCGATCGTGGTACCGATCAGGCTGGCCAGCAGAACACGACGGGGGGAATTCACGGGCGGCGCGGCAGCGGTGATCGTCGACATCGGCAACGTGGGAAATGGCAGATCGCCCGATTCTGCCACGGGCAGGCGGCGGTACGGCACGATGGTTTCAGCCGACACCGATGCCAACGAGGGGCCAGGCGCCTCTGTAACGTCGAGCCATGCTCGACGGTTCTTCTCTTCGCGAGATGCAGCCGAGCATGGCTCGGCTCTACAGAAGAACGAACGGCAGTCGAGCATCCCTCGACTCTACAGAGAGCGAACAGCCGTCCAGCAGTCGCGTCGTTACAACTGGATCCAGGTGGCCTTGATCTCGCTGTACTTGTCGAACGCATGCAGCGATTTGTCGCGCCCGTTGCCGGACTGCTTGTAGCCACCGAACGGAGCGGTCATGTCGCCGCCATCCCAGCCGTTCACCCATGTGCTGCCGGCGCGCAGCTGGCGCGCGACGCGGTGGGCCCGCCCCAGGTCCCGTGTCCACAGGCCGGCGGCCAGGCCGTAGCGGCTGTCATTGGCCACGCGCACCGCTTCGGCCTCGTCTTCGAACCCCAGCACGGCCAGCACCGGCCCGAACACTTCCTCGCGCGCCAGTGCCTGCTCCGGGCGCACCTGGTCGAACACGGTGGGCTGGACGTAGCTGCCGCCGGCTTCCACTTCGGCGCGCCGCCCACCCAGCAGCAACCGGGCGCCCTCGCCTTCGGCGCGCGCGATATCGTCCATCACCTTGTCCAGGTGCGCGGCATCCACCAGCGCGCCCATCGGCGCATCGGGGTCCAATGGATGGCGGGGGTGCATGTGCTGGCCATAGGCAACCACCTGATGCACGAAATCCTCGCGGATCGAACGCTGTACCAGAAGCCGCGAACCTGCGGTACAGACCTCGCCCTGGTTGAAGAAGATACCCTGTGCCACCGCCTTCGCGGCGGCGTCCAGATCAGGGGCGTCGGCGAACACCACATGCGGGCTCTTGCCGCCACACTCCGGCCAGACCCGCTTGAGGTTGGATCGCCCGGAACACTGCAGCAGCTTCGCGCCCGTGGCGGTGGAGCCGGTGAAGGCGAGCACGTCCACATCCATGTGCAGGGCCAACGGCTCACCGACGCGCGCACCGTACCCCGGCAGCACGTTCAGCACGCCCTCTGGCAGGCCCGCTTCGGCGGCCAGCGCCGCCAGCCGCAACGCACTCAAGGGCGAGCGCTCGGACGGCTTGAGCACCACCGAGTTGCCCATGGCCAATGCAGGCGCGATCTTCCAGCAGGCCATCAGCAGCGGAAAGTTCCACGGAACGATCGCGGCCACGACCCCGGCGGCCTCGCGCGTGACCAGTCCCAGTTCGTGCGGGCCGGTCGGCGCGATCTCGCCGTACAGCTTGTCCACGGCCTCGGCGGTCCAGCGCAGGCAGCGCACCGCGCCTGGCAGGTCGATGCGGCGCGCATCACGCACCGGCTTGCCCATGTCCAGGGTTTCCAGCAGGGCCAGCTCGTCGGCGTGCTTTTCCACCAACGCCGCCAAGGCTAGCAGCACGCGCTTGCGATGGGACGGGCTTGCCTGCGACCAGTGCCCCGCCTCGAAGCTGCGCCGCGCGGCCAGTACCGCGCGCTCCACGTCCTGCGCGTCGCAGTCGGCGACCGCCCCCAGTACGCGACCGTCGATCGGGCTGACGCAGTCGAAACGGGCGCCGCTGGCTGCATCGACATAGCGGCCATCGATGAAGGCCTGGCCTGGCATCGACAGCTGGAGGGCCAGCGCCTGCCAATGGCTGCGGTCGGGAAAATCGGCCATGGGAAGCTCCAGCATTCAACGAGCCTTGGTTATACTGGGGTCACCGCGACTCCGCCGTGACGTGGCTGCGCTACATTCGTCGCATCGGACCCGACGGAGCTGGCATGAAGCGTCCCGGAAGCGACCTGCACGACCTGACCACACAGCGCCCCGAGTCACTGGACGCTTACTGGATGCCATTCACCGCCAACCGCCAGTACAAGGCGGCACCACGCATGCTGGTCCGCGCCGAAGGCATGCACTACGAAGATATCGATGGCCGACAGATCCTTGACGGCACCGCCGGCCTGTGGTGCTGCAACGCCGGCCACGCGCGACCGCGCATCGTCGAGGCCATCGCCGGGCAGGCACGCACGCTCGACTACTCGCCCGCTTTCCAGATGGGCTCGCCGCCGGCCTTCGCGCTGGCACAACGGCTGGCCGCACTGGCTCCGGCCCCGCTCAACCATGTGTTCTTCACCAGCTCCGGCTCGGAGGCGGTGGATACCGCGATGAAGATCGTGCTGGCTTACCACCGCCAGCGTGGCGAGGGCCAGCGCACGCGCTTCATCAGCCGCGAGAAGGCGTATCACGGCGTCGGTTTCGGTGGCATGGCACTGGGCGGTCTGCCCAACAACCGCAGGGCGTTCGGCCTGCAGCTGGGGGGCGTGGACTATCTGCGCCACACCCTGGACCTGCAGCGCAACGCGTTCAGCAGGGGCCTGCCGCGCCAGGGCGCGGAGCTGGCCGACGACCTGGAACGGCTGATCGCGCTGCATGACGCCTCGACGATTGCCGCCGTCTTCGTCGAGCCCATCGCCGGCTCCGCCGGGGTGATCCTGCCCGCGCCCGGATACCTGCAGCGCCTGCGCGAATTGTGCGACCACCACGGCATCCTGCTGGTGTTCGATGAGGTCATCACCGGTTTCGGCCGGGTCGGCATGCCCTTCGCCGCACAGCGCTTCGGGGTCACCCCGGACCTGCTGACCTTTGCCAAGGCGGTCAGCAACGGCGCGGTGCCGCTGGGCGGCGTGCTGGCCAGCGACGCCGTGCATGCCACGCTGATGCAGGCCCCGCCGCAGGCCATCGAGCTGTTCCACGGCTATACCTACTCGGGGCACCCGCTGGCCTGCGCCGCAGCGCTGGCAACACTGGACGTCTACGCCGAGGAGCGCCTGTTCGAGCGCGCCATCGAACTGGGCGAGTACTGGCAGGAACGGCTGCACGCGCTGCAGGGCCTGCCCAACGTGATCGACATCCGCAACTTCGGCCTGGTCGGTGCGGTCGAGCTGGCGCCGCGCCGCGATGCACCTGGCAGCCGCGGCTACGAGGTGTTCCGGCGCTGCTTCCACGACGGCCGGCTGCTGGTGCGCTGTACCGGTGACATCATCGCGCTGTCGCCGCCGCTGATCGTGGACAAGGCACAGATCGACCAGATCACCGGCACGCTGGGCGAGATGATCGGGGCCACCGCCTGAGCCCGGGCCGGTGGTGGCGAGCGGGTACAATGGACGGTTCCGCTCCTGCTCGCTGCCGTGCCCATGGATATCGTCGTCAAAGAAGAACTCGAGGCCTACATCGACCCGCTGACCGCGGACGAACATGACGCGCTGGAGCGCAGCATCCTGGCCGAAGGCTGCCGCGATGCGCTGGTGCTGTGGGGTAATGTGCTGGTCGATGGTCACAACCGTTTCGGCATCTGCCAGAAGCATGGCCTGCCCTTCAACACCGTGCAGAACACGCGCTTCCAGAGCATGGAAGACGTGCACCTGTGGATGATCGAGCAGCATCTGGGCCGCCGCAGCGTATCCGACTTCCAGCGCGGTGTGCTGGCGCTGCGCAAGCGCGACATCCTGGCTGCCCGCAAGCAGGTCGAGCAGGCGCAGCTGCAGCGCGAGAGCGACGGTACCGCCGAAACCGCCGATGAGGCGGGCGAGGACAGCCCGCCGTGGGAGCCGGCACCGAAGCTCAGCCGCGCCGAGCTGGCCCGCGAAGCCAAGCTGAGTACCAGCCAGGTCGGCATGATCGAGCGCATCCACGCCCAGGCTGCCCCCGAAGTGGTGGAGGCAGTGAAGGCCGGCGTGATCTCGATCAGCGCCGCTGCAGCCGTGGCCGACCTGCCCGAAGAGGAGCAGCGCGCCGCCGCCGCCGGTGGCAAGGACGAGCTGAAGCAGGCGGCCAAGCGCGTGCGCGAATCCAAGCGCAAGCCGCGCGCGCCGAAGCCGGACGCGGCCGAGATGGACTTCGAGGAGCCCAGCGAGGACGAGATCGCCAGCCGCGACGCCGAAGTGCTGTTGGCGCTGGAACAGCTGGGCGAGGATGCCCCGGCCCTGCGCCGCCGCGTGGTCGCGTTGACCCGCGAGAACGACACCCTGCGCGCGCAGCTGGCCGCGCTGCGCAAGCAACTGGAAGCGCTTTAAAAACGCGCGAGCCTCTCATGTAGAGCCGAGCCCATGCTCGGCTGCGGTTTGCCGCGCGCAAGGCAGCCGAGCATGGGCTCGGCTCTACAGGCAGGCATCACCAGGCTGCGGTTAGACTCGTGCAATGACGCCTGCCCACGATCCGCGCCGCGCCCAGCTGCGGCGCCTGAAGGCCCTCGCACTGGGCCTGCTGCTGTTGATGCTGGTCGGATTCGCGGTCAGCCATTGGTACGGCGAACGCGGCATCTGGGCCTGGGTTTCGGCCTTCTGCGAGGCCGCTGCGGTCGGCGCGCTGGCCGACTGGTTCGCGGTCGTTGCGCTGTTCCGGCGGCCAATGGGCCTGCCGATTCCGCACACCGCGATCATCCCGCGCAGCAAGGAGCGCATCGGCGACAGCCTGGCGCTGTTCGTGCGCGACCAGTTCCTGGAGCCAGGTGTGCTGCTGGCCAAGCTGCAGGTGTTCGATCCGGCCAGCCGTCTCGGCAGCTGGCTGTCCGACCCGGCGCGCTCGCGGATGCTGGCCGACATGGCCCGCAGCTGGGCGCTGCAGGCACTGGATTTCTTCGACGAAACCGCGGTACGCCGGCAACTGCACGCCTTCGTGGTGCAGCAGCTGCGGCAGTGGAATGCCGCTGCCACCGCCGGTGAACTGCTGGCCCTGCTGACCGCCGATGGACGCCACCAGCGCGTGCTGGACGAGGGCCTGCAGCGGCTGGGGCGCTGGCTGGAGCAGCCGGAGGTGAAGGAACGCGCCTCGCAGCTGATCGTGCGCTACATCCAGCGCGAATGGCCGACGCTGTCGAGCACGGTGAACTGGGTCAAGCCGATCGACGAGATCGGCGACAGCCTGGCCGAGCGCCTGGCGCGGGCGGTACTGGAAGAACTGCAACAGGTGCTGGCCGAGCCGCAGCATCCGCTGCGCCAGGACTACGAGACCTGGCTGCAGAACTACGTGCAGCGCCTGCGCGAAGACCCGGCGCTGGCCGAGCGCATCGAACAGCTCAAGCAGGACATGATCGACCACCCCGCCCTGCAGGACTACGTGCAGGGGCTGTGGGCGCGCATCCATGCCAGCCTGCGCGCCGACCTGCAACGCGAGGACTCGGCACTGGTCGGCCACCTGCAGCGCAGCCTGGCGTCGCTGGGCAGCAGCCTGCAGGCCGACCCGGCCCTGCGCGAGGCCCTCAACCAGCACCTGCTGGAAGGTGCGCAGCGCCTGACCGGGCGCCTGCGCGAGGGCGTGACCACGCATATCGCGCAGACCGTGAAGGGCTGGGACGAGCGGCACCTGGTCGAGCAACTGGAACTGAGCGTGGGTCGCGACCTGCAGTTCATCCGCTTCAACGGCACCCTGGTGGGCGGGTTGATCGGCCTGCTGCTGCATGCGGCAACCGTGGTGTTCAGGTTCTAGCCCCGGCCAACGCCCACGATCAGCACGCTTGATTCATAAAATGCGAATACATATCATTTACTGATCGGTTGTACGCTTAGCCAAACGGGCACGAAGACGTGCCCATCGCCCGTGTACTGCCCCGACTTCTGGGCTGCCCGTCTGCGCGGGCAGTGCTTCGTCGATGGGACACGCTGGGCGACATGCGCAGGGCGCAAGGGGGCCGCGGACGCGTTCCATCCCTTCTCCTACCTGCAGGAACGCCGTGGACCGCTCGCCCACCCCCGCCAGCCCCCGCACCTTGTTCTCCAACCCGCGCTGGGGCGTGCTGTCACGCGCTTTGGCCGCGATTTTCGGCGGCTATGCGCTGGCCTCGATGACCAGCGTGTTCTGCGCGGTGGCGTTGCCCGGCGCGCGCGGCCAGACCGTGCTGACCGGCATGCTGCTAGCCATTGTGGTGGCTGCCTGCGCGGCGCTGTGGGCCTTCGCCACCCGCAGCGCGCTGCGGGCCTGGGTCGGCATCCTCGCCCCCGCCCTGCTGATGGCGGCGGTCGCACGCCTGTTGGGAGCCTGGGCATGAAGAACGGATTCCGCCAGTCGATGGCCTGGCTGCATACCTGGACGGGCCTGCTGGTCGGCTGGTTGCTGCTGCTGATCTTCATGGCCGGCACGGCCAGCTACTACCGCGAGGAAATCAGTCGCTGGATGCGCCCGGAGCTGCCGTCCAGCAACGTCAGCATCGACGTGGCCGCGCAGCGCGCGGTGGACTACCTGCAGGCCAATGCGAGCCACGCCGAGAACTGGTTCGTCACCCTGCCGCAGCCGCGCAACCCGGCCATGCAGCTGTTCTGGCGGCTGCCACCGGAACTGGCTGACCCCAGTCGTGGCCGTCGCGGTGGCTTCGGCGACGCCACGCTCGACCCGAACACCGGCCAGGCATTGAAGGCGCGCGAGACCCGTGGCGGCGACTTCTTCTACCGCCTGCACTTCGACCTGCACTACATCCCGGTGTACTGGGCGCGCTACCTGGTCGGGTTCTGCGCGATGTTCATGCTGGTGGCGATCATCACCGGCGTCATCACCCACAAGAAAATCTTCAAGGACTTCTTCACCTTCCGCAAGGACAAGGGCCTGCGGTCCTGGCTGGATTTCCACAACGTCAGCGCGGTGATGGCCCTGCCGTACCACGCGATGATCACCTACACCGGCATCGTCACTCTGATGATCATGTACCTGCCGTGGGGGGTGAAAGTTGCCTACCCGCAGGACGAGGACAAGTTCTTCAGCGAAGCCTTCGGCGGCATGCCAGAGGTGACCGCGCCGGCACAAGGCCGCGCCACGCCGCTGCCGATCGCACAGCTGCTGGACAGCGCGCGTGCACACTGGCACGGCGTGGAAGTGGCCGGCTTCACCGTGTCCAACCCGGGCGCTGCCAATGCGGTGATCGACATCCGCCAACGCGACGGCAGGCGTTTGTCCACCGACACCCCGGCGCTGCGCTACAACATGGTCAACGGTGCGCTGCTGGAAGAGACGCCGCCGTCCGGCGGCGCCACCGCCACCCGTGGCGTGCTGTATGGCCTGCACCTGGCGCGCTTCGCCGACTGGGGCCTGCGCGCACTGTTCTTCCTGTCCGGCCTGGTCGGCTGCCTGATGGTCGCCAGCGGCGTGGTGCTGTGGGCGGTGAAGGAGCGTCCCAGGCACGCCAAGAACGGGCGTACCGGATTCGGCCTGCGCCTGGTCGATGCGCTGAACATCGGCACCGTGGCCGGCCTGCCGATCGCCTTCGCGGCGTACTTCTGGGGCAACCGCCTGCTGCCGCTGCAGATCGCCGAGCGCTCCAGTGCCGAGGCCAACGTGTTCTTCTACGCCTGGGGCGGCGCGCTGCTGGCCGCCTTCATCTGGCCGAAGCGGATGATGTGGGCGTGGCAGCTCTATCTGGGTGCGGCCGCGTTCGCGCTGGTGCCGGTGGTCAATGCGCTGACCACGCACGCGCATCTGGGCATCACACTGCGCAGCGGCGACTGGGTACTGGCCGGCGTCGATCTTTCGATGATCGCGTTCGGCGCGATGCTGGCGCTGTGCGGCTGGCGCATGCAGCGCTGGACGCCACCGCTGAGTGCGGCCGAGAAGAAGAAACGTGCGGCCGCTGCGGCTGCACCGAAGGCATCGGTGAACACTGCGGAAGCGGCCGAAGCGGAGGCCAGCGCATGATGCTGCTGGCACTGGCGCTGTCGTTCTCTGCGTTCACCGCGCTGTCGCTGTCGATGGAAAAGCACCAGCACGACCTGCATGGCAAGGCCGCGGCCGCACCCGCACGGCGGATGCAGTGGCGGGTGCTGGGCTGGGCGCTGCTGGCGGCGGCGTTCGCACTGTGCGTGGCCGACCACGGCTGGGCGATGGGCCCGGTGCTGTGGCTGGGGGCAATGACCCTGGCCGGCGTGACGCTGTCGTTCGGGTTGTACCCGTATCGTCCAACATGGATTGCGCCGCTGGCGATCGCGCTGCCGGTGCTGGGGTTGGTGCTGGAATTGCTGTAGCCGCAGGACGGGGACAGCGGCATCCACGCATGGCGTGGATCTACAATGCCCGTATGGATAGCATGCTGCAGCGGATTTCTGGAATCGGCTTTTTTTCCCGGTTGGGTGAAACACTGCCCATAACGGCCGGCGTCGTCGCCGTTCGGTCGCTGGCCGAAGCACTGCGGACCATCGATACCGATGGTTTCGAATGGATGCCCACCACACTGGGCGATTCGGATCCGTTTCACGGCGCCCTGCCCCATCCAGCCGAACTCGCCGACGCCCGACGCGAACTCAACCGCACGTTGATGCGCGCGCTTTCGGCACTGGATCTGCCGGCACTGCGCTGTGGTGCACATGACCTGCAGCTGGTGGCGCGCGATGGGGCGATGTTCGCCTTCCGGCAACGCCTGCTGGAGATGCATCTCGGCCTGCCGGCACACTGGGAGCCTGTGCTTGCGCTGTACGAACAGGGCCATTGGCCCCTGGCCCATGCGCCGGGGCGATTGTTGGTGCTTTAGGCCGATCCACGCATGGCGTGGATCTACGGACCAGACGCGGTAATGCCGGCCGCTGGCCGGCATCCCGCGGACCTTCCACGGTTCTGACGCAGTTGCCGGCCAGCGGCCGGCACTACCGGGCTTACCCCAACCGCTTCAGTTCCCACGCGCGGTGGATGCGCGCGTTGCGCTCGAAATCCGGACCAATCGTGCGTGCGGTGATCTCGCGGCACTGGGCGAACTCGGCGATGGCGTTCTCTTCCAGCTTGAAGCGGCGGAAGTTGTTGGAGAAGTACAGCACGCCACCCGGTGCCAGCCGCGCCACCGCCGCACGCAGCAGCTTCAGTTGTTCGCGCTGCACGTCGAAGTCATCGGCGCGTGCGGAGTTGGAGAAAGTCGGCGGGTCACAGAAGATCACGTCGTACTGGCCACGGTCGCCTTCCAGCCACGCCATCGCGTCGGCCTGGACCAGCAGGTGCTGGTTGCCCCCCTGTCCGTTCAACGCCAGGTTGTCGTAGCACCATTGCAGGTAGGTAGCCGACAGGTCGACGCTGGTCGTGCTGGCGGCACCCGCCACGGCGGCCTGCACGCTGGCCACGCCGGTGTAGCAGAACAGGTTCAGGAAACGCTTGCCACGCACCTGCTCGGCCATCATCCGGCGCAGCGGGCGGTGGTCAAGGAACAGGCCGGTATCGAGGTAGTCGAACAGGTTCACCTGCAGCAGCGCGTTGTTCTCTCGCACCACGATGAACTCGTCGCGCTGCTCGAAGCGGCCGTACTTGCTGCCGCCCTTGCCGCGCTCGCGCGATTTCATCGACACCTGCTCCGGCGGCACGCCGAATACTTCGCGCGCGGCGGCCAGCAGCTCATTGCGGCGGCGGCGCACGTCGTTCTCGGGAATCGCCGCCGGTGCCGCATATTCCTGCACATGCAGGAAGGTACGCCGCCTGCCAGCCTCTTCCTCGTAGACGTCGATGGCCGCCGCGTACTCCGGCAGGTCGGCGTCGTAGGCGCGGAAGCAGGTGATGTCCTCGCGGGCACGCCAGCTCTTGAACTTCTTCAGGTTCTTGCGCAGGCGGTTGGCCACCATCTGCGCGCCTTCGCTCAGCTCGCGGGGCTGTGCCGGATCACGGCCCGGCACAGCGATCGGATCGCAGACGATCAGCGCGCATTCCAGCGCACCGTTGAACATCTGGTACTTCTTGCTGGCGCGCAGGCCGGTGGCAAAGGCCAGTTCGTCATTGCCACACAGCAGGCTGGCGCGCCACTGCGGCACCGCCTTCTGCAAGGCATTGCCCAGTGCACGATACAACGCTGGATCGGCGGCCAGGCGCTCGTCGTACGGCGGGTTGCAGACCACGGCACCGATCTCCTGTTCCGGCGCGGCCAGGTCGGCGACATCGGCGCGGGTGAAACGGATCGCGTGGGCGACGCCGGCGACCTCGGCATTCTCGCGGGCCGCCTGGATCGCAGCCGGGTCGATGTCGCTGCCGTGGATGACCGGCTTCAGCGCGGCCAGGCCGGCCGCTTCGCGCTCACGTGCTTCGCTCTGGATGGACTTCCAGGCCGCCTTGTCGAAGCCCAGCCAACGGCTCGGCGGCAGGCTGCCATGCCGCATCAGGCCTGGGGCAACGTCGGCGGCCATCAGCGCGCCTTCGATCAGCAGCGTGCCGCTGCCACACATCGGGTCCAGCAGCCCACCGCCGGCGGCATGCAGGCGCGGCCATTGCGCGCGCAGCAGCAGCGCGGCGGCCAGGTTTTCCTTCAGCGGCGCCTCGTGGGCGGCACCGCGCCAGCCGCGGCGATGCAGCGGGCCACCGCCGAGGTCGATCGACAGCGAGGCGCGGCCCTTGCGCAGCGAGAGGTTGACGCGCACGTCGGGCAGATCGGTATTGACCGAGGGCCGCTCCAGGCCTTCGTCGCGCATGCGGTCGACGATCGCATCCTTGATCCGCTGCGCGGCAAAGCGTGCATGGGTGATCTTGTCGCCGGACACGTGCGCATCCACCGCCAGGGTCATCTCCGGCGAGATGTGCTCGTGCCACGGCAGTGCACGCACGCCGTCATACAGGGCCTGCTCGTCCGGGCAGTCGAACTCGTCGATCGGCCACAGCACCCGGCTGGCCAGGCGCGACCACATCACGATCCGCAGCGCCTGCGCCAGTTCGCCGTCGGCGTTGACGCCGGCAATGGTGGCGGTGGCCTTGCCAAGGCCCAGGGCCGACAGTTCATCGGCAAGCAGGTATTCCAGGCCCTTGGCGCAGGAGACGAAGAATTTCACGGGATCGGTTCGCAGGTGGTCGGGCGCGGCACAGGGGCCGGGCCGGTCGGAAAGGAGGGCCGTAGGCACGGCCGGCAGGCCCGCGCCGGGGGCGGCGGGGCTGCCATTGTAGTCAATGCGGGCGGGCGCGCCGTGCGCCCTGGCTTCACAGTTGCCGCAGCAGGCGCTCGAAGGCCTGCGCGGAGGCCTCCACGTGGCGCTCCAGGCGGTGACCGTCGTCAACCAGCAGCAACTGCGCCGAACGCGCCTGCGCCCAGGCAATCACGCCGGCAGCCGGTACCACATCGTCATGCCAGGCCTGCACCACCGTGGTCGGCACCGCAGCGGCGTCCAGCGCCGGCATCGGGCCCATGGTGGTCGGTGGCACCATCAGGAACAGGCCGGCTACCGGCACCTGCAGCGAGGCGATGGCGGAGATGTAGGCGCCCAGGCTGGAGCCGGCCAGCACCACCGGCCCCTGACGGGCCGCGATGGCGGCGCGTTCAACCAGACGGCGCAGGCGGGTCGGCACGTCGCCCACCCGGCTGACCTCGCTCATCGCGTCCAGGTCGGTGTAGTCGGGGCGCTCGTGGGTCCAGCCCAGGCGTTGCGCCACCTCGGCCAGCGCGGTGACCTTGGTCGCCTCCGGGCCGCTCTCGAAGCCATGGGAGAGGATGCAGTGGCCGCGGCTCATGCGCGTGCTCCGTGGGCGCGGGCCGGCGAGGAAAGGGAAGGCAGGTTCATGCCGCAATGCTAGCATCGCCGGATGCCCAACCCGCTCCTGCCCGGCCTGCAGCTGCAGCCCCTGCCCTATCACGACCGACTGCCGCTGCGGGATCCCGCCTCGCTGGAAATGGTAGTGATCCACTGCACCGAGCTGCCCGATCTGGCGATGGCCCGCGAGTACGGCGAGCGCGTGCTGTACGACAGCGGCGCCGGCAACAGCGGGCACTTCTACATCGACCGCGATGGCAGCTTGGTGCAGTACGTGGCGCCGGAACGCGTGGCCCATCACGTGCGCGGCATGAACGCGCATACGCTGGGCATCGAGCTGGTCAACCGCGGGCGCTATCCGGACTGGTTCGACAGCCGCCACCAGGCGATGGACGAGGCCTACACCGAGCCACAGCTGGAAGCGCTGGAGCGGCTGCTGCTGGCGCTGGTGGCGCGCTATCCGTCGCTGCGGCGGATTGCCGGGCACGACCAGCTGGATCTGGAGCAGGTGCCGGCCAGCGACGATGCGGCGCTGACGGTGGCGCGCAAGCGCGATCCGGGGCCGCTGTTCCCGTGGGCGCGGATCCTGGCCAAGGTGCCACTGCAGCCGGTTGGGTAAGCGGCAGGGCTGCGCCCTGCACCTGCAGAGGCAACGTCAACGTCAAGAGCTGGCATTCCGGGGGATGGCGGGTTGGATCCGATTGCGGGGGACGCCGTAAAGCCATCCATGGCGGCTTGGCCGCGGCATCCATGCCGCGGACACCTCCGCAACCGGACCCACCCCGCCTTCGACAGTTCTCCGCGATCCTTCGAATCGACACGGGGGCGGCTCCCGTTGCTGCGCAACGGGCTCTGACCCCGATTTTCGGTTGGTGGGGTCAGAGCCGTTCTCCGTTGGAAAACGGATCCGACCCCGCGCGGCTCAGGCGCCGGTCGCCACCGGGCGGCTGCTGTCGCTCACCCAACCACTCCAGGAATCGGCATAGATGCGTGCGCCGCTCAGGCCGGCCGTTTCCATCGCCAGCAGCAGGTGGCAGGCGGTCACGCCGGAACCGCACATCAGCACCACCTGCTGCGGATCGCGGTTGCCGATCACGCCCTGCAGTTCGGCGCGCAACTCCTGTGCGTCGCGCAGGCGGCCGTCGAGCACGTTCAATGCGAACGGGCGGTTGACCGCGCCCGGCACATGCCCGGCCACCGGGTCCAGCGGCTCCACTTCACCACGGAAGCGTTCACCCGCGCGCGCGTCGACCAGCCAGCCCGGCGCATGCTTCAGCCGCGCGGTGATTTCATCGGCGTTGGCGATCTGGGTGGTGTCGAAACGGCCTGGGTAATCAGGCAGCGCGTTCACCCCAGCCTGGCCGCTTTCCAACGCGTGGCCGGCGGCCTGCCACGCGGCGATGCCGCCGTCGAGTACGGCCACCCTGCTGTGACCGATCAGGCGCAGCAGCCACCACAGGCGCGAGGCGGCCATGCTGCCGTCGCTGCCATCGTAGACCACGACCTGGGTGTCGGGGCCGATGCCCCACTGCCCCAGCTTCGCAGCAAAGGCATCGCTGTCCGGCAATGGGTGGCGACCATGGCCGACGCGGCTGAGATCGGACAGATCACGGTTGAGATCGGCATGCACCGCAGTCGGGATATGCCCTGCCAGGTACTGGCCGCCCGCAGCCTGCGGGTCGGCCAGCGAAGCACTCGCATCGACCACGCGCACGGCGGTACTGGCGGTGGCGCGCGCGTCGACCACCCGCACGCCGTCGCCCAGCGCAGCGGCAAGGGTGGCGACATCGACCAGGGTGGTCCACGGCGGATCGATCGGCTTCATTGCACTTGCTCCAGGCGGCGACGCAGGTTGTAGAGAATGGCGGCGGTCGCCCCCCAGATGCGCTGGCCCGGCCAGCCATACTCAAGGACGTGGCGAACCCGGCCGCGATGATTGATTTCGACCTGGCGCAGGCTGTCGGGCGCCATCAGGTAATCCAGTGGCACCTCGAATACCTCGGCCACTTCACTGGGCTGCGGGACCGGCACGAACTCCGGATCGACCACCGCCACCACCGGCGTGACCCGGTAGCCGGTGATCGTCACGAAGGGATCGAGATAGCCCAGCGCCTGCACCTGGCCGGGCGCCAATGCGATTTCTTCCTGGCTCTCGCGCAGCGCGGCCGCCAGCGCGTCGCGGTCATCGGGTTCGGTGCGGCCACCGGGGAATCCGACCTGGCCACCATGGGTGCGCAGTGTTTCGGTGCGACGGGTGAGGATCACCTGTGCGCCGTTGGCGCGCGGCACGATGCCGGCCAGCACCGCAGCCTCCACCGGAGGCCCGGGCGGTAGCAGGTCGACCAGCTCACTGCGGTTCCAGCCGTCGCCCGCAGGTGGTTGGGCCAAGGGGTGCAGCGCCCGCATCAGTCGCTCGTGGTCGGCCAGCGAGCCACGCAGCGATTGCTGCAGTTGTTCGCGCAGGGGCTGCACGCGATGCAGGATGCGGCTGCGTTCCTCGTTGCTCATCGACGACCACCGCGCGATCTCATCGATATGCCGCCCGCAGCCGGTGCATTGCCGGTGCGGATCCAGCATGCACACTCCGATGCAGGGACTTGCGACAACACGCGCCGTTTCTTCCATTGTTTGCACCCGCCAACAGTAGCGCGATCGGGCTGAATTTGCGCGGGACGATACGACGCCCATGGCGCAGCGCTACAGGTCGCGCACTGCGCAAACAAAAACGCGCCGGTGGGGTCACCGGCGCGTTTGGTTTGCTGCTTCGATTTACTTGACGCTGACCAGCTTGATCTCGAACTGCACAGCCACGTTCGGCGGGAACGGAGTGCGCGGATCGGCACCGTAGGCCTGGTCCGGCGGCAGGGTGACTTCCCACTTCGAGCCTGCCGGCATCTGCAGCAGGGTCTCGCGCATGGCCTTCATTTCGACTTCGCTGACCTTGATCGACGGGATCTGCTGGGCCGGGCGGGCTTCGGTCGGGCGCTGGCCGTACGGGAACGGACCGGCCACTTCCAGCTGCACGGTGCTGGCCTGGGTCGGCTTGGCGCCCTTGCCGGCCTCGATCACGCGGTACTGGACGCCGCTCGGCAGGGACTGCACGCCGGCCTTGGCCTTGTTCGCCGCGATGAACTGGTCGCTCTTGGTCTTGTTTTCGGCAGCCGCCTTTTCGTACTCGGCCTTGGCGGCCTGGGCACGGCCCTGCTCGCGCTTCTGGAACGCTTCAACGGCCGGCTTCAGCTGCTCGGCGGTGATCGCCGGCTGCTTCTTGGCGTAGGCATCCTGCAGGCCCTTCACCACCGAGTTGATGTCCAGCTGCTCACCACGACCGGTCAGCTCCGCCAGGTTGTTGCCGTAGTCGTAACCGAAGTAGTAGCTCAGCTTGCCCTTTTCGGACGAGACGTCCTGGGCGAAGGCATTGCCCGTCAGGGCCAGGGCCGCGACGGCGACCGCGATAGAACGCAACTTCATCAAACAGTTCTCCAGGGGTGGTAACTCAGGGACGTTCTGCGCCGCCCTGAGGCGACGGGTTAGGATAACGGGCGCAACGTGTAACCGCTACTCACGATGCAGGCTATGACCCGTCTGCGTTTGCAGAGTTCAATATCACTTCTTTTTAACGTTCCAGGAGTTTCCCCGTGGCCGATGCCCTGATCGCTGTCGCTGACGACGGCGCCATCCGCACCGTGACCGTCCAGCGCCCGGACAAGCTCAATGCCCTCAACGCCGCGACCCTGCAGGCCCTGGCCGATGCCTTCAGGGACGCCGCCGCCGATCCGGAGGTGCGCGTCGTGGTATTGACCGGGGCGGGCCCCAAGGCGTTCGTGGCCGGTGCCGACATCGCGGAAATGAACACTCTCAGCGCCGTTCAGGGACGTGATTTCTCGCTGCTGGGCCAGGCCCTGATGCGCCAGATCGAACGCATGCCCAAACCGGTCATCGCACGCGTGAATGGTTTCGCACTGGGCGGTGGCCTGGAACTGGCGATGGCCTGCCACCTGCGCATCGCCGCAGATACCGCCAAGGTCGGCCAACCGGAAATCAACCTCGGCCTGATCCCCGGCTTCGGCGGCAGCCAGCGCCTGCTGCGCCTGTGCGGCCGCGCCGCCACCCTGGAGCTGTGCCTGCTGGGGGCGCCGATCAACGCCGCGCGTGCGCTGGAACTGGGCATCGTCAACGAAGTCGTGCCGGCCGACGCGCTGGACAACCGGGTGCAGGACGTCGCCCGCCAGCTGGCACGCTCGGCCCCGCTGGCCCTGCGTGGCCTGCTCGACGCGGTGCACGTGGGCGGCGAATGCAGCCTGGAGGCCGGGCTGGAATACGAAAGTGCGCAGTTCGGCCTGCTGTTCGCCACCGAGGACATGCGCGAAGGCACCAGCGCCTTCCTGCAACGCCGCGCGCCGGCCTTCCAGAACCGCTGACGCCATGGCATCCCGACCCAACCCCGCGCAGTTGTTCGCCCGGGTCCAGGCAGACGATCTCGATGGTGCCCTGCAGGCCGGGCTGATGGACTACATCGTCCGTGCCGGCGACGACCGGTTGCTGCCTGACCACCCCGACCTTCCGCAACGCCTGTGCCAGGCCCAGCAGCAACTGCGCGCGGCCTGGGCTGCACGCGAACGCTACCGCGCCCGTGCGGTGCGCCTGGCCCGCCGCGAGGCCGAGCGCGATGCACGCCGCACCCCGGCACCAGCCCCGGACGTGAAGCCTGCCCTGCCCGCTGCGGCAGCCGCGATTCTGGCCCGGGCCAAGGCCCGCGCCAGTGGCAAGGAACAGTAATGGCCACCACGAAAAAGACCGCACGCGCCCCGGCGCGGCGTGGCGGCACGATGCCACGCGCCGACGTGGTGGAGATGTTCACCCGCCTGCGCGAACTCAACCCGCACCCGAAGACCGAACTGGAGTACAGCTCGCCGTTCGAGCTGCTGGTGGCGGTGGCGTTGTCGGCGCAGGCCACCGACGTCGGCGTCAACAAGGCCACGCGCCGCCTGTTCCCGGTCGCCAACACGCCGGCGAAGATCCTTGCGCTCGGCGAGGATGGCTTGAAGCAGTACATCGCCACCATCGGGCTGTTCAACGCCAAGGCAAAGAACGTGATCGCCACCTGCGCGATCCTGCTGGAGAAGCATGGCGGTGAAGTGCCGCGTGATCGCGAAGCGCTGGAAGCGCTGCCGGGTGTCGGGCGCAAGACCGCCAACGTGGTGCTCAACACCGCGTTCGGCGAGCCGGTGATGGCGGTGGACACGCATATCTTCCGCGTCGCCAACCGCACAGGACTGGCGCCGGGCAGGAACGTGCGCGAAGTGGAAGACAAGCTGGTGAAGGTGATCCCGGCCGAGTTCCTGCTCGACGCGCATCACTGGCTGATCCTGCACGGGCGTTATGTGTGCAAGGCGCGCAAGCCGGATTGCCCGGGCTGCGTGATCGCCGACCTGTGCCGGTTCAAGGAAAAGACCACGGCCGAGTGACGGCAGCATCCACGCAGGGCGTGGCTCTACTGCAACCGGGTCGCAATCCGGGCGTCATACGCAAGCGGTTTCAATGGCAGGCCCTGCCGTGACGGGGCCTGCGGCGGATGTCTGCCGCGCGTGAACTGTCACATTTACGCAATCTTTACCTTCTAGCCTGCGCGCATCTTCCCACCTGCCTGCAAGGCTCCTCTCCATGAAACTGCATCACCAACTCCTGACGGTGGCCGTGGCTGCTGCGCTGTATGTGCCGGCTGCACACGCCGAAGTCGCCATCGACGTGATCGGCGGTTCGGAAATCACCTTCGAAGGCCTGGTCCAGGCCGACGGCAACTGGTTCCACAACGATGTGGTCGACCTCAACGGTGGCGACGCCGGCAACGGCAAGAACAGCGAATTCGAACTGCGTCGCGCCGAGCTGGTGCTGAAGGGAAAGGGCCCGGGCAACGTGGAGTGGGTGGTCGGCTATGACGCCAAGGCCGACAAGTTCCTCGACACCAACGTGAAGTACAAGCTGCTGGGCAACGCCAACCACTTCCTGCAGCTGGGCCAGTTCAAGCAGCCCAACAGCCTGGAAGAACTGTCCAGCACCAAGAACAACGATTTCATTTCCAAGGCAGCGGTCACCAATACCTATGCCATCGCCCGCCGCCTGGGCGGCGCGTACAGCTACGGCCAGGACAACTGGTCGGTGACCGCCAGCGCCTTCGGCCGCGAGCTGACCCGCAACCTGGCCCACGGCAGCGGCTACGGCGCGCGTGGCACCTGGGCCCCGATCAATGAAAAGGGCCAGGTCCTGCACTTCGGTCTGAGCTACGTCAACTACGACGCCGACGCCGACACCCTGCGCGTGCGTGCGCGTCCGAATGCCGACCTCGCCACTGCCCGCCTGGTTGACAGCGGCAACCTGACCGACACCGACCGCGTCAGCACCATCGGTGCCGAAGCGATGTACTTCCAGGGCCCGTTCAAGGCCCAGGCCGAGTACTACACCAGCAAGGCCAAGCGCTACGACCACGACAACTACACCAGCGACGGCTACTACATCAGCGGCGTGTGGAACGTCACCGGCGAGACCTGGAGCTACAAGGGCGGCACTCCGGGCACCGGCCTGCCGAACAACCCGGCCGGCGGCCAGTGGCAGCTGGGCGTGCGCTACGACCACATGGACCTCAATGACGGCAACCTCGCCGCCAATCCGGTCGCCGGTCGCCCGCCGATCGTCGATGGCGTGCTGGGTGGCAAGATGGACATCTGGACCGTGGGCGCCAACTGGTACCTGCGTTCCAACTTCAAGCTGATGCTCAACTACGTGATGGTCGACAGCAAGAAGTACAGCTCCACGGCGCGCGGTTTCGTCAACGACGATCCCAACATCCTGGAAGCCCGCGCGCAGTTCTTCTGGTAAGTCCAGCCACCTGCATTGAACCGCGAAGGCACGGCCCCGGCCGTGCCTTCGTCGTTGCAGCGGTACCCGTGCCGCCCTGCCGGCGCAGCGGACGTGACATCCCTCATGACGCGTGTCACGCCCGCGTCATATGACAGACGCGGACGTGTCACGCAACCGTTATGGAATGTGCACCGAAACGTCGGGCAACCGCCCTTCGACCACCACCCCAGGAGTCTCCCCGTGATCCACGCCTTCAAATCGCGCGCCGCTGTCGCCATCCTGGCTGCATCGTCCGTGTTCGCCGCCAACGCCGCCGACATCACCGGCGCGGGCGCATCGTTCATCTACCCGGTCATGTCCAAGTGGTCGGCCGACTACAGCGCCGCAACCGGCAACAAGGTCAACTACCAGTCCATCGGTTCCGGCGGCGGTATTGCCCAGATCAAGGCCAAGACCGTTGATTTCGGCTCTTCCGATGCGCCGCTGAAGCCGGAAGACCTGGCTGCTGCAGGCCTGGCGCAGTTCCCGTCGGTGATCGGCGGCGTGGTGCCGGTAGTCAACGTGGCCGGCATCGCGCCGGGCGCGCTGAAGCTGGACGGCGCCGTGCTGGCCAACATCTTCCTGGGCAAGATCAAGAGCTGGAACGACCCGGCCATCGCCGCACTGAACCCGGGCGTGACCCTGCCCAACGCCAAGGTCACCGTCGTGCATCGTTCGGACGGCTCGGGCACCACCTTCAACTTCGTCAACTACCTGTCCAAGGTCAGCCCGGAGTGGAAGAGCTCGGTCGGTGAAGGCACCTCGGTGCAGTGGCCGGCCGGCATCGGCGGCAAGGGCAACGAAGGTGTTGCCGCCTATGTGAAGCAGATCAAGGGCGGCATCGGCTATGTCGAACTGTCCTACGCGCTTCAGAACAAGCTCTCCTACACCGCGATGAAGAATGCCGCCGGCAAGTTCGTGCAGCCGAGCGACACCTCGTTCGCTGCCGCCGCTGCCAGCGCCGACTGGGCCAACGCCCGCGACTTCTACCTGGTGATGACCAATGCGCCGGGCGCCGAGTCCTGGCCGATCACCGCCACCAACTTCATCCTGGTGCAGAAGACGCCGAAGAATGCTGCCAATGGCAAGGCGACCCAGGAGTTCTTCCGCTGGGTCTACAAGAACGGCGACGCCCAGGCCCGCCAGCTGGACTACGTGCCGCTGCCGGACAGCCTGGTCCGCCAGATCGAGACCTACTGGTCGCAGAACCTGAAGTAAGCGCGTTCCCCTGCAGGAACGGGGGCGGCGGGTCCTCTCTCCCCCGCCGCTCCCACCCGGGCGCGAGATCCTCGAGATCTCGCGCTCTTCTTGTTTTCGGGGATGCACCTGCCTCTGTAGAGCCGAGCCGACGCTCGGCTGCGCTCTGGAGCGTGCGGACCAACGGTCCGCACCTACCGTGGGCAGGGAGCTGTCGCGCATTGACGCTGCAAGGACCAACCCGCCGTCATATCAGTGCGCAGATCCGGGGTTTCCGGGTCCCGGCCGGATCGGCGCCAACCCTGTGAAACCCTTGTCAGAACGTGATCCAGGACACCTCTGTCATGGTCGTAATACGGCTGTAACAAAAACATCATTTCATAGCCGCATCCGCCGACCACGTCGGCTCTTCCCCGCTATGGAGTGACCATGAAACTGCACTCGGCCGGCCTTGCCGCCCTTTCCCTGGCCATCGCCCTGGGCCTGTCGGCCTGCGGTGGCGACAAGCAGGCCGCGCAGCAGCCGGCTGCCGACGGTAACGCCGCTCCGGCCGCCGCCGGTGCCAAGGTGACCGCCGAAGTGTCCGGCGCGGGCGCGTCCTTCATCTTCCCGCTGGTCTCCAAGTGGTCGGCTGACTACAACGCCAGCACCGGCGCCAAGATCAACTACCAGTCGATCGGCTCCGGCGGCGGCATCGCCCAGATCAAGGCCGGGACCGTCGACTTCGGTTCGTCCGACAAGCCGCTGAGCAGCGAGGAGCTGGCCCAGGCCGGCCTGGCGCAGTTCCCGTCGGCCATCGGCGGCGTGGTGCCGGTGGTCAACATCGAAGGCCTGGAAGCCGGCAAGCTGCGCCTGAGCGGCGCCCTGCTGGCCGACATCTTCCTGGGCAAGGTCAAGACCTGGAACGACCCGGCGATCGTCGCCGCCAACCCGGGCGTGAAGCTGCCGGACGGCAAGATCACCCTGGTCCACCGTTCGGACGGTTCGGGCACCACCTTCAACTTCTCCAACTACCTGTCCAAGGTCAGCCCGGAGTGGAAGAGCAAGGTCGGCGAAGGCACCTCGGTGCAGTGGCCGGACGGCGTCGGTGGCAAGGGCAATGAAGGCGTTGCGTCCTACGTGAAGCAGATCAAGGGCTCGATCGGCTACGTCGAACTGGCCTATGCCCTGCAGAACGGCATGCCGTACACCGCCATGCAGAACGCCGCCGGCAACTGGGTCGAGCCGAGCGCGGAAACCTTCGCCGCTGCGGCCGCCAGCGCCGACTGGGCCAGCGCCAAGGACTTCAACCTGGTCATCACCAACGCCCCGGGCGAGCAGGCGTGGCCGATCACCGCCACCAACTTCATGCTGATGCAGAAGCAGCCGAAGGACGCCAAGCGCAACCAGGACACCCTGGCCTTCTTCAAGTGGGCCTTCGAGAACGGCCAGGCCCAGGCCAACGAGCTTCACTACGTGCCGCTGCCGGCCGAACTGGTCAAGCAGATCGAGGCCTACTGGGCGACCGACCTGAAGTGATGGACTCGACGGTGCCCGCCCCGCGCGGGCACCGCTTGTTCCACGCCGTGCCGCCCCGCCCCTTCCTGGCCCAGCCGTCCCCATGAATGCCATCGCCCAGCCTGTAGCCGCCCCGTCCACGCGTGATGCGCGTGATGCCCGCAACGACAAACTGTTCCGATGGGTGCTGGTCGGCACCGTCATCTTCGTACTGATCGCCCTGGCCTGCGCCGCGCTGTCGATGCTGTGGGGCGGTCGCCATGCCCTGCAGATGCAGGGGCTGAGCTTCTTCTTCTCCGCCGACTGGAATCCGGTCGAAAACAAGTTCGGCGCCCTGGCTCCGATCTACGGCACCCTGGTCACCGCCGTCATCGCGATGGTCATCGCCGTGCCGGTCAGCTTCGGCATCGCCTTCTTCCTCACCGAAGTCGCGCCGCGCTGGCTGCGTGGCCCGGTCGGTACCGCCATCGAACTGCTGGCCGGCATCCCCTCGATCATCTACGGCATGTGGGGCCTGTTCGTGCTGGTGCCAGTGATGACCGAGTACGTCACCCCGTTCCTCAACGAGACCCTGGGCGAATGGCCGGTCATCGGCCCGATGTTCCAGGGCCCGCCGCTGGGCATCGGCATGCTCACCGCCGGTTTCGTGCTGGCCATCATGGTCATTCCGTTCATTTCCTCGGTGATGCGCGAGGTGTTCCTGACCGTGCCCACCCGTCTGAAGGAATCGGCCTACGCGTTGGGCTCCACCAAGTGGGAAGTGAGCTGGGACATCGTCCTGCCCTACACCCGTTCGGCGGTCATCGGCGGCATCTTCCTCGGCCTGGGCCGCGCGCTGGGCGAAACGATGGCGGTGGCCTTCGTGATCGGCAACAGCGTGCGCCTGTCGCCGTCGCTGCTGGAACCGGGCACCACCATCGCCGCGCTGATCGCCAATGATTTCGGCGAAGCCACTGAAACCTACCGTTCGGCCCTGCTGCTGCTCGGCTTCGTCCTCTTCATCGTCACTTTCGTGGTGCTGGCCATCGCCCGCCTGATGCTGATGCGCCTGTCCCGCAAGGAGGGCAACTGATGTCCACCACCGCTGATTCGCTGTACCTGCGCCGCCGCATCGGCAACGTCGTTGCGATCACTGCGTCCTGCGCCACCGCCCTGTTCGGCCTGTTCTTCCTGGGCTGGATCCTGTTCACCCTGGCTGCCAAGGGCCTGGCCGGCATCAACTGGGATCTGTTCACCAAGATGACCCCGCCGCCGATGCAGGACGGCGGCCTCGCCAACGCCTTCTTCGGCAGTGCCGTGATGTGTGCACTGGCCATCGGCATCGGCACCCCGCTGGGCGTGCTGGCCGGTACCTGGCTGGCCGAGTATGGCAACGCCCGCAAGGCCGGCACCGTGGTCCGCTTCGTCAACGACATCCTGCTGTCGGCGCCGTCCATCGTGCTGGGCCTGTTCGTCTACACGCTGTACGTGATGCAGACCGGGGGCAACTTCTCGGCGTTCGCCGGCGCCCTGTCGCTGGCCTTCATCGTGCTGCCGGTGGTGGTACGCACCACCGACGAAATGCTGCGCCTGGTGCCCTCGCAGATGCGCGAAGCGGCCCTGTCGCTGGGCATCCCGCAGTGGAAGGTGATCGTGCAGGTGCTGTACCGCAGTGCCTCGGCCGGCATCATCACCGGCATCCTGCTGGCGCTGGCCCGCATTTCCGGCGAGACCGCTCCGCTGCTGTTCACCGCCTTCGGCAACCAGTACTGGAACAACAACATCTTCCAGCCAATGGCTTCGGTGCCGGTGGTGATGAACCAGTTCGCCGGCAGCCCGTATGAATCCTGGCAGGTACTGGCCTGGGCCGGTGCCCTGGTGCTGACTGTCTTCGTGCTGCTGGTCAGCCTTGCCGCCCGCGGCATCCTGCTGCGCAACCGTATCTCCCATGACTGACCTTTCCGTGGATAACGCCATGAACGACCTTTCCAACGCCGTGCCGATGCAGCGCATCGCCGTGCCGTCCTCGCACGAGAGCCTGCACACCCCGGCTCCGGTCAAGCTTGCCGCGCGCGGACTGGACTTCTACTACGACAAGTTCCATGCCCTGAAGGGCATCAACCTGGAAATCCCGGAGAAGCGCGTGACCGCGCTGATCGGTCCTTCCGGTTGCGGCAAATCGACCCTGCTGCGCATCTTCAACCGCATCTACGCGCTGTACCCGAAGCTGGAAGCGCGCGGTGAAGTGCTGCTGGACGGCGAGAACATCCTGTCGCCGAAGTACCCGATGAACCGCCTGCGCAGCAAGGTCGGCATGGTGTTCCAGAAGCCGGTGCCGTTCCCGATGACCATTTTCGAGAACGTGGCCTACGGCATCCGCCACCACGAGAAGCTGAGCAAGGCCGATATGGCCGACCGCGTCGAGCAGGCGCTGCGCCAGGGCGCACTGTGGGACGAAGTGAAGGACAAGCTGGGGCAGAGCGCACTGGGCCTGTCCGGTGGCCAGCAGCAGCGCCTGTGCATCGCCCGTGCCGTGGCCCTGCGCCCGTCGGTGCTGCTGCTGGACGAGCCGACCTCGGCGCTGGACCCGATCTCGACCAGCCGCATCGAGCAGCTGGTGGAAGAACTCAAGCACGAGTACACGATCGTGATCGTCACCCACAACATGCAGCAGGCTGCGCGCGTGTCCGACTACACCGCCTTCATGTACCTGGGCGACCTGATCGAGCACGACCGCACCGAAGTGATCTTCTCGCAGCCGTCGCAGCGGCAGACCGAGGACTACATCACCGGTCGCTTCGGCTGAAACCTCAGTCGAGCGTGGCTCGACTCTCCAGACAACGTCTGTCGAGCATGGCTCGACTCTACAGAGCGGAACAACCATGAACCTTCCCAACGACCACATCGTCAAGAGCTACGACGAGGAGCAGCAGCGCCTGGTGGCCGAAATCGTGCGCATGGGCGAGATGGCCGTCGCCCAGCTCGAAGCGGCGATGGACGTGATCGAGAAACGCGATGAGAACGCCGCCCATCGCATCATCGCCAACGACGAAGCGATCGACGCGCTTGAGCAGCAGATCAGCCACGACGTGATGCGCCTGGCGCTGCGTGGGCCGATGGCGCGCGACCTGCGCGAGATCCTCGCTGGCCTGCGCATCCCGGCCGACATCGAGCGCATCGGCGACTATGCAGCGAACGTGGCCAAGCGCTCGATCGCGCTGGGCAAGGTGCCGCCGCTGCCGCAGATCCAGGGCCTGCGCGCGCTGGGCCGCCTGGCCGCGCAGCAGGTGCGCCGTGCCATCGCCGCCTACCGCGACAACGATGCCGAGGCCGCACTGGCACTGCGCGAGGACGACGCCCGCCTGGACGCCCAGTACACGGCGCTGTTCCGCGAGCTGCTCACGTACATGATGGAAGACCCGCGCAACATCACCCCGTGCACCCACCTGCTGTTCATGGCCAAGAACCTGGAGCGCGTGGGCGACCACGCGACCAACATCGCCGAGAACGTGTGGTTCCTGGTGCACGGCGAGCAGCCGCTGCCACCGCGTGAGAAGCGTGACGAGACCTCCAGCACCGGCCAGCCCTGACGCTGCACTGCAACACCGGAGTCGACTCCAAGGTGGCCGCTGTCCTGTGACAGCGGCCTTCCTTTTTTGCGGTGTTCCGCCCGCGTTGTGGGCGCCGTGCTTGCCCGGCGCAGACCTTCCGGATGCTTCTGTAACAAATCTCACGAAAATTTGAGTTCTTGGCGAGGATTCGTTGAGTAGGATCGCTGCACCATCGTTTCACCCCGGGCACCTGCCCACCACCCAGGAGTAAGACCGATGAGCAGTTCCAACAAGACCCTGTCCCTGCTGACCGCTACCGCCCTGGCCGCCGGCCTGGGCATGACCGCCAGCGCCTCGGCGCTGAGCATGAGCGACCTCGCCCAGGGCTACCTTGTGGCCGGCCAGGCAGCCAAGGCCAGCACCGATGCCAAGGCCGCCGACACCAAGATGGCCGCTGACGCAACCAAGCACGCCGAAGGCAAGTGTGGTGCCGATGGCAAGAGCGGCGAAGGCAAGTGCGGTGCCGACAAGGGCAAGGCTGCCGGCGCAGCGGGCGCCAAGGCCAAGGCCGGCGACACGAAGTCGGCTGAAGGCAAGTGCGGCGAAGGCAAGTGCGGTGGCAAGCACTGACGTCCGCGCCAGCCTCGTCCACCCGCGGTCGCCGCTTCGTGCGGCGGCCGCCGGGTTGGGCCTGCGCCGGGCGCTGCTGCAGGACCTGCGTGACGCCCCGGAAGGCGACTTCGACTTCCTCGAATGCGCACCGGAGAACTGGATCCATGTCGGCGGCCCGGCCGGTGATGCCCTGGCCGAACTGGCGCAGCGCCATCCGCTGAGCTGCCACGGCCTGTCGCTGTCGCTGGGCGGCAGTGCACCGCTGGATACCCAGCTGCTGGAACAGGTCGGCCGGTTCCTGGAGAAGCACCGCGTGCCGCTGTACAGCGAGCACCTGAGCTACTGCAGCGACGACGGCCACCTGTACGACCTGCTGCCGATTCCCTTTACCGACGAAGCCGTGCGCCATACCGCCGCGCGCATCCGCACGGTGCAGGACCTGCTGGGCCGCCGTATCGCGGTGGAGAACGTGTCCTACTACCTGGCACCGGAACCGGCGATGGACGAGCTGGCGTTCACCAATGCGGTGCTCGCCGAAGCCGACTGCGACCTGCTGCTGGACGTCAACAACGTCTACGTCAACGCCTGCAACCACGGCTACGATGCCGATGCCTTCATCGCCGGCCTGCCTGCGCAGCGCATCGTCTGCCTGCATGTGGCCGGTCATCTGGATGAAGCCCCGGACCTGAAAATCGATACCCACGGCAGCGCGGTGATCGATCCGGTCTGGGCGCTGCTGGCACGTACCTATGCACGCATCGGCCCGCGCCCCACCCTGCTCGAACGCGATTTCAATTTCCCGCCTTATGCAGAACTGCAGGGCGAACTGCAGACCATCCGCCGCCTGCAGGCCACGCACGCCGGGATGGCACATGATTGATTCCGCCGACACCCTGCGCGCGCAGCAGCACGCGTTCACCGCACACCTGCGCGACCCGCAGGCGGTACCTGCGCCGGCCGGCCTGGATCCACGCCGGGTCGCGGTATACCGGCACCTGCTGTTCAACAACCTGCTCGGCCTGTTGAGCAACGGTTTCCCGGTCTGCGTGCGCCTGCTTGGCGAACCGGCCTGGAGCGCCCTGGTGCGCCACTACTTCGCCACGCATCGCTGCCAGACACCGCTGTTCACCGAATTGGCCGCTGAATTTGTGCAGTGGCTGCAGGCGCAGCCACAGCTGCCGCACCCGGCATTGGCCGAACTGGCGCACTACGAGTGGGTGGAAACCGCGCTGTACCAGCTGCAGGCCGAACCGCTTCCTGCGCCTGGCGATACTGATCCACTTCGGGTGCCGCTGCGGCGTTCGCCGCTGGCATGGCCGCTGCTGTACCAATGGCCGGTGCACCGTCTCGGTGCAGAGGATGCGCCGACCCAGCCCCTTCCAGAACCCACCGGCCTGCTGGTCCGCCGCGAAGCCGACGGTGAAGTGCGATTCGCCGCGCTCAGCCCGCTGGCGGTACACCTGCTGGCCAGCATCGGCGAACGGCCCGGCCTGGAAGGACAGACGTACCTGCAGCAGCTGGCCACCTCGCACGGCCTGGCCGAAGACGCACTGGCCGAGCCCGGTGCTGCACTGCTGCTGCAGTTCCTGCAGGCCGGCGTGATCGGCCCGGCCGCACCCCCGCCCTGACGCCTCTTCCACTGGAGATCCAACGATGAACCTGCCGCTCCTGGCCGCCGCGCGCGGCCGGCTGGACCGTCTCGCCCCTTGGGTGGCGCCGCTGGGCCTGCGCCTGCTGCTGGCCTGGGAATACTTCGAATCCGGCCGTGAGAAGCTGCACGGCCAGAACTGGTTCGCCGACCTGCAGGACGCCTTCCCGTTCCCGTTCAACCAACTGCCTGCTGCCCTGAACTGGCAGCTGGCCACCTGGTTCGAACTGGTTGGCGCGGCCTGCCTGCTGTTTGGTTTCGGTACCCGCTTCGCCGCCGCCAGCCTGCTGGTGCTGACCGTGGTGGCGACCTATGCGGTGCATTGGCCGATGCAATGGAATTCGCTGGGTGACCTCGCGATGGGGTATGCCATCAGCGACCAGGGCTACGGCAACTTCAAGCTGCCGGTGCTGTTCATGGCCATGCTGCTGCCGCTGATCTTCACTGGCGCCGGCAAGCTGAGCGTGGACGCCTGGTTGGCCCGGTGGCAGCTATCGGTCACGACGGCACGGCCTGCGGTGCGCTAGATGCCGGCCATGATCGGTGCGCCGTGTGCCAACCAAGGTTGGCACCGGAATCCTGAGCGTGCGGTGCCCGGTAGGTGTCGACCTTGGTCGACACACGCCCACGCAGGGAACCCATGCGCAGAAGGCTGGCCGGGCGCTCAGGGTCGCTCTGCTAGAATTCACGCATGACTGACTCCCCCTCCGCACCTGCCGCCGCTCCCGATTCCGCAGTACCCCAGGCGCAGCGCGCGATGTCACAACGCTTCCGCGGCTTCCTGCCGGTGGTGGTGGATGTGGAAACCGGTGGCTTCGACAGCCAGCGCAATGCGCTGCTGGAAATCGCTGCGGTGCCGATCGAGATGGACGAGAACGGCCTGCTCTACCCCGGCCACACCGCCAGTGCCCACGTGGTCCCAGCCGAGGGCCTGGAAATCGATCCGAAGTCGCTGGAAGTGACCGGCATCATCCTCGACCACCCGTTCCGGCTGGCCAAGGAAGAAAAAGCGGCGTTGGACCACATCTTCACTCCGGTGCGTGCGGCGATGAAGAAGTACGGCTGCCAGCGCGCGATCCTGGTGGGCCACAACGCGCATTTCGACCTCGGCTTCGTCAACGCGGCCGTGGCCCGCACCGGCCACAAGCGCAACCCGTTCCATCCGTTCAGCGTGTTCGACACGGTCACCCTGGCCGGTATCGCCTACGGCCAGACCGTGCTGGCGCGTGCGGCCACCGCCGCCGGGCTGGGTTGGGATGCCAACGAGGCACACAGCGCGGTGTATGACACCGAGCAGACCGCGCGGCTGTTCTGCACCATCGCCAACGCCTGGCCGCGGTGAAGCGGCCAACGGCGGAGCCCCTCGTGGCGTGAAGCGAATCATCAGTTGGGCCGGGCGGGTGGACTGCGCAGGGGACGCTGCAAGTACGTCCATGTAAGCTCGGTCGCCGCATCCATGCGGCTCACGCCCCTGCGCAGCCCACCCGTCCGGCCACGGACACGTTGCTGGGTGCCACGGAAAGATCAGAAAAGCAGGAGCAACAGCGGATCGCTGCGCTCGTTGGGGCTGCCGACGACCTCTGTGGTGGGTACTCCTTTGGTGGGTGCCGACCATTGGTCGGCACCGCCGCTTGGTGCGGCACTCCAGTAGATCCACGCCATGCGTGGATGTGATCAACCGATGCTCGTGCGATCGCGGCCGTCGCTCTTGGCACGGTACAGCGCGCGGTCGGCGCGCTGGTACAGCAGTGCCGGGGTGCGGTCGTCGGCATCCAGCTCTACCAGGCCCGCGCTGAAGGTGACACGCAGGCCCGCCACGCCGCCCCAATCGGGATGATCATGGAACAGGCCACGCAGGCGCGCGCACAGCTGTGCGGCTTCCTCCAGGCGGGTGTCGTTGAGCAGCAGCGCGAACTCTTCGCCGCCGGTGCGCGCCGGCAGGTCGGAGTCGCGGCAGGCCGCTGCGATCAATGACGCCACCTGCACCAGCACGGCATCGCCGATGCTGTGGCTGTGGCGGTCGTTGACCTCCTTGAAGTGATCGATGTCGAGCACCACCAGGCACAACGGATGACCACTGCGCTGTGACCGGGCGAAGTCACGCGCCAGCGTTTCGTCGAAGGCGCGGCGATTGGCCAGGCCGGTCAGGGCATCCTCGCGGGCCTGCCGCTCGAAGGCTTCGGCCTGGCGCGCCAGGCGCTCGGCCAGTTCGGTCTTTTCCTGGTTCAGCGCCTGCAGGTGCACCGTCTTGGCCTGCAGGTCGAAGGTCGCTTCGTCCACCCGCCGTGCCAGGCGCAGATTGCTGGCCTTCAGCTGCTGCAGCAGCAGCCGGTACAGGGCCACAAGGCCAGCCAGCAGCAGCATCCCCGCCAGCACCTGCACGCTGCGGCGCTGCCACCAGAACGGCTCCACGGTGAAGCTCCACACCGCCTCCTGTTGGCCCCAGCTGCCGCCGGGATGGGCGGCCGCCACATGCAGGGTGTAGTCGCCCGGCGGCAGTCCGACGAACTCGACGCTGCGCTGCGGGCCGCGCTCGACCCAGCCGGCATCCAGCCCGTCCAGCCGCGTGCGGTAGCGGATCCGGTCGGACATCAGGTAGCTCAGGCCGACATAGCTCACCGCCAACCGGCGCCCCCCGGGAACATGGTTGCGATCCGGCCCTTCCCAATGCACCGGCGCGCCATCCACCTGCACGCTCTCGATCGCGGCTGGCGGCGATGGCCGCTCGCGGAAACGCTGCAGGCGCTGCGGGTCGACCGTGCTCAGGCCGCCTGCGGTGACCACCCAGAACGTGCCGTCCTGGCGCAGGATCGCCGATGGGCTGGAGCTGCCGTTGGCCTGTGCATTGGCCATGCCGTCGATCTCGTTGTAACGCTCCACCGCCACCCGCGGCGTGCGGCCATCGGCCACGGCGTTGAGGGTGGCCATATCGGTGCGCAACACGCCGCGATTGCTGCTGATCCACACATTGCCAAGGCGATCCGGCACCAGCTGGAACACCGCATCCACCGGCATGCCCTGCTCCAGGCCGACCCGTGCCAGCCTGCCATTGCGCCAGCGGTAAAGGCCGCGATCACTGCTGATCCACATCGCGTCGCCCAGCTGGTGGAAGCCGAACACGCTGCGGCCACCGCCCAGCGGCGCCAGATCGATCGACTGCACGTGGTCGCCGCGCAGCACGCGGATGCCTTCGATGGTGCCGATCCACAGGTTGCCCTGATGGTCATGCTCAAGCGCGGTGATCAGGCCGCCGGGCATGCCCGGCACGTTCGAGACCTGCACATGGTCGCCGTCGATGCGCACCACGCCCTTCTGCGTGCCGGCCCAGACCACGCCCTGGGAATCAACGCTGATCGCACGGATGTTGCCACCCGGCATGCCGTCGGCTGCCGCGTAGTTGTGGCGCAGGTGGCCGTCGCGGCCGAGCCGGTAGACCCCATCGCCGAAGGTGCCCACCCACAGATCACCATCCGGCCCCTGCGCCAGGCTCAGGACGGACGGTGCCTTGCCACCGCGGTTGTGCAGCGGCACGGCACGGAACCGGCCATCCGGCGTCTGCAGGTCCAAGCCACTGGCGCTGCCGACCCACAGCTGGCGATCTCGATCCTCGAATACCGTGCGCACGTAGTCGCCACTGAGCCCATCGCGCTCGGTGTAGCTGCTGAACAGCGTTTCGCGCAGGCGATAGAGCCCGCCGTTGGCGCCCACCCAGATGCTGCCTTCGGCATCCTCGCGCAGGCTGACCACGCGTCCGCCCGGCAGGTTCAGGCCGGCCGGCAGTCGCTCCAGGCCATGTGCGGAGATGCGCAGCAGGCCCTGGTTCTCGGTTCCCAGCCACAGGTCACCGTGCCGGTCCTGCAGCATCGAGGTCATGTGCAGCTGGCCCGGCAGGCGGTGCACCAGCACCAGCTGGTCGTCCTCCACCCGGTACAGGCGCTCACCGGCGACGATCCACAACGCGCCATCCGGCGCACGGTAGGGCCACGACAGGCCACTGCCGGCACCCAGCCCCCATGCGGCGGGGGCGCGCTTGAGCACGCCATCGTTGTCGCGCAGCACCAGCCCGTCCAGCGTACCGACCCAGACCCGGTCCTGCGCGTCGACCACCAGCCTGGTGAAGCTCATCGCCATCGGCAGGTCCGCCGCCGGCGCCTGGTAGACAATGCCGCTGTCCGGCGTCAGGTAGCCGATGCCCTTGCCTTCGTACAGCAGCCACAGCCGCCCCTGGCTGTCCATCTGCATGGACTGGATCAACACCTGCGGCGTATCGGCCTGGTGCTCCCAGACCCGCCATTGGCCATCACTGCCACGGTGGCTGACGTTGCCGCGTGAATCGCTGATCCACAGTCCGCCCTGGCGGTCGACGAACAGAGCACCGATGCCGTTGTCGCGCAGGCCCGGGCGCGTGCTGCGGTCGAACACGGTGAAATCCAGGCCGTTGTAGCGCACCAGCCCTTCCCAGGTGGCGAACCACAGATGGCCTTCCGGTGTCTGCGCAATGTCGCGCAGCGAGTTGTGCGGCAGGCCATTGCGCGAGGTCCATACATCAATGGCGTAGTCGCGCAGCGGGGGCGCGCCTTCCTGCGCAGCCAACGGCAGCGCGAGGGCCAGCAGCAGCCACAACAGGCCCTGCCGCAGTGCCCGCCTGAATCCTGATGCGCGGCGCTCCACCCAGCGCCTCTTGTCCCCCTGCCCGCCCATCACCGCAGCGGCGGCGGCCAGGTGCGGCTGCAGGACGCGGCAGCGTGCGGGAACGGCCGGGCAGCGTGCAATGGCATGCCGGCAGGAACGGGCTGGCTCATCGGGGGGAGACTGGGGAGATGCGCAGATGATAGGCCAAACCGCGGCCCCGGCGTCACCGTCCGCAGCGCGCCGACTCAGCCGGCGCGGCCGGGCGCCACCACCTGGGCACTGGCCGGCCACTGCACCACCGCCTCCAGGCCACCTTCGGCCCGGTTGCGCAGCCACAGCCGGGCGCCGTCCTTCTCGGCCAGGGCGCGCGCGATGGTCAGGCCCAGGCCGGCCCCGCCGGTTTCGCGCGAACGCGAGGTCTCCACCCGCACGAACGGATCGAACACCGCCTCCAGCTGCTCTTCGGCCAGGCCCGGGCCGTCATCGGCCACCACCACGGTAATTGCACCGCCGCTCCGCTCAACCCGCACCCGTGCCCGCTGCGCGTACATCACCGCGTTGTCCACCAGGTTGGAGAACAGCCGGTGCATGGCCAACGGACGCAACATCAGCACCGAACCACTGCCCCCTTCGAAGACCACATCACCGCCGCCTTCGGCGGCGTCCTCAACAATGCTCTCCAGCAGCGAATCCAGGTCCAGTGCGGCGCGCTGCTCGGCACTCTCGGCGCTGCGCGCCAGTTCCAGGCCCTCGCGCACCAGCGCCTGCATCGCCGCCAGGTCGCCGATCAGGCGCTCACGCAGGGCCTCGTCGCTGACATTCTCCAGGCGCAGGCGCAGCCGCGTCAGCGGCGTCTGCAGGTCGTGGGTGATCGCCGCCAGCATCTGCGTGCGTTCGGCCAGGTGCCGCTGCAGGCGGTGCTGCATGGCGTTGAAGGCTTCGGCGGCACGCTGCACTTCGCGCGGCCCGCGCAGTGGCAACGGGTCGCGCTGCAGGTCATCGCCAAGGTCTTCTGCGGCTGCGGCCAGTTCCTGCAGCGGCGCGCTGGCCATGCGCGCGACGATATAGGCCAGCACGGCAATCGCCAGCACCAGCAGGGTCAGGAACCATGGGTCCACGGCGAGGATGCCGTTGTGCGCCACCGCCGGCGAGTCCAGTGCCAGCTTCAGCAGCGTGCCGTCGTTGAGGGTCACGTCCACTGCACGGCATCTGGGCGGGATGAACGCGGGGTCGCGTTCGCGCGGCGGCCGCCGGTGGCCCGGCGGCGGCGGCGGCAGCAGCTCCTGCAGTTTGGGAATGCAGGAGCGGAACGAAGCGAAGTGCACGTGCGCGCGCGACACCGGCCCGGGGCGGTCTTCCAGTACTTCCATCAGCGCCGTGTCGGCACGCCCCAGGCGTGCGCCCGGCTGCAGCGCGCGCACGCTCGGCCCGCCGATCGCCAGCAGGCGCTCGCGCAGCTCCGGATTGCCGTCCAGCAGGTTGACGTAGCCCTGCAGGCGGTCGGCGATGCGGTTCAGGTTCTGCCGCTCGAACTCCTGCTGGCGCTTGGAGGTGGCCAGCATGGTCGCGCCGATCGCAGCCACCGCCATGCCCAGCAGCAGGATCACGAACAACCGCCCGACCATCGAGGACAGGAAATGGCGCAGGCGCTTCATCGCGGTTTATTCCAGGTTGACCGACGAGGCCAGCACGTAGCCTTCGTTGCGCACGGTCTTGATCAGTCCATCCGGGCCACCATCGTCGCCCAGCTTGTTGCGCAGGCGGCTGACCTGCAGGTCGATCGCGCGGTCCTGAGCCTCGTAGTTGCGGCCACTGCTGAGCGCGACCAGCTGCTCGCGCGACAGCACCTTGTTGGCGTGGGCGATGAACACCCGCAGCAGGCGGAACTCGGCGCCGGACAGCACCACCACGCGGCCATCCGGATCGACCAGGTGGCGATGCTCCAGGTCGAATACCCAGCGCGAGAAACGCGCGCGGCGTACCGCCAGTGGTTCCAGGTTGGCCGGCAGCGCCTCGGTCCGGCGCAGCACGTTGCGGATGCGCGCCAGCAGCTCGCGCGGCTCGAACGGCTTGGCCAGGTAGTCGTCGGCGCCCATTTCCAGGCCCAGCACGCGGTCGATCGGCTCGGCGCGCGCGGTCAGCATGATCACCGGCGTGTTCGAACGCGCACGCAGGTCACGGCACAGGGTCAGACCATCCTCGCGCGGCAGGTTGAGGTCCAGCACGATCAGGTCCACGTGCTCGCGGTCCAGCAGCTGGCGCATGGCGGTGCCATCGGCCGCAGTGCTCACCTGGTAGCCGGCGCGGCCGAGCTGCTCGGCCAGCAGCGTGCGGATGTCGTTGTCGTCGTCGACGATCAGCAGTCGATGCATCGGGTTTTCAGTCTCCATGTCGCGATCATCCCGTGTCGGCAGCTGAACCGCATCCGGGGCAATGCGTACCAGTGTATCCACCCGCGGGCGGGATACCTGTGGTTACGCCTGTTCACCGACAGTGTTACATACAGACATACCCCGAGGATTGAGCCGTCCATCGCCCGGTCTTCACAATGCCCACCAACGCCGCCTTCGCGGCCTCGAGAGTGAAGCCACGACGTGACGTTCCGCCTGCTGCCAGCGACCCGCCGGAGTCGCCTGATGCTGATCGCCCTGCTCGCCCTGATCGTCGCCGCGACCGCCTGGTGGCTGCTGCGCAAGCCCGCCGCCCCGGCGGTGGCAACCTCGCCGGTCAGCCGCGGTGACATTGAACAAACGGTGGATGCCACCGGCGTGATCGACGCCTACAAGCTGGTCAGCGTCGGCGCGCAGGCCTCGGGCCAGATCAAATCGCTGAAGGTACAGCTGGGCGACACCGTGAAGGAAGGCGACCTGATCGCCGAGATCGATGCCACCACCCAGCAGAACCAGGTGCTCAACGCGCAGGCCTCGCTGGACCAGGTCACTGCCCAGCGCGCGGTGCAGCAAGCCACCCTGCGCCAGGCCGAACTGGAGTTCGCGCGCCAGCAGCAGATGCTGGCCGCCGAGGCCACCTCGCGCCAGGAATACGATGCCGCCGAGGCACAGCTGAAGACCGCCCGCGCCCAACTGCAGTCCTACGAGGCGCAGATCAAGGGCCGCGAAACCGAGCTGGGCACCGCCCGCGCCAACCTGGCCTACACCCGCATCACCGCACCGATGGACGGCACCGTGGTCGCGGTGGTGGCCGAAGAAGGCCGTACCGTGAACGCCAACCAGACCGCACCGACCATCGTCATGCTGGCGCGGCTGGACGTGGTCACCGTCAATGCCGAGATCTCCGAGGCCGACGTGGTCAAGATCAAGCCCGGCATGCCGGTGTACTTCACCACCCTGGGCGACCCGGACCGCAAGTATCACGCCACGCTGCGCCAGATCAATCCGGCGCCGGCCTCGATCGCCAACGAGAATTCGTCCAGCTCCAGCAGCTCCTCCAGCTCCAGCTCCAGCAGCGCGGTCTACTACAACGCGCTGTTTGATGTGGAAAACCCGGACGGCACGCTGCGCATCGACATGACCGCGCAGGTCTCGGTACTGCTCAAGCAGGCCAAGGGCGTGCTGATGGTGCCGGCGGTGGCACTGGGACCGAAGCGCCGTGGCGATGAGCGGATGGTGCGGGTGCTGGACGACGAGGGCCAACCGCAGCCGCGCAAGGTCACCGTGGGCATCAACAACGGCGCCTCGGCCGAGATCCTGTCCGGCTTGAAGGAAGGCGAGCGCGTGGTGGTCGGCGAAGCCGGTGCGGCCGGTGCCAGCACCGGCGGCAACCGCGGCGGCATGCAGATGCGGGTCGGTGGCCCGGGCATGGGGCGCCGATGAGCACGACGGCGCCGCTGCTGCGCCTGCGCGACCTGCGACGTGAATTCCCGGCCGGCGACGATGTGATCGCCGTACTGCGCGACGTCCATCTCGACATCCACGCCGGCGAGATGGTCGCCATCGTTGGCCAGTCCGGCTCGGGCAAGTCGACGCTGATGAACATCCTCGGCTGCCTTGACCGTCCCACTCGCGGCAGCTACCAAGTGGCCGGCCGCGAAACCGGAAAGATGGAGCCGGACGAACTGGCCGAACTGCGCCGCGAGCATTTTGGTTTCATCTTCCAGCGCTACCACCTGCTCGGCGACCTCGACGCGCGCGGCAATGTGGAAGTGCCGGCCGTTTACGCCGGCAGTCCCGGGCCGGTGCGCAACGCGCGTGCCGAGCAACTGCTGCGGCGGCTGGGGCTGGGCGACCGCATGCATCACAAGCCAGGCCAGCTTTCCGGTGGCCAGCAGCAGCGCGTGTCGATCGCACGCGCCCTGATGAACGGCGGCGAGGTGATCCTGGCCGACGAACCAACAGGCGCGCTCGATACGAAATCCGGTGAGGAAGTGATGGCGATCCTCGGCGAACTGCATGCCGAAGGCCACACCATCATCATCGTCACCCACGACATGAGCGTGGCCCAGCACGCGCAGCGCATCATCGAGATCCGCGATGGCGAGATCATTGCCGACCGCGCCAATCCGGATGCGCCGAGTTACCGCGCCCAGCGCGAAGCCAGTACCGGCGTCGCCCACGGCAACAGCTGGCGGGCGGCCCGCGACCGCTTCACCGAAGCGTTCCGCATGGCGCTGCTGGCGATGAACGCCCATCGCCTGCGCACCTTCCTGACCATGCTCGGCATCATCATCGGCATCGCCTCGGTGGTCTCGGTGGTGGCCTTGGGCAACGGCTCGCAGCAGCAGATCCTGCAGAACATCAGCGCGCTCGGCACCAATACCATCGACGTCTACCCCGGCCGCGGTTTTGGCGACATGCGCTCGGCGCGGGTACAGACGCTCAAGGCCAGCGATGCCGATGCACTGGCAAAGCAGAGCTACGTGGACAGCGCCACGCCCAGCGTGTCGACCTCGGTCACCGCGCGTTACCGCAACCAGTCGTCCACCGCCCAGGTCAGCGGCGTCGGCGAGCAGTTCTTCCGGGTCAAGGGCGTGACTCTGCTCAGTGGCAGCTTCTTCGATGCCGATGCAGTCAAGGGCCTGGGCCAGGTGGCGGTGATCGACGAGAACACCCAGACCCAGTTCTTCCCCGATGTCGACCCGGTCGGACAGGTGATCCTGCTCGGCAACGTGCCGGCACGCGTGGTCGGCGTGGCCAAGCGCCAGAGTTTCGGCTTCGGTGGCAGCACCAGCCTCAGCGTGTGGGTGCCCTACACCACGGTGATGTCGCGCATGCTCGGCCAGAGCCATGTCTCCAGCATCACCGTGCGCGTGGACGACAACACACCGATGGATGCCGCTCAGGAAGCGATCACCCGCCTGCTGACGATGCGCCACGGCACCGAGGATTTCTTCCTCAGCAACAGCGCGGAGATCCGCGACACCATCGAACAGACCACGCGCACGATGACCCTGCTGATCGGCGCCATCGCCGCCATCGCGCTGCTGGTCGGCGGCATCGGCGTGATGAACATCATGCTGGTGTCGGTGACCGAGCGCACCCGAGAGATCGGGGTGCGCATGGCCGTCGGTGCACGACAAGGTGATATCCGCCAGCAGTTCCTGATCGAAGCGGTGCTGGTGTGCCTGCTCGGTGGCGTGCTCGGCATCGGCCTGGCCCTGCTGCTGGGCTCGATGATCGGCCGCTTCGCCAGCGACTTCCAGGTGCTGTTCTCCACCGCCTCGATTGTTGCCGCCTTCGCCTGCTCGACCCTGATCGGCGTGGCATTCGGCTTCCTGCCCGCGCGCAACGCCGCGCAGCTCGACCCGGTAGAGGCCCTGGCACGCGAATGAAGATGATGACCCGACTGCCCTTCCCTGCCCCCTCGCGCCGGCTGCTGGCGGGTGCCGTTCTGCTCGCCCTGTCTGGCTGCGCCTCTGTCGGCCGCTATCCGGTGGCCGATCCCGACGTGGCGGCCCAGTATGGGCGTGGCGATGCCACCCTCAACGCACCGGCCGACGACCCGCGCAGCAGCCTGGACACACCGGGCCACGACATCCGCCAGGACACCTGGTGGAGCGGCTTCGGCGACGAGCGCCTGGACCGCCTGGTGGCGCAGGCGCTGGCCGCCAACAGCGACCTGGCCGCCGCCGGCCTGGCCGTGCAGCGTTCGCGCCTGCAGGCCGGCCTGGCCAGCAACGCGCTGTGGCCGCAGCCTTCGTCATCGGGCGTCAGCGGCAATGCCAGCCGCGCCACCGACCAGGCCGACGAATGGCGCCGCAGCTACTCCACCGGCGTATCGCTGGGCTGGGAGGTGGATCTGTGGGGACGCCTGCGCACCCAGCGCGACATCGCCCGCTGGGAAGCCGAAGCCAGCGAGGAAGACCGGCAGAATACCGCCCTGCTGGTGATCAGCGACACCATCACCCAGTACTGGAACCTGGCCTACCTGAACCAGTCGATCGCCACCGGCCAGGCCAACCTGGAGCGGCTGGAGCGCACCCGCGAACTGGTGCAGGCCCGCTTCGACGCCGGTGCGGTATCGCGCCTGGAAGTGCGCCAGGCGCTGCAGAACCTGCAATCGCAGCGCGCCTCGCAGAGCGCGCTGGAACAGCAGCGGGTGGAGGTGCGCAACGCACTGACCGTGCTGCTGGACGGCACGCCCTGGCCCCAGCAGGACGAACCGCAGGACCTGCTGGGCGCACACAGCCCGCGCATTGTCGAGGGGCTGCCGGCCGATCTGCTCGGCCGCCGCCCCGACCTGCGTGCGGCAGAACTCCGCCTGCGCAACAGCCTGAAGACCATCAGGGTCACCGCCACCCAGTACTACCCGGCGCTGAGCCTGACCGGCAGCCTCGGTTCCAGTGCGGCCTCGCTGGGCGATGTACTGCGCAATCCGGTGGCCACGCTGGGTGCCGGCCTTTCGCTGCCATTCCTCAACCTGCAGCGCGCGCAGCTGGATACCGATATCGCCGGCACCAGCTATCAGATCGCCGCGACCAATTTCCGCAAGACGCTGTACACCGCGCTCTCGGAAGTGGACAACGCCCTGTCCGCGCGCGAGCAGCTGGCGCGCCAGGTCGCTGCCTCGCAGGCTTCGTACGAGGAAGCGGTGGAAGTGGAGCGCGCGCAGGAAGTGCGTTATCGCGTGGGTGCTACCGATCTGCGCACCTGGCTGGAAGCGCAGCAGACCCGGCGCGATGCCGAGCTGTCGCTGGCGCGCGTGCGCCAGGGCCAGCTGAACAACGACGTGACCCTGTTCAAGGCACTGGGTGGCAGCGCGGGGTAGCGGCTTCTTAGAGCCGAGCCCATGCTCGGCTGCTTTCCTGATCGGGTATGCGATAGCCGAGCGTGGGCTCGGCTCAACAGATCAACCGCGCTGGCGCACGGCCTCGAACAGGCTGACGCCGGCCGCGACGGAAACATTCAGACTCTCGATCTCGCCCGGCATCGGGATCTTGACCAGGCCATCGCAGTTCTCGCGGGTCAGGCGGCGCAGGCCATCGGCCTCGCCGCCCAGCACCAGCGCGATGTTGCCCTTCAGGTCCAGCTGGTACAGCGACGCGGTGGCCTCACCGGCCAGACCGTAGATCCACACGCCCTGCTTCTGCAGGTCCTTCAGGCAGCGCGACAGGTTGGTTACCGCCACCACCGGGATGAGGTCGGCGGCGCCGGCCGAGGTCTTGCGCACGGTGGCGTTGACCGTGGCCGACTTGTCCTTGGGGATGATCACTGCAGTCGCACCGGCCGCAGCGGCCGAGCGCAGGCAGGCACCCAGATTGTGCGGGTCCTGCACCTCGTCCAGCACCAGCAGCAGCGCCTTGCCCTCGGCCGCAGTGACCAGGCCTTCCAGCTCGTTCTCGCTGTAGGTGGGGGCGGCGGCATAGCGCGCGGCCACGCCCTGGTGGCGCACCGAGCCGCCCACACCGTCCAGCGCCTGGCTGTTCACCTTGCGCACGTCGATGCCCTTGCGGCGGGCGTTTTCCTCGATCTCGGTCAGGCGCGGGTTCTTCGCTCCGGCCTCGACCAGCACTTCGCGGACGTTCTCGGCGTCGTTCTCGATGGAGGAGGCGACGGCGTTGACGCCGACGATCCACTGGCTGTTCTTGCTCATGCGGGCGGGGACCGGAAAGGGGGTGGCTATGGTAGAGCATCGGCGGCGGCCGCGCTTCAAGGCCGCCGAGCATGGGCTCGGCTCTACACAAACCTCACCGGCTGCGCGGTGGCCAGTGCGGCGTGTCGTGGTCGGGGTGCTGGTGGGACACGATCGTGGCCAGGAAGTCCAGGGCCGCGATGTCCTGCTCGGTACGCCGTACCGGCAGGCTGGCCAGGCTGTCGACGAAGGGCAGCTTGCGTTCGACCCCGTACTGGATCGTCGGAGGCAGGCGTTCGGCTTCGTCGAACGCGCCAGCAGCCACCGCCACGCCATCGGGCGCTTCGTAGGTCAATGGCGTACCGCAGTCGGCGCAGAAGCCACGCCGCACCACGTTGGACGACTGGAAATAGCGCGGCTGGCCGCGGGTCCAGCTGAACTGCACACCGCGTACCGACACCAGCGGCGCGTAGTAGGCACCAAAGGCCTTCTGGCACATCCGGCAATGGCAGATCGAGCTGTCGGTCAGCGCGCCACGCACGTGGAAGCGGATCGCGCCGCACTGGCAACCGCCGCTGTATTCGGGTTGGCCTTGCATTGCTGCTTTCCTCCGGAAGATCGTGTCGACCAAGGTCGACACCTACCTGACGAGCGGTGCGTGCCAACCAACGGTTGGCACCTACCGGGTGAGGTGGGTGCCGACCGTTGGTCGGCACGCCTTTCAATATTGCTTCTTGGTCCGCTTGGCCGGCTTGCCCCGCTCAGGCAGCGGTGGCAACCCGTCACCCTCGTCCTCACCCTTGTGTTCCACCAGGCGGAAGTCGATCTTGCGTTCTTCCATGCTGGCCTTCAGCACCAGGATGCGCACGCGGTCGCCCAGCCGGTAGCTGCCGCCGCGGCGCTCGCCGGTCAACGTCTTGCGGGTCGCGTCGAACTTGTAATAGTCCTGCGGCAGCTGGGTCACGTGGACCAAGCCCTGCACCTTCGACTCGTCCAGTTCCACGAACAGGCCGAAGCTGGTCACGCCGCTGATCACGCCGTCGAACTGGCCGCCCACGTGCTTTTCCATCCACGCCGCGCGGTAACGCTCGTCGACCTCGCGCTCGGCCTCGTCGGCACGGCGCTCACGCTCGGAACACTGCAGCGCCAGCGCGGCCATCTCGCGGGCGTTGTAGGTGAACTTGTCCAGCGGCTTGCCGGACAGCGCATGCTTGATCGCGCGGTGCACCAGCAGGTCGGGATAGCGACGGATCGGCGACGTGAAGTGCGCGTAGGCCTCCAGCGCCAGGCCGAAGTGGCCGTGGTTCTCCGGGCTGTAGATCGCCAGGCTCTGGCTGCGCAGCAACACCGACTCCAGCAGCGTCGCATCGGGGCGGTCGCGGATCTTCTTCAGCAGCTTGGTGTAGTCACCCGGGCGCACCTTCGACCACGGTGGCAGGCTCAGCTTGAACTCCTTGAGGAATTCCAGCAGGTCGGCGTACTTGGTTTCCGGCGGCTTCTCGTGGATGCGGTACGGGGCCGGCACATGGCGCGACAGCAGGTACTTCGCCGCCTCCACATTGGCCGCGATCATGCATTCCTCGATCAGCTTGTGCGCGTCGTTGCGCACCAGCATGCCGGCCTGGGTGACTTCACCACGGTTGTCCAGCACGAAGCGTACCTCGCTGCTTTCGAACTCGATGGCACCGCGCTTGGCACGTGCCTTTGACAGCACCTTGTACAGCTGGTGCAGGCGCTGCACCTGCGGCAGCAGGTCACCCATCCAGGCCTTGGTATCGGCATCGTCCTCGCCCACCGCCTTCCACACCTGGGTGTAGGTCAGGCGCGCGTGCGAATTCATCACGGCCTCGTAGAAGCGCGAATGCGTGACCAGGCCATCGCGGTCGATCTGCATGTCGCAGACGAAGCACATGCGGTCGACCTTGGGCATCAGCGAGCAGATGCCATTGGACAACGTCTCCGGCAGCATCGGCACCACGAAGCCCGGGAAGTAGACCGAGGTGGCACGCTTCTGCGCTTCTTCGTCCAGCGGTGTGCCGGGGCGGACGTAGTTCGAAACATCGGCAATGGCCACCACCAGGCGGAAGCCATCGGCATTCGGCTCGCAGTACACCGCGTCGTCGAAGTCCTTGGCATCCTCGCCATCGATGGTAACCAGCGGCGTGCTGCGCAGATCGACACGATCGCCGATCATTGCCGGCTCGACCACCAGCGGCACCGAGGCGGCTTCGTCCAGCACCTCCTGCGGAAACTCGAACGGCAGTTCATGGCCGTGGATGGCGGTCTCCACCACCAGCGATGCGGTCAGCTTGTCGCCGAGCACGGCGATGATGCGGCCGATCGGCGGGCGGCGGCTGTCCGGGGCCTGGGTCAGTTCGCAGACCACCAGCTGGCCATCACGCGCGCCCCCGGTCTGGTCCGGCGGTACCTGCACGTTGCGCTGCACGCGCTTGTCGTCAGGTACCACGTAATTGATCCCCATCTCGACGCTGAAGCGGCCGATCAGGCGGGTCATGCCGCGTTCGAGCACGCGCGCAATGCTGCCTTCGCGACGGCCACGGTGGTCGATGCCGGTCACGCGGGCCAGCACCTTGTCGCCGTGCATGACCTTGCGCATTTCATACGGCGGCAGGAACAGGTCGTCGCCGCCCTCGACCGGGCGCAGGAAGCCGAACCCCTCCGGGTTGGCGATCACCACGCCGGTGACCAGGTTCAGGGTCTGGATCGGGGCGAAGCCGCCGCGGCGGTTCTGCACCAGTTGGCCATCACGGACCATGGCACCAAGCCGGCGCGACAGCGCCTCGGCCCGATCCGGTGCGGTCAGGCCCAGGCGTGCCCCCAGTTCCTCGGCGGTCTGCGGCCCTTCGCAACGCTCCAGCAGGGCCAGGATGGCCTCGCGGCTGGCGATGGGCTGTTCGTATTTCTCTGCTTCGCGGGCGGCATAGGGATCGTCGATCACCTTGCCGGTCGGCGGCAGCTTGCGGCCCGGGGCCGGGCCGGGTGCTGCCGCATCAGCGGTGCGGACCTTGCGGCCGCGTGGCGGCGCACCGCCTTCATTCAATTCGGGGAACCAGCCCGGCAACGGCTTGCCCGGCTTGGTGGTGCGGGCTGCGCCCGCCTTCGGGCCCTTCTTCGGGCCTTGGCTGCGGGACTTGCTCCCGCCCTTGCTTGGTTTTTTGGTAGTCATCGCCCTACATGGTAGCCGTTGACGGCGTGCAGAACGGGTCAGCGCCCGCCTTGGAGGCGTTGGATGAAATAATTTCAGGAAGTCGTTGACAGCTCCCGGATTCATCTTCACAATTGCGCCTCTGGAACGCCCAGGTGGCGGAATTGGTAGACGCACTAGTTTCAGGTACTAGCGGGTAAAACCGTGGAGGTTCGAGTCCTCTCCTGGGCACCAACGAAAAAACTCCTCGCTTCGGCGGGGATTTTTTTTGCCTGCGATCCGGTAGCGGGGTCGGATCCCTTTCCGAAGGAAAGGGCTCTGACCCCAAGCGAGTGAGATGGGGTCGTAGCCCATCTCGCAGGCGAAACCGGATCCACCCCCAGGCCCACAAAAATTGTTGACACCCCCGTAACAACACCCCATAATCTCGCTCCTCGACGCCCAGGTGGCGGAATTGGTAGACGCACTAGTTTCAGGTACTAGCGGGTAAAACCGTGGAGGTTCGAGTCCTCTCCTGGGCACCACGTCGAGAATGAGAAAGACCCGCGAAAGCGGGTTTTTTCATGCCTGTCATCCGGCATTGCCACGCCTCCCCGGGGCGGCCGGCGTCACAGCAGCGGCCGCAGCACCAGCTCCAGCCCGAGCAGCAGCAGGAAACCCAGAAAGCAGGCGCGGAACAGCCGCGCACTGATGCGCTGCCGGATCACCTGCCCCAGCCACATGCCCAGCAGTGCCGGCACCACCGCCAGTGCACTCAAGCCCAGCTGCTGGATGCCGAACGCACCGTGCAGCACCAGGCCCGTGGTCAGTGCAATCGTCGATACGGTGAACGCCAGCCCGAGCGCCTGCACCAGTTCTTCGCGCTGCAACCCCAGTGATTGCAGGTACGGCACCGCCGGCATCACGAACACGCCGGTGGCGCCGGTCACTACGCCGGACAGCGCGCCCACCAGCGGCCCCAGCCAGCGCTCGCGCCGCTGCGGCACGCGGAACACCGGCGCAAGCAACGCATAGGCGGCATAGACCATCAGGGCCACGCCCAGCGCAACGCGCGACCCGCTGCGATCGACCCGTACCAGCAACGCTGCCGAACCCAGCGTCACCACCACCACGGCCAGCATCATCGGCCACAGGCGCCGCACGATGTGGCCCAGTGACGGCCCGGACAGCAGCTGCCACGCATTGGTGACGAAGGTCGGGATGAACAGCATCGACGCCGCCGCCACCGGCGACAGCGCGCCACCGAGCAGGCCCATCGCCACCGTCGGCAGCCCCATGCCCGTCACGCCCTTGACCACGCCGGCCAGCACGAACACCACCACCAGCAGCCCATAGAAGTACATCGATTCATTCATGCCTTCATTGGATCGGGCCGTCGCCCGGCGCACAATGCGGTCTTCCCGGCCCTGCCTTCGGCTGATCCGAAGGCTCAGCCGTTGCGACGAGGGCATCACATGCGGATGGACATCGCCGACCTGCGCCTGTTCCTGGCAATCGCCGAGGCGGGGAGCATCACTGCCGGCGCAACGCAGGCGAACCTGGCCCTGGGTTCGGCCAGCGAGCGGCTGCGCACGATCGAAGCCGATGCCGGCATCCTGCTGTTGAACCGGCATCCACGTGGCGTCAGCCTGACTGAAGCCGGCGCCGCCCTCGCCCACCATGCACGCCTGATCCTGCAACAGCAGGCGCAGCTGCGCGGCGAACTGCAGGCATTCGCGCAGGGGGCGCGCGGCACCCTGCATCTGTATGCCAACACCGCAGCACTGACCAGCTACCTGCCCTCGCGGCTCGCACCGTGGTTGGCCGAACGACCCCACCTGCACGTCGAACTGCTGGAACGCACCAGCCCCGAAGTCGTGCGTGCAATCAGCGCTGGCCAGGCCGAGGCCGGCATCATCAGTGATGCGGTCGACGCCACCGGCCTGCAGCAGCATGTGGTGGCCGAAGATCCGCTGGTGATGCTGCTGCCTGCCGATCACCGGTTTGCATCACTGCGCAGCGTGACCTTCGCCGATGCCGCCGGCGAGACCTTCGTTGCCCTCGCCGATGGCAATGCGCTTCAGTTCTACATCGAAGACCAGGCCCGCGACATCGGGCGCCGCCTGGATGTGCGCATCCGCATGAAGACCTTCGAGGGTGTCTGCATCATGGTCGGCCACGGCATCGGTGTCGGCATCGTGCCGCGGAGCATCGCGCGCCAGCATCGACGCAGTACGCATACCGTTGCGGTGCCGCTTGCCGATGCGTGGGCACAACGCCGCCTGTGCGCCTGTTTCGCCGGGTGGGCGCAGCTGTCACCGGCGATGCGCAGCCTGCTGCACCACCTGGGCGTGCGACCGCAGAAAAAAGTGTGAAATGTTGTTGACACACTCTCTGCCGTGCCGCACAATTCTTCTCCTGAGTCGCCCAGGTGGCGGAATTGGTAGACGCACTAGTTTCAGGTACTAGCGGGTAAAACCGTGGAGGTTCGAGTCCTCTCCTGGGCACCACGACTCAAGATGATCAAACCCGCGAAAGCGGGTTTTTTCGTTTCCGGGATTCGGGAACCCACACGACCCCGGGATCCATCCACGCATGGCGTGGATCTACCAAAAGAAAAACCCCGCCTTGCGGCGGGGTATTCTGCGTTTCAACGCCAATGGTCGATCAATGCCCACCGCCCGCGGACGCCGCACCCGCGCCTGCGCCGAACGGCGGCTTGGCCAGCCACAGGAAGGTGATGATCGCCAGGAAGATCCAACCCAGCAGGAAGAAGATGTCGTTGAAACCCATCTGCGATGCCTGGTGGTTGATCATGTTGTTCAGTACCGCTGCGCCGTGCTGCAGGTCGCCCTGCCCCATCGCCGCCACTTGGTCCTGCATGCCCGGCTGATAGGCCGAGATATGCTCGGTCAGGTCGGCATGGTGCACCTGGGTACGCCGCGCCCACAGCCACGTCGTCAGCGAGGCCGCGAAGCTGCCGCCCAGCGTGCGCAGGAACGTCGCCAGGCCAGAGCCCGCCGCGATCTCGCGCCCATCCAGGTCCGACAGCAGGATCTGCAGCACCGGCATGAAGAACAGCGCCACGCCAATGCCCATGATCAGCTGCACGCCGGCCACGTGCATGTAGTCCACCTGCAGGTTGAAGTTCGAGCGCAGGAAGCTGGTCATCGACAGCACGATGAAGGCCACGGTGGCCAGCATCCGCATGTCGAAGCGCGACGCATACTTGCCCACGAACGGCGTCATGATCACCGGCAGGATGCCGATCGGTGCGGTCGCCAGGCCTGCCCAGATCGCGGTGTAGCCCATGTCACGCTGCAGCCACTGCGGAATCAGCAGCGCCACGCTGAAGAACGCCGCGTAGGCCACCACCATTGCCAGCGTGCCGGCACGGAAGTTGCGGTGCCGGAACAGCTTCAGGTCGACGATCGGATCCTTGTCGGTCAGTTCCCAGATCAGGAACACCGTCAGCGTCACCACCGCCACGCAGGCCAGCACCACGATCTTCATCGACGAGAACCAGTCCTCGTCGTTGCCCAGGTCGAGCACCAGCTGCAGCGCGCCGACACCAATCACCAGCGTGATCAGGCCGACGTAGTCCATCTTCGGCTTCTCGATCTGCTCCGGGCGTCCCTTCAGCTGGCTGCCCACCACCAGCGCGGCGAAGATGCCCAGTGGCACGTTGATCAGGAAGATCCATTCCCAGCTGTAGTTGTCGGTGATCCAGCCACCGAGGATCGGGCCGCAGATCGGCGCCACCACCGTGATCATCGCCAGCAGTGCCAATGCCTGCCCGCGCTTCTCACGTGGATAGATCGAGACCAGCAGCGACTGCGTGATCGGGTACATCGGGCCGGCCACGAAGCCCTGCAGCGCACGCGACACCACCAGCATGCCCATGCTCTGCGCAAGGCCGCACAGCAGCGAGGTGATGACGAAGGCCAGGGTCGCCCAGACGAACAGTTTGCGTTCGCCGAAGCGGCGGCTGAGCCAGCCGGTCAGCGGCAGCGCGATGGCCGTGCTGACCGCGAACGAAGTGATGACCCAGGTCGCCTGCTGCGAACTGGCACCGAGGTTACCGGCGATGGTCGGCAGCGAGACGTTGGCGATGGTGGTGTCGAGCACCTGCATGAACGACGCCATCGCCAGGCCTACGGTGCACAGGGCGACGCTGGGCGGCAGGAACCCGGAGGCCGCAGCCGGCGCCGCCGGTGCGCCCGGAGCGCCGGGCGCGGCTGGAGCTTGTGCGGACATGGCGACCTCAGCCCACCTTCGCCTGCTGCTGCGGCAGGTTGCCCTGGATGATCGTGTGGATCACCTCGTCGGCATCATGCAGCTGCTTGGCATACACGTCGGTGTCGAACACCGTGCCCTTGGCCGGGGTGCTCGGCAGCACTTCGCCCTTCTGGTCGCGCAGGCTCACTTCGGCCTTCATCGACAGGCCGATGCGCAGCGGGTGCTCGGCCAGCTGCTTGGCATCGATGGCGATGCGCACCGGTACGCGCTGCACGATCTTGATCCAGTTGCCGCTGGCGTTCTGTGCCGGCAGCAGCGAGAACGCCGAGCCGGTGCCCAGGCCCAGGCTCTGGATGCGCCCCTTGTACTTCACGTCGCCGGCGTACAGGTCCGACTTCAGCTCCACTTCCTGGCCCAGGCGCATGTGGCGCAGCTGGGTTTCCTTGAAGTTGGCCTCGACCCACATCTGCTCGGTCGGCACCACGGCCATCAGGGCATTGCCCGGCTGCACGCGCTGGCCGACCTGCACCGAACGACGGGCGACGTAGCCGGAGACCGGTGCAACGATGCCGGCGCGGGCGTTGTTGAGGAAGGCCTGGCGCAGCTGCGCAGCGGCGGCCTGCACATCCGGCTGGGTGGCGATCACGGTGTCGTCGACCAGCGCGCGGTTGCGCTCGACGGTCTCGCGCGAACCGGCCACGGCCGCTTCGGCCGCGGCCAGCTCGTCGCGGGCGTGGGCCAGTTCTTCGTTGGAGATGGCGCCGGTGGCGGCCAGGTCCTTGCGGCGGGCGTAGTCTTCGCGCACGCGCTTCAGGGTCACCTGGCGGGCGTTCAGGTCCGCCTGCGCGCCTTCTACGCTGCGGTACAGGCCGCGGGTCTGGCGCACGGTCTTGGCCAGGTTGGCTTCGGCCTGCTGCAGCGCCACTGCGGTGTCGGACGGGTCCAGCTGCACCAGCAGCTGGCCGCGCTCCACGCGCATGCCGTCATCGGCATTGATGGCGACCACGGTGCCGGCCACCAGCGGGGTGATCTGCACCTGGTTGCCCTGCACGTAGGCATCGTCGGTCTCTTCGAACCAACGGCCGAACATGAAGTACCACAGCGCCAAAGCGGCAAGCAGCAGCACGACGATCACGAACAGGCCGCGCAGCAGGTGGCCGCGGCGGTTGGGGGCGGCCGGGGCCGCGGTGTCTTGGGTCTGGCTCATGTCGGAGATCTTCAGGAATGCGAGGAATCGGAATGGGAGGCGATCGGTGCGCGGTCGGCGTCAGTGGGCTGGAAACCACCGCCCAGCGCCTTGCTCAGGCGCACCGAGGACTGCACCTGCTGCGACTGCAGGCCGGCCAGCTGCTGCTGCGACTGCAGCAGGGTGGACTGCGCGGTCAGCACGTCCAGGTAGCTGCCGATGCCGGCGCGGTAGCGCTGCTGGGCCAGGTCGAAGGCAGCGCGTGCGGTGTCCACCGCCTGCTGCTGCGACTGCGCCTGCTGTGCCAGCGAGCGCACCGCGTTGACCTGGTCGGCCACATCACGCAGCGCATCGAGCACGGTCTGGTTGTAGTTGGCCACCGCCAGGTCGTACTGCGCATCGGTATTGGCCAGGTTGGCGCGCAGCTTCCCGCCCTCGAAGATCGGCAGGCTCAGCGCCGGGCCGATATAGGCAAAGGTGGAGCTGCTCTTCAGCAGGTCGCCCACGTTCGGGGCGACCACGCCGGCCAGCGCGGTCAGGTTGAAGCTCGGGTAGAACTTGGTCTTGGCAACCTTGATCTGCTTGTCGGCCGCTTCAACGCGCCAGCGTGCGGCGACGATGTCGGGGCGGCGGCCAAGCAGCTCGCTGGGCAGCACGCCCGGCAGCTGCAGTGCCACCGGATTCAGCGGCCGCGGGCGCTGGATCGACAGGCCACGGTCCGGGCCCTTGCCGACCAGCGCGGCCAGCGCGGTGCGGGCGGCGTCGATACGCTGCTGGGCGGCCTGCACCTGCTGCTGCGCGGCCGGCACACGGGCCTCGGCCTGGCGCACCTGCAGATCACTGTCGATGCCGGCGCTGCGGCGCTGGCGGGTCAGTTCAAGTGACTTCTGCGAACGGGTCAGCTCTTCCTCGGCCACGTCGTTGAGCTGCCACGCGTAGGCCAGGTCGGCATAGGCCTGGGTGATGCCAGTGGACAGGTTCAGGCGTGCAGCCTGCGCTTCAACGGTGGCGGCGTGCGCACCGTCCACGGCGGCTTCCCAGGCGGCGCGCTTGCCGCCCCACAGGTCCACGCCGTAGCTGAAGTCGAAGGCGACCTGGCTGCTGCCGCCGTAACGGCCACCCATCTCGCTGCCGACCATCGATTCGGGCAGGCGCAGGCCGGTGTAGCCACCGGACACCGACAGGCTCGGCAGTTCGTCGGCACGTGCGGTGCCGACCTGGGCCTGGGCCTGGCGCAGGCGGGCATCGGCGGCGTCGAGGCTCGGGTGGCTGGCCAGGCCCTCTGCGACCAGCGCGTCCAGCTGCGCATCACCCAGTGCCTTCCACCAGTCCTGCGCCGGGAAGCCAGTGGCGCTCAGGTCGGTGTCGGCCAGGGTGCGTTCGCTGTGCAGGCTGTCCACGTCAAGCACGTGGCCCTGCGGGTTGAGGCCACGACTGCTGGCACAGGCGGCCAGGGCCAGGGCCAGCGCTGACACCAGCAGCGCGCGCCCGGACCGGCGGAAAGTGGAATGCGGGATCGGGTTCATGGGGTCGTCAGTGAATCGCGGATTCGGGTAAGGAGGGACAGCAGCAGCGTGCGCTCGTCGGCGGAAAGATCACGCAGGGCGTAATCCATCACCGCGTCGCCACGCAGCTTCAAGCGCGCCCACAGCGCGCGGCCTTCGTCGGTCAGCACGATCTGCAATGCCCGCCGGTCCTGCGCATGCGGTTCGCGGCGGACGCAGCCCAGCGCTTCGAGCTTGTCCAGCAGCCGGGTCACCGCGCTGGGCACCTGATCGATGGCCTGGGCCAGTTCGTTGGCGGTGCACGGCGCCATGTTCGAAAGCACCTTCAACCCGATGTAGTGGGTGAAGCCGATGCCCAGATCTTCTTCAGCCATGGACGCGTCGAGTTGGCGGACCAGGCCGTCGCGCACCTGGCGCAGCAGCAGGCCGAAGCTGGGGGGAGTGGTTGCAGGACAGATCATGGGGGAGCATTCTCTTCCAAAAAAAATATTTCTCAATGGAAATATTCGATCTGGCATCGAATGCTGTGTTGCAGCAGTGGGCTGGATCGGTGAAGGCGCCTACCTTAATGACCTAGTCAGGTGGCCCGGTAGTACAATCCAGCCAATGGATGACACATTTCAGCCAGCAGACATGATGAACAAGGCAGAAATCCCTACTCCCAAACGCCTGCTCAGGGACGAAGCACTGGACTGGTTCGAGCGCAACGACGGTCCCCCGGTGGTCGGTTTCCGTTTCGACAGCCCGCAAGGGCTGGTCCGTGAAGTGGATTGGCATCATCACCAGCGCGCGCAGCTGATCTGCGTCGAGCGCGGCCTTCTGACCACCCGTACCTCGCACGGCACCTGGTCGCTGGCGCCGGGCTCGGCCGGCTGGATGCCACCGCTGGAGCCGCACACGGTCACCCTCGACGGCCCCCTGCGTGGCTGGGGCATGGCGCTGGCGGCTCCGGTCTGTGCCACCCTGCCCTCCGATCCCTGCGTGCTGGGCCTGTCCAAGCTGGCGCAGGCGCTCGCCGAGCGCATCTGTGACTGGCCACCGGGCTACGACACCACCTCCGAACGCCAGCACATCATCGAGGTGCTGGTGGACGAGATCCGCACAGCGCCACGCCAGCGCATGCACTTGCCGATGCCGCATGACCGGCGCCTGCTGAAGATCGCCTCGCAGCTGCTGGCCGACCCGTCCGACGAACGCAGCCTGGCGGAATGGGCGCACTGGGCCGGCCTGTCACCGCGCAGCCTGACCCGCCACTTCCGCGACGAGACCACGCTCAGCTTCGCTCAGTGGCGGCAGCAGGCCCGGCTCTCCGAAGCCCTGCGCCAGTTGACCGATGGCCGCAGCGTCGCCGACATCGCCCATGCACTGGGCTTCAGCAGCGCCAGCGCCTTCGTCACCGTGTTCCGCCGCCACTTCGGGCTGCCACCGGGGCGCTACCTGGCGCGGGCCGGCCACGGCCTGGAAACCGGGCTGGACCCTGCACGCGGCTTGGCATCCCCCGCCGCATCCGGATAATCACAGGATTGCGAGCGGCGACCGCCGTCGCCGCCTCCCGACATAGGTAACAACGCCGCATGACCGAACTTGCCCGCCCCGTGTTCCACGGATTCGAACAACTGCCGCTGCGCGAGTACGCCGAACGCGCCTACCTCGACTACTCGATGTACGTGGTCCTGGACCGTGCCCTGCCGTTCATCGGCGACGGCCTGAAGCCGGTGCAGCGCCGCATCATCTATTCGATGAGCGAGCTGGGCCTGAATGCCGCGTCCAAGCCGAAGAAGTCCGCGCGCACCGTCGGTGACGTCATCGGTAAGTACCACCCGCACGGCGACAGTGCATGCTACGAAGCACTCGTGCTGATGGCGCAGCCGTTCTCGTACCGCTACCCGCTGATCGAGGGCCAGGGCAACTTCGGCTCCAGTGACGACCCGAAGTCGTTCGCGGCGATGCGTTACACCGAATCCAAGCTGACCCCGATCGCCGAAGTGCTGCTGGGCGAACTGGGCCAGGGCACCACCGACTGGGCACCGAACTTCGACGGCACCCTGCAGGAGCCGACCTGGATGCCGGCGCGGCTGCCGCACCTGCTGCTCAACGGCACCACCGGCATCGCCGTGGGCATGGCCACCGACGTGCCGCCGCACAATCTCAACGAGATCGTCAGCGCGCTGCTGCACCTGCTGGACAATCCCGACGCCAGCGTGCGCGACCTGTGCGAACACGTGCAGGGCCCGGACTACCCGTCCAGCGCCGAGATCATCACTGCGGCCAATGACCTGCGCAACATCTACGAGACTGGCAACGGCAGCGTGCGTGCACGCGCGACCTTCACCAAGGAAGCCAGCAACATCGTGATCACGGCGCTGCCGTTCCAGGTGTCGCCGTCGAAGGTGATCGAGCAGATCGCCGCACAGATGCGCGCCAAGAAGCTGCCGTGGCTGGAAGACATCCGCGATGAATCCGACCACGCCAACCCGGTGCGCGTGGTGCTGGTGCCGCGTTCGAACCGCGTCGACGCCGACCAGCTGATGGGCCACCTGTTCGCCACCACGGACCTGGAGCGCAGCTACCGCGTCAACCTCAACGTGATCGGGCTGGACGGCCGTCCTCAGGTGAAGAACCTGAAGATGCTGCTCAGCGAATGGCTGACCTTCCGCAGCAACACCGTCACCCGCCGCCTGCAGCACCGCCTGCAGAAGGTCGAGCGCCGCCTGCACCTGCTGGAAGGCCTGCTGGTCGCCTTCCTCAACCTGGACGAGGTGATCCACATCATCCGTACCGAGGACGAACCGAAGGCGGCGCTGATCGCGCGCTTCGGCCTGTCCGAGGAACAGGCCGAGTACATCCTGGAAACCAAGCTGAAGCAGCTGGCCCGCCTGGAAGAGATGAAGATCCGCGGCGAGCAGGACGAGCTGGCCAAGGAACGCGAGAAGATCCTCGGCATCCTCGACAGCAAGGCCAAGCTGAAGAAGCTGATCCGCGACGAACTGACGGCCGACGCCAGGAAGTTCGGCGACGCGCGCCGTTCGCCGCTGGTGCAGCGCCAGGCCGCGCAGGCCATCGACGAGACCGAGCTGGTGCCGAGCGAGCCGATGACCGTGGTGCTGTCGGAGAAGGGCTGGATCCGTGCCGCCAAGGGCCACGACGTCGATGCATCTGCCCTGTCCTACCGTGAAGGCGACGGACTGCAGGGCGCGGTGCGCGCACGCAGCACCCAGCAGGTCGCGTTCCTCGACAGCGAGGGCCGCGCCTACTCGACGCCGGTGCACACCTTGCCCTCCGCGCGTGGCAATGGTGAACCGCTGACCGGCCGCTTCTCGCCGGCACCGGGCACCAGCTTCGTGACCCTGGCCAGCGCCGAGCCGGACACCCGCTTCGTGCTGGCCTCCAGCCACGGTTATGGCTTCGTCACCCGCTTCGAGAACCTGATCGGCCGCAACAAGGCCGGCAAGGCGATGCTGAACCTGTCGTCCGGCTCGTCGGTGCTCACCCCGTCGATGGTCGCCAACGTGGCCACCGACCGCATCGTGGCGGTGACCAGTTCCGGCAACCTGCTGGCGATCGCCGCCAACGACCTGCCGGAACTGGACAAGGGCAAGGGCAACAAGATCATCGAGATCCCGAAGGCCAAGCTCGCCACTGAACGCGTGGTCGCCATCGTGGCGATCAGCCCGGGGCAGACCCTGCAGGTGCGCAGCGGTCAGCGCACGATGGGGCTGAAGTTCAACGAGCTCGACGCCTACCTCGGCGCCCGCGCCACCCGCGGCCACCTTCTGCCGCGCGGCTGGCAGAAGGTGGAAGGGTTGTCGGTGGAGTGAGGAGCACGGGGGTCGGATCCCTTTCCACCGGAAAGGGCTCTGACCCCGGACACGAAAAAGCCGGGGCATTCCCCGGCTTTTTCGTTGTCGGCTGGCAGGCGGTGGAGCGGCTGGCGGGCGAAGGCTGGCTGGCGGTGCTCCGGTGCTGGCGGGCGACAGAACGCTGTACTTCTTCTGGTAGAGCCGACCGCTGGTCGGCTGCATTTCGCAGAGCAGCCGACCAGCGGTCGGCTCTACCGGAACGCAGCCGAGCATTGGCTCGGCTCTACAAAAAGCGGTGCCGGCTCAGTGCGCCGCGGCGCCGGTGCCGTCGATCTTGCTCAGCTGGTACAGCTCCAGGCCGATGCGCTTGATCAGGCCCAGCTGCTGTTCCAGCCACCAGGCGTGGTCTTCCTCAGTGTCCTTCAGCTGCGCCAGCAGGATGTCGCGGCTCACGTAGTCGCCCTTCTCCTCGCACAGCTTCATGCCGGCGGCCAGATTGTTCCGAACGGCGTATTCAGTGTCGAGATCCTTCTGCAGCATCTCTTCGACGGTTTTGCCCGGCTCGGTGGCGTGCGGGCGCATGTCCGGGTCGCCGCCCAGGAACAGGATCCGGCGCAGCAGCGCATCGGCGTGCTGGGTTTCCTCTTCCATCTCGTGGTTCAGGCGTTCGTACAGCGCGAACAGGCCCTGGTCCTCGTAGCGGCGGGAATGGATGAAGTACTGGTCGCGGGCAGCGAGCTCGCCGCGCAGCAGTTCCTTCAGGCAGGCGATGACGTCCGGGTTGCCTTTCATGGGGGGCTCCTGTGAATCGATGCGGCATAGGGTGCCGCATTTCAAAATACGGTGATCTAATCGGAATCAGTCGCAGTTGCGCCTGCGGCTACAATCGGCCCACGAGTTCGGAAAGGACGTGCGATGCGACGTACATGGCGTTGGGTGCTGGGCGTGTTGGTCGCCATCGTGCTGGTCACCGCACTGGTCCTGTGGCTGCTGCTGCGCGGCAGCCTGGCCGACCTGGACGGCGAGCATGCGCTGCCCGGCCTGGCCAGGCCGGTCACCATCGAGCGCGATGCGCTGGGCGTGGTCACCATCACCGCCACCAGCCAGGCCGACGCGATGCGCGCATTGGGCCGCGTGCATGCGCAGGAACGCTATTTCGAGATGGACCTGATGCGCCGTAGCGCCGCCGGCGAACTGTCCGCACTGTTTGGCCCGAAGGCGATCGATGCCGACAAGCGCATGCGCGTGCATCGGCTGCGCGCGCGCACCGAGGCGAACATGCAGGCTGCGCTGGGCGACAACGTCGACGCCGTGAGCGCCTATGTCGGTGGGGTCAATGAGGGCCTGGCCGGCCTCTCCGTGCGGCCATGGGCCTACCTGCTGCTGCGGCAGTCGCCGCAACCGTGGCAGGCCAGCGACAGCGTGCTGACCGGGCTGGCCATGTACGCCGACCTGCAGGACCCCGGCAACCAGACCGAGCTTGCACTGAGCCGCATCCGCGCAGTGGTGCCGCCGGCGCTGTACGCATTGATCGCCCACGACGGCACGGAATGGGATGCGCCGCTGTTCGGCGAACCCACCGGCAACGCCACGCTGCCCGATGCCAGCCAGCTGGACCTGCGCACGCTGAAGGGAAAGCCGGGCACCGGGCAGGAAGAGGCCGATGTCATCGGCAGCAACAACTTCGCCGTGGCCGGCGCGCTCACCGCCGACGGTCGCGCGATCGTCGCCGACGACATGCATCTCGGCCTGCGCGCGCCGGGTCTGTGGTTCCGCGTGCGCCTGCGCTACCCCGACCCGCAGGCCGCGGGCGGCCAGGTCGACGTCACCGGCTTCTCGCTGCCGGGCCTTCCGGCCGTGATCGTCGGCAGCAACGGGCACGTCGCCTGGGGCTTCACCAACAGTTACATAGACACTGCCGATTACCGCACTGAACCAGCCAACGCCGCAGTGACCGTGCATGAAGAGCGGATTGCGGTGGCCGGCCAGGCCGACGTGGTGTTCCCGGTGCGCGAATCCGCCTGGGGGCCGATCCTGCACACGCATGCCGATGGCAGCGGCGACGCGCTGCGCTGGGTCGCCCACCTGCCCGGCGCGGTGCGCCTGGACTTCGGTGACCTGGCCCGCGCCGGTGACCTGGACGCGGCCCTGCAGTTCGCCGACCACGCCGGCATTCCCGCACAGAACCTGGTGGTCGGCGACCGCAGCGGACGCATCGCCTGGCGCCTGATCGGCGCCCGCCCGGATCGCGGTCCGGGCTGCGCGCCGGCCGGCTTCAACGCCGCCCACAACCAGGACTGCGCCCCCTGGCCGATCCGCAGCGACGCCTCGCCGGCATTGATCGACCCACCGAACCATCGCCTGTGGACCGCCAACGGCCGCGTCCTCGACGGCGAGGCACTGGCCAATGTCGGCAACGGTGGTTATGACCTTGGCGCCCGTGCGCGGCAGATCCGCGACCTGCTGGCGATCCAGGAGCGCTTCGACGAACACGACCTGCTGGCGATCCAGCTCGACGATCGCGCGGTGTTCCTGCAGCGCTGGTGGGCGCTGCTGCACGACGTCATCGAACGCAGTGACGACCCTGCACTGAAGCGCTTGAAGGAGGCCAGCCATCAATGGGGCGGCCGTGCCTCGGCCAGCTCTGTCAGCTACCGGGTGGTGCGTGAGTTCCGTACGCAGGTGATGAAGACACTGTCCGATGCACTGCTGGCACCGGCCAATGCGCAGCTGGGCGATGACTATCTGGAGCCGCGCCTGGCGCAGCTGGAAGGGGTGGCCTGGCCGATGCTGCAGCAGCGGCCGGCCAATCTGCTGCCACCGGCCTTCGACAGCTGGGATGCACTGCTGATCGACGCCGCACGCCGTACCGAAAGTGAGCTGACCAGGCAGGGACCGCTGGCCAAACGCAGCTGGGGCGAACGCAATACCGCGGCGATCTGCCATCCCATCGCACGGGCGCTGCCGGACATCGCCAAACGCTGGCTGTGCATGCCGGCCGACCACCTGCCCGGCGACCGCGACATGCCGCGCGTGCAGACGCCGAACTTCGGCGCTTCCGAGCGCATGGTGGTTTCGCCGGGCCACGAGGCCGACGGCATCGTGCACATGCCCGGCGGCCAGAGTGGGCATCCACTGTCGCCCTACTGGGGTGCCGGCCACGAAGACTGGGTGCATGGCCGGCCGACGCCGTTCCTGCCGGGCAAGGCGCAGCACACCATGACGCTGGTGCCAGCGCGGTAGTGCCGGCCGCTGGCCGGCATCCATGCAGGTGCATCCAGCATCATGAGGTTGCCGGCCAGCGGCCGGCACTACCGTTCAACGCTCAGCCCCTGCGCCGCTCGATCAGGTTCAACAGTGGCCCGGTCATCGCCGTTGTCACCAGCGCCATGATCACCAGCACCGCGAACAGCCGGTCACCGAGCAGGCCAAGTTCGTAACCCAGGTTGAGCACGATCAGCTCCATCAGGCCACGGGTGTTCATCAGTGCACCCAGCCGCCACGCCTCACGGGTGGGCATGCCGGCACTGCGTGCGGCACTGAAGGTGCCCAGCAGCTTGCCGGTCGTCGCTACCGCGATCACCACCACGCACAACAGGACATCGCTGGCCTGCAACGCATCGGCGCGCATGCGCAGCCCGGTCATGGCGAAGAACAGCGGCAGCAGCAGCGTCACCGCGAACGGTTCGACGCGCGCCATCAGCAGCTCGCGCAACTGCACATTTGACGACACCGCCACGCCAGCCGCGAACGCACCGAACAGCGCATGGATGCCGAGCATCTCGGTGACCAGGGCACTGGCCAGCGACAGCAGCAGGATGCCGAGCAGCCAGCGTCCCTCACGACCCGGCGCGATCTGCTGCCGGGCGAACCACGGCTTCACCAGCCCCAGCATCAGCGCCACGAAGGCGACTACGCACAGCAGGTTTAGGCTGGCCGGCAGCCATCCGCTGGCCTGTGCAGCCGCCACGATCAGCGCCAGCATGCACCACGCGGTGGCATCACCCAATGCAGCGCAGGCAATCGCGGTCTGCCCCAGTGGCGCCTGCGTGATACCGCGGTCGGCAAGGATACGCAGCAACACAGGGAAGGCCGTGATGCTCATCGATATGCCAACGAAAAGTGCGAATGCGGTGAAGCCCACGCCCTGCGGACCGTGCTGCGGGTACAGCCAGATCGCCAGGGCGACGCCAAGCACGAACGGCACCGCAATGCCGGCATGGCTGACCGTAAAGGCAAAACGCCGGCGTCCACGCAGCGCCGCCAGGTCCAGCTCGGCACCGGCCACCAGCAGGAACATCAGCACACCCAACTGGCTGAGCATGCCCAGCGGGCCCAGCGAGCTGGGCGGGAACAGGGCTCCATGCAGCGGCGGCAACAGGCTGCCGAGCATCAATGGGCCCATCATCAGGCCGGCGGCCATCTCGCCGATCACCGCCGGTTGTCCAAAGTGCTTGAGCAGCGCGCCTGCGCCCTTGGCCACCAGCAACAGCACCAGCAGCTGCAGCAGGAACAGGCCCAGCGGCGACGCCAGATGCTGCACCCAGGTGGCTTCGGCCGTGGCCGTGGCCGTGGCCGTGGCGCGGGCAACAGCCTCGGGCGCCGCCGGCCCGGCATAACGGGCCAGCAGCACGCCAGCCAGCAGCGGGACCCCGGCCCAGGCCAGGTAGCGCCATCCCCACTTCGTCGGTGGCGCCGGGCCCCCGCTGTGTACGTCCATGAACATTCCCCAATGTGCAGGGGGGCGATCATACAAAAAGGGGACGGAGGGGATTAAGTCGTTAGTGGCACAAGCGCCCCGGTCCCGCTCCGTCCCTTTTTCGGGGCTTACGCCAGTGCCTGCTCGTGCACGCCAGCGATCGCGCGCCCCGACGGATCTGCAGCTGCGGCGAAGCTGGCATCCCACGCGATCGCCGCCGGCGACGAGCAGGCAATGGACTTGCCACCCGGCACGGTCTCGGCGGCCGCACGGCTCGGGAAGAACTGCTCGAACAGATGACGATAGTAGTAGGCCTCCTTGGTCTGCGGCGGGTTGTGCGGGAAGCGCTTGTCGGCCGCTGCCAGCACACGGTCGCTCACCTGAGCTTCGGCATGCGCCTTCAGCCCGTCGATCCAGCCATAGCCAACGCCATCGCTGAACTGCTCCTTCTGCCGCCACAGGATGCTGTCCGGCAGGTAGCCTTCGAACGCCTCGCGCAACACCGCCTTCTCGATGCGGCGGCCACCAAAGCCCGCACCGACCATCTTGTGCGCGGCGTCGAAGCGCATCGCCACATCGAGAAATTCGCGATCCAGGAACGGCACACGCGGCTCCACGCCCCAGGCCATCATCGACTTGTTGGCGCGCAGGCAGTCGTAGTTGTGCAGCGCGTCGAGCTTGCGTACCAGTTCGTCGTGGAATTCACGCGCATCCGGCGCCTTGTGGAAATACAGGTAGCCACCAAAGATCTCGTCGCTGCCCTCGCCGGAAAGCACCATCTTCACCCCCATGGCCTTGATCCGCCGTGCCAGCAGGAACATCGGCGTCGATGCGCGGATGGTGGTGACGTCGTAGGTTTCGATATGGCGGATCACTTCCGGCAGTGCATCAAGGCCCTCCTCGAACGTGTACTCGAAGCCGTGATGCACGGTGCCCAGCGCTTCGGCGGCGATTGCAGCGGCGGCCAGATCGGGAGAGCCCTTCAAGCCGATTGCGAACGAGTGCAGGCGCGGCCACCAGGCTTCGGTCTGCCCCCCATCCTCGATGCGACGGCGTGCATAGCGCGCGGCCACCGCCGCCACCAGCGACGAGTCCAGGCCACCAGACAGCAGCACGCCGTACGGCACATCGCTCATCAGCTGGCGTTCCACCGCATGCTCGAAGGCCTGGCGCAGTTCGGCCAGATCGGCCTGGCGACCCTGCACGTCAGCGTAGTCGCGCCACGGCTGCTGGTAGTAGCGCACCAGCTCACCGCTGGCACTGTCGAAATAGTGGCCCGGCGGGAACTGCGCGACGTCGGCACAGGTATCGACCAGTGCCTTCATTTCCGAGGCCACTCGCAGACGTCCCTGGGCATCGTGGCCCCAGTACAGCGGCACCACGCCGACCGGGTCGCGCGCCACCAGCACACGACCGGCACCACGGTCCCACAGCGCGAACGCGAAGATGCCGTTGAGCTGCTCCAGCCACTGCGCCGGCGATCCGCCTTGGCGGTAAAGCGCGTTGATCACCTCGCAGTCCGAACCCGTCTGGAAGTCGTAGGCGGTGGTCAGCGTGGCCTTCAGTTGCTGGTGGTTGTAGATCTCGCCGTTGACCGCCAGCGCCAGCTGGCCGTCGGCCGACAGCAGCGGTTGCGAGCCGCCGGCCGGGTCGACGATGGCCAGCCGCTCGTGGACCAGTAGCGCACCTTCGTCAAGATACACGCCGCTCCAGTCCGGGCCGCGGTGGCGCTGGCGCTGCGACAGTTCCAGCGCATGGCGGCGCAGGGCCGGAAGATCGTCACCGGCCTGCAGGCCGAAGATTCCGAAGATCGAACACATGGGGGAGCTCCTGTTGGGGGAATTTCACGGGTGGGAGGGTGTTCGACCGGCCATCCAGGCCCGGGTGGGGCTGCGCCCGGGCACAAAAAAAACCCGCATCGACCGATGCGGGTTTTCTGGTGTCCGGGCGTGTGTTGCTGTCTATCTACCCAGGGCGCAGTCCCGCATCGGCCGCGCACGATTATTCGCGCGCAGATTATTGCGGTTGTTGTTATTGACGGCGGTGGCCAGGCGGATCGACATGGCATCGACCCTACCCCGGTTTCCGGCACGGCGCAACCGTTGCGTTGGCAACCAGGTGAAGGTGTGCCGACCAACGGTCGGCACCCAGCAGTCGGCCCACAGGGGTAGCGCCGGGCCGTGCCCGGTGCCATGCCTCACACCAGCAGCCGCTCCACCAGCCGCTGGTACAGCCCGGGCAGCGCTTCCAGTTCGTCCACGCGCACGTTCTCGTCCACCTGGTGGATGCTGGCGTTGACCGGCCCCACTTCGATGCACTGCGCGCCCAATGGCGCGATGAAGCGCGCATCGGAGGTGCCGCCACCAGTGCTTTCCTCAGGGGCACGACCGATGTGCTCGGCCAGCACCGCGCGCGCGGTGGCGCGCAGCGTGCCTTCCGGGGTGTAGAACGGTTCGCCGCTGCGATGCCACTTCAGCGTGTACTGCAGGGCATGCCGATCCAGCAGCGCGGTGATCTCCGCTTCCAGTTTCGGCGCATCCCAGTGCGGGTTGTAGCGGATGTTGAAATCCACTTCGAGCTCGCCGGGAATCACATTGTTGGCGCCCGTACCGGCATGGATGTTGGAGACCTGCAGGCTGGTCGGCGGGAAACTCTCGTAGCCGTCATCCCAGCGCCGTGCGCTCAACTCGGCCAGGGCGGGCGCGGCCTGGTGGATCGGGTTGCGCGCCTTCTCCGGGTACGCCACATGGCCCTGTACGCCCTGCACCCGCAGCTTGGCCGACAGGCTGCCACGACGACCCACGCGCAGCAGGTCACCGAGCGTCGCGGTCGACGACGGCTCGCCGGTGATGCACCAGTCGATGCGTTGGCCGCGCTCGGCGAACAGCCGTGCGACGTGGCGCACGCCATCGATGGCATCGCCCTCCTCGTCGCTGGTCACCAGCACCGCCAGCGTGCCGGGGTGATCGGGATGCGCGGCAACGAACTGCTCGGCCGCCACCACGAACGCCGCCACGCTGCCCTTCATGTCGGCGGTGCCGCGACCATACAGCACGCCATCACGGATCGTCGGCGTGAAAGGATCACTGGTCCAGGCCTCGCGCGGCCCCGTCGGCACCACGTCGGTATGGCCCAGCAGCACCAGTACCGGCGCGCCCTTGCCATGGGTCGCCCACAGGTTGTCGACCTCGCCCAGCCGCAGGTGATCGCACTGGAACCCGGCCTGCTTCAAGCGTGCCGCCAGCAGTGCCTGGCAGCCGGCATCATCGGGCGTCACCGAGGGCCGTGCGATCAGCTCGCAGGTCAGGTCGAGGACCGCGCTCACGCGTCACCCACGCCGAAGCGGGCCTTGAAGCCATTGTCACTGAAACCCTGGCTGACCGTGCCGTCGGCGGTGACCACCAGCGGGCGCTTGATCAGCTGCGGGTACTCGCGCAGCAGCAGCTTCCATTCGGCCTCGGAATCGGCGGCCTTGCGGTTGTCCGGCAGCTGCCGCCAGGTGGTGGAGGACCTGTTGACCATCGCGGCCAGGCCACCCAGCTGCTCAGCCCACGCCAGCAGTGTTTCCGGGCTCGGCTTGTTGTCGCGGTAGTCAACGAAGGTGTACGGCACGCCGAAGCGGTCCAGCCACTTGGTCGCCTTCTTGCAGGTATCGCAGTTCTTCAAACCGTAGACAGTGGTGCTCATGGCCATCTGTGATGCTGGAAAACAGAGGCCCAGAATCTCACAACAGGCGCTCGGACACGACCCGGAACGGTACCCTTGGCAGCCGGAAGGCCAGCCCCTCGTGCAGCGCCACGTCCATCGCCTGCAGGCGCGGGCACTGCAGTTCGCCTTCCAGCTGCAGCGGCTGCAGGCTGTCGACATCCACCGGCAGCGCGATGCGGGTGCTGGCCCAGCGCCGGTCACAGGTGCGCGCAACGGCCTCATCCTGGCAGGTCAGGAAGCGCAGCAGGGCCTGATGGCCACTGAAGGCCCCCCGCCACGCCCCGTCCTCCCAGCCCGCAGCGGCCCGCCACCGCAGGTGCAGCGCAGGCGCACTCCCCTGCCCGCCTTCGATCAGGGTGTACCCATCGCCATCGGCGCGCACCACATGCTCGAAGCGCGTGGGCAGGTGGGGCTGCATGGCATCGCTGAAAGCGCGCGCGCCGGCGACGAAGGCCAGCTGGTCCATCATGTTGCGATCGAACAGCACCACCGGGGTCCCGCCCGGATCATCGTCACGGCGCAGGTACCAGCGCCAGTTGCTCTGCCTTGGCGACGGCATCAAGCAGCGCAACGGTCCCGCCAGCACCGGCCCGAAATGGCCATGGCGATAGCTGAGAACGGTATAAGGCGTGCGTCCAGCATGGACCACGTAGTGGTGGCCAGGTGGCGCTGGCGGGGCATGGCGCACATCGACCCACCAGCTCGCGTAGACCACGTCGCGCACGTCGCTGGCCAGCACCGGCATCGGCCAGCGCCGCGACAGTGCCCGGCGCAACCGGGTCCAGCGCGGAGCGTGCAGCAGGCGCGGCAGCATCCGTCCGAACGCGTTGTCGGACGGATGCAGGTAGATCGCGGACTGCGCCAGGTCCTCCGGCGCACTCACCTTCAGTCGGCCAGGCCGCGCAGCAGGTCGTTGACGCTGGTCTTGCTGCGGGTCCTGGCATCAACCTGCTTGACGATCACCGCGCAGTACAGCGAGTGGGTACCGTCCTTGCTCGGCAGCGAGCCGGACACCACCACGCTGTACGGCGGGATGTAGCCGTAGCTGATCTCGCCGGTGGCGCGGTTGTAGATGCGGGTGCTCTGGCTGAGGAACACGCCCATGCCGATCACGCTGTGGTGGCCGACCACCACGCCTTCCACCACTTCCGAGCGCGCACCGATGAAGCAGTGGTCCTCGATGATGGTCGGGCTGGCCTGCAGCGGTTCCAGTACGCCGCCGATGCCGGCGCCGCCGGACAGGTGGCAGTGCTTGCCGATCTGCGCGCACGAACCCACCGTGGCCCAGGTGTCGACCATGGTGCCTTCGCCGACGTAGGCTCCGATGTTGGTGAAGCTCGGCATCAACACCACGTCCTTGCCGAAGTACGAGCCGCGGCGGGCAATCGCGCCCGGCACCACGCGCACGCCGCTCCGGCGGAACTTCGCTTCGTCGTAGCCGGCGAAGCGCGATTCGACCTTGTCCCAGAACGGTGCCGGTCGTGCATCGACCACCGCCATGTCGTTGACGCGGAAATACAGCAGCACGGCCTTCTTCAGCCACTCGTTGACCTTCCAGCCGCCTTGGCCGTCCGGCTCGGCGACGCGGAATTCACCGCTCTCGAGACCGTCGATCACGCGGTTGACCAGCGGCCTGGTCGAGCCTTCCAGCTCATGCAGGGTCAAGGTGGCGCGGCGCTCGAAGGCGCTCTCGATGCCGAACCTGAGTTCTTCCACGCCGGGTGCCGACGGCTTGCGCAGCGACTTGCGGGCGATGGTTTCGGCGCGGACGGCTTCGGCGCTCTTGGCCGGGGCCGGCTTCTTCACAGCACGCTTGACCGCAGCCGTTTTCTTCGCCGGGGCCTTCACCGCGGCGGCCTTCTTCGGCGCAGTGGCCTTCTTTGCGGCCGGTGCGGCTGCAGCAGGTTTCCGGGCCGCTGCGCTCTTGGGGGTCGCGGCGGTCTTCTTGGCGGGCTTGGTGGCCATCAGGCGGGGTCTCCGGCGTTTCGATCAGGGTCCAGGCAGGCCAGCATTGCGTCATGCAGCTGCTGCCGGGCAGGTTCAGTCAGGGGGAGGTCGTGTTCGTCACTGATCACGAAGGTGTCTTCGGCGCGCTCGCCGAACGTGGCAATGCGCGCATCATGCACGCGCAGGCCCTGGTTGCGCAGCACGAACGCCACATCGGCCAGCAGGCCGGGACGGTCGGGAGCGACCAGGGCAAAACGGGTTGCGCCCGGTTCATCGCGGAACTCGATGCGCGGGGCGAAGCGGAAGTGCCGCAGTTGCCGCGGTACCACACGGCGCGACGGCCGCAGGCGCGACAGGTCACCACTGAGTGCCTCGCGCAGCGCCGCCTCCAGGTTGGCACTGCTGCCATCGGCAAACGTGTCGGCCGGGTTCACTTCGAAGGTATCGAAGATGGTATCGGCCGGACCGTCCAGCACGCGTGCGCGGTGAATGCCATAGCCCTTGCGGTCCAGGGTCATCACGATCGCGGCGAACAGGCCGTCGCGGTCGGGCGAGTGCACGAACACTTCCAGCGCCGGGTCATCCACACTGATCCGGCGCACCTTCACCAGCACCTGGCCCTGCTTCACCGGCACCAGCGCGGCTGCCTGCCAGGCCAGCTGCTCGGGGCGCAGACGAATGAAGCCCTCATCCGGCATCACCGCGAACTGGCGATCGATGGTGGCGTCGTCGTAACCCTGCTCGCGCACCAGTGCGCGCACGCTGTCACGTGCCTCGGCCACGCGTTCGGCGGCCGGTACCGGATGCTCCAGCCCCTCGCGCAGCGCGCGCCGGGTGGCGAAGTACAGGTCGGCCAGCAGGCGGTCCTTCCAGGCATTCCACAGCTTCGGGCTGGTGCCGGCGATGTCTGCACAGGTCAGCAGGTACAGGTAGTCCAGGCGGTCGCGGCTGCCGACCAGGGTGGCGAAGCGATGGATCACTACCGGATCGGCGATGTCCTGCTTCTGCGCGGTCACCGACATGCGCAGATGCTGTTCGACCAGCCATGCCACCAGCTCGGTATCGGTGCCACTGAGCGCATGCGCCTGGCAGAACGCACGCGCGTCCACCGCACCCAGCTCCGAGTGGTCGCCGCCGCGGCCCTTGGCGATGTCATGGAACAGGCCGGCCAGCAGCAGCAGTTCCGGCTTGCGCAGGCGGGGCCACACTTCGTGCGCGATCGAGAAGCGTTCGTCGGCACGGCTGCTGGCGAACTGGCCGATGTTGCGCAGGACCATCAGCGTGTGCTGGTCGACCGTATAGACATGGAACAGGTCGAACTGCATGCGCCCGCTGACCTGGGCAAACGCGGGGATCCACTGGCCAAGCACACCCAGCCGCGCCATGCGCGAAAGCGTGTCGACCGGACGCTGGCCGCGCAGCAGGGACAGGAACTGCTCGCGTGCATCGGCATCGGCCTGGTCGTAGGCCGGCAACAACGGCAGCGCTTCGGCCAGCGCGCGCGCGGTCAGCGAATGCAGGCCTCGCACCTGTGGATTGTTGGCCCAGCTGGAAAACAGGGCGAACACCTGGCCGATGTCACCGCGCGGCCAGTCGGCCTCGTTGGCGGCCAGGTAGCCGCGGCGCAGGGAGAAGCCCACGGTCAGCGGTTCCGGCTGGGCCTCGCCATCGAACTGTTCCTCGAAGCGCTGCAGCAGGCGGTCGCTGATCCGGCGCACCACCAGCGCGGCGCGGTAGAAGCCCTGCATCATTTTCTCGACACCGAGATTCTCGGCATCGTCTTCGAAGCCCAGGCGCGCGGCCAGGGTCTTCTGGTAATCGAAGCGCAACCGTTCTTCCGGGCGGCGCGCGACCAGGTGCAGGCCGAAGCGCAGCCGCGCCAGCACCGCACGCTCGCGCTTCAGCGCAGCCGCTTCGTCGGCACCCAGGTGGCCCAGGCCGACCAGCGCTTCCAGGTCGCGTACGCCGAAGGCGCGCAGCGCCATCCAGCCCAGCGTGTTGAGATCGCGCAGGCCGCCGGGACCATCCTTGAGATCCGGCTCCAGGTTGTCGGCAGTGTCGCCGAAGCGCTGGTGGCGGTTGCGCAGCTCTTCCAGCTTGGCCAGGAAGAAGGCACGCGCCGGCCACAGCTCACGGTCGTCGATGGCCTCGCGCAGCGCACGGCGCGCCGCATCATCGGCCAGGATCGGACGCGCCTCGATCAGCGCGGTCAGCACGGTCTGGTCAGCCGCCGCCTCGCGGCACTGCAATGCAGAACGCACCGCATGGCTGACCGCCAATCCGCAGTCCCACAGCAGCGCGAACAGGCGTGCCAATGCCGCTTCATGCGCCCGTTGTGCGGGCGGGTCGCCGAACACCAGCAGGTCGATGTCCGAACGCGGAAACAGTTCACCCCGGCCATAGCCACCGACCGCGAACAGCGACAGGCCGCTGTCGGCCGGCAGGCAACGCTGCCAGGCCAAGCGGATCAGATGGTCGGCCGCGCGCGCCCGCAGCGCCAGCAGGCGCTCGATGTTGTCGCCCTGGTCGAAGCGGCGATACAGGCGCGCGTCGGCCTGCTGCAGCGCCTGGCGCGCGGCAGCAGCCCAATCCGGGTCGTTGAGCGACGCGGCCGGCGTGTCCAGCAGCGAACTCGCCGGCAGCATCGTCAGGAGACCTGCGACTCGCCCGGCGACAGCGTCAGCACGTCGACGCCGGTCTCGGTGACCGCGACCATGTGCTCCCACTGCGCCGACAGCTTGCGGTCCTTGGTCACCACGGTCCAGCCATCCGGCAGCACCTTGTTGTAGCGGGTACCCTCGTTGATCATCGGCTCGATGGTGAAGGTCATGCCCGGCTGCAGCACCAGGCCCTGGCCCGGGCGGCCGTAATGCACCACCTGCGGCTCGTCGTGGTAGACCTTGCCGATGCCGTGGCCGCAGTACTCGCGCACCACGCTGAAACGCTCGCCTTCGGCATAGCTTTGGATGGCATGGCCGATGTCGCCCAGGGTGGCGCCCGGGCGCACCGCGCGGATGCCGCGCCACATGGCTTCGTACGTGGTTTCCACCAGGCGGCGCGCCATCACCGACGGGGTGCCGACGAAGTACATGCGGCTGGTGTCGCCGTGCCAGCCGTCCTTGATGACGGTGACGTCGATATTGATGATGTCGCCATCCTTGAGCACCTTCCCTTCGCTGGGGATGCCGTGGCAGATGACATTGTTGACCGAGGTGCACACGGTCTTCGGGAAGCCGCGGTAGCCGACGTTGGCCGGAATCGCGCCCTGCACGTTCACGATGTGGTCGTGGCAGATGCGGTCCAGTTCCTCGGTGGTGACACCGGGCTTGACGTGGGGGGTGACGATGTCGAGCACTTCGCTGGCCAGGCGGCCGGCGATGCGCATCATCTCGATTTCCTGCGGGGTTTTCAGATTCACGCTCATGGCACCCATTATCGCCGATCCGGCCGCAATCTGAACGAACGCCACCCAACTGCCGATCCGGGTGATGCACGGTTCCGGCAAGGAAAGTGAAAGCGTGATGGTCTCCGCTCTTTCGTCTGCCTAATTATCACGGATTACAGACACTTACGCCTCCTAAGCTGGATCCACCGTCGTCAAAGCGGCACCGAACGTGCCGTCTTCGCCTTGTTCAACGGACCTTCGGGTCAGGGAGGTTGTTCATGCGATCCCCAGTTCGATCCCCGCTGGCATGGGCCGTGGCCGGGTTCCTGCTGTCCAGCCCGGCACTGGCCGCCGACACCACCACCTTCAATGTCACCCTGGTGGTCACCAAGGCCTGCACCATCACGGCGGCGGCCGCCACCAACGTGGACTTCGGCACCGCGGCATCAACCACCACCACGCCCACCCTGGGCCAGGGCACGGTGACCGCCCAGTGCTCGGCACTGACGCCCTACACGATTGCACTGAATGCGGGCGCCAATGCCAGCACCGCCAACGACGTCACCACCCGGCGGATGAAGAACACCAATGCGGCGGTGACCGCCAACAACTATGTCGGCTACCAGCTCTACCAGGATGCCGCACATACCCTGGTCTGGGGCGCCACAACCGGCACCAACACCCAGGCCGGCATCGGCACCGGCCTGGCCGTGCCCTACATCGTCTACGGCCAGATCCTGAACCTGAGCACCAACAACCCGGCCGCCGGTAGCTACCTGGATACGGTTACCGCCACGATCACCTATTGATGGAGCACGCCCGCATGGCCGGATCCCGCCCGTGGCGCGCCACCGGCGTGGCGCTGCTCGCCCTGTACCTGCTTGCCATCGCGGCCGCCGGCGCCACCAGCCTGCAGGTGGCCCCGACCAGCCTGCAGCTGGAAGCCCGCCAGCGTGCCGGCGAATTGTGGCTGACCAACAGCGGCACCTCGCCGGTGAAGCTGCAGGTACGCGTGTTCCGCTGGGTGCAGCAGGACGGCCAGGAACAGCTGCTGCCCACCGATGCGTTGATGGCCACTCCGCCGATGCAGGAACTGGCCGCCGGACAGCAGCAGCTGGTGCGGGTCATGCGTGCGGACAAGGAACCGCCAGCGGCACAGCAACATTACCGCCTGATCGTTGACGAGGTGCCCGACCTGGCCATCCGCGCGGGTGGCATGCAGTTCGTCCTGCGCTATTCGATCCCGGTGTTCGTGCAGCCCTCGGCCGGCACGCTGGCGCCGCAGCTGCAGGCCCGGCTGGTAAAGCTGGCGGACGGCCGCAACGGCGTCGAAGTAGCCAATTCGGGCAACAGTTACGCTCAGATCGCCGATCTCGCGCTGGGCAGCGCCACGCGCCCACGCATCGTCCATCCCGGGCTGCTGGGCTACGTACTGCCCGGCCAGGTGATGCGCTGGCCGATCGAACGCACGGCGATCGACCGCGACAACGACCAGATCACGGCCAAGCTCAATGGCGAGTCGGAACAGACGCCACTGTCGCCCCCACCGGCTCGCTGAGGCCATGATGGGCGCGTTGCTGGCTGCCCTGGTTCCCGCGGCGACCGAGGCCGCCGATGTGTCCGGCGTGGCCACGGCGGCTGATGTATCCGGCGTGTCGGCCGATGCGATCCTGCCCCCCCCCACCCCGCTGACCGCCAGCCAGACGCTGTACCTGGATGTGTCGCTCAACAGCACGCCGCGCGGCCTGCTGCCGTTCATCGAGAACCGTGGCCGGCTGCAGGCCAGCCCCGAAGTGCTGCGCCAGCTCGGCTTCAACGCCAGCGGCGATGCACCGGTCTACCTGGACCAGATCAGCGGTGCGGTGGTGCGCTACGACGCCCACATGCAGACCTTGGCGCTGGACGTGCCGCTGGACCAGCTGACACTGCCCACCACCGTGCTCAGCCGCCCGCAGACGCGCGCCCCCACCGGCAGCGCCTCGCCCGGCGTGCTGCTCAACTACAACGTCTACGGCAGCCGGGTGGACACGCTCGGCAACCTCAGCCTGAGCTCGGAGCTGCGCGTATTCGGTATCGGCAATGGCACTTTCGAGAACACCGCCATCAGCCGCCGCTACCAGCAACCCGGCGACCGCCATTGGCGCGGCGAGAGCGTGCGCTTGGACACGCGCTGGAGCCTGGATTTCCCCGATAGCGCAACGACCCTGGAGATCGGCGATTTCTACAGCGGGTTCGTCGACTGGACCCGCCCCGTGCGCCTGGGTGGCCTGCAGATCGGCCGCAACTATGGCCTGCAGCCCTACCGCGTGCTGACGCCCACGCCGAGTTTCCTCGGCCAGGCCGTGGTGCCCTCCACGGTCGAGCTGTATGTCGATGGCCTGCGCCAGTACAGCGGGCAGGTGCCGGTCGGTCCCTTCCAGCTCGCAGCACAGCCCGGCATCAGCGGCACCGGCAGCGCGCAGGTGGTGGTGACCGACGCATTCGGCCGCATGCAGACGCTGGACTTCAGTTTCTACGGCACCCAGCAGCTGCTGGCCAAGGGCCTGTCGGACTGGTCGGTCGGCGTCGGCCACCTGCGCCGGGATTTCGGCGAGCGCTCCTTCGCCTATGACGATCGCACGGTGGCCAGCGCCAGCTGGCGCGGCGGTGTCACCGACACGTTCACCGGCGAGGCGCATGCCGAAGGCGGCGGCGGCCTGGCCCAGGGCGGCATTGGCGGCTGGTGGTTGCTCGGCGCCGCCGGCGTGTTCAATGCCGCCTATGCGCACAGTGACTACCACGGCCTGCAGGGTGGGCAATGGGCGCTGGGCTACAGCTGGAACAACCGTCGCTTCAACGTCAATCTGCGCAGCGTGCGCAGCCACGGCGACTACCGCGACCTGGGCGCGCTGCAGGGCAACCTGCCACCAAGCATCAGCGAGCAGGCCACGGTCGGCCTGGACCTGCTGCGGCTGGGCACGCTCAGCGCCAGCTATCTGCGCCTGCGCTACCCCAACGGCGACGACAACCGCTATGCCAGCCTGTTCTGGTCGCGCACCTGGAGCCAACGCTGGTCGGCCTACCTGTCGGTGAACCAGAACCTGGACCGCAGCGATGACCGCAGCATCTACCTGTCGATGACTGCCAGCCTGGGCAACAATCGCCAGGCCAGCCTCTCCAGCCAGCGCAACGGCGACAGCCAGAGCTGGGTCGCGGACGTGACCCAGCCTGTGCCCGGCGATGGCAGCGCCGGCGGCGTCGGCTGGCGCGCGCAGCTGCGCCACGGCGAGGACGGCAACGGCGGCCTGGCCGAGGTCGGCATCCTCAACGATGTCGGCCGCTATTCTTTCGGTGCCTCGCGCCAGGGCGGGCTCAACTATGCCTACGCCAGTGCCAGCGGCAGCCTGGTGTGGATGGGCGGGCACGCCTTCGCCACGCGCGAGGTATCCGATGCCTTCGCGGTGATCAGCACCAATGGCGTCGGCGGCGTCCCGGTGCGGCTGGAGAACCGCTTGATCGGTGTCACCGACGATCGCGGCCTGTTGCTGGTCAGTCCGTTGCTGTCCTGGCAGCGCAACCGGGTCTCGATCGACACCCTGGACCTGCCCGAAGACATGCGTGCCGACCGCATCGAGGACTGGGTCACGCCGCGCCAGCGCGCCGGCACCCGCGTGACCTTCCAGCTGCGTTCGCGGTCGTCACTGAGCCTGACCCTGCTGGCGATGGACGGCCAGCCTCTGGAGGCGGGCAGCGAGGTGCAGCTGCCTGACGGTCGCCAGGCCACGGTCGGCTACGACGGCCTGCTCTATCTGGAAGACGTCGCCGCCGGCAGCGTGCTGTACGTCACCACCAGCCATGGCCCGTGCCGGGTGAAGGTACCGGACCTGCCCAAGGTGGTGGCGTCCGGTGCCCGCCCGAAGCCGGCACCGCAGCAGTGCATTCCGGAGGTGGCGCCATGAAGGTGCTGCTGCTCGTCCTGCTGCTGTGGGCCGGCCTGCTGGCAGCGGCGCCGGCCGGTGCCACCGCGGTCTGCACGGCGGTCGCCGATCCGACCCTGCCGTTCGGCAACATCAACAGCAATGCACCCGGCCCGAGCACGGCCAACCTCAACATCACGGTGACCTGCACCACCGCCGCGCTGAGCCTGTTGGCCACCACCGGCGTGCGCGTCTGCGTGGGCATCGGCGCAGGCAGTGGCGGCGGCAGCAGTTCCACGTCCCGCACGATGGCCACCTCCACCAGCGACACGATGAATTTCCAGCTATATAACAACGCCAGCTTCGGCCAGGTCACTGGCCTGGTCCCGCGCGGCACGCCGCCAGCGCAGGAGCTGACCATGAGCTACAACGTACCGCTGCTGACCGGCGGCAGTGGTGCGCAGACTGTGCAGCTGTTCGGTCAGATTCCGGCCAACCAGGTCCTGGCCTCCGGCGCGTACAGCAGCACCTTCAGCGGCGCCAGCGTGGTGCTGACCTGGGCCTGGAACGAAGTCCTGCTCGGCACCGCCACCGTTCCCGCCACCTGCAACGGCGGCGCCACCGGTACCAACAGCGCGAGCGCGGCCTTCAGTTTCACCGCCACCGCCAACGTGCTGCCGCAATGCGGCAGCTACGTCACCACCAACATGAATTTCGGCAACGTCACCGGCGGCATCCCGGCCAACATCGACCAGACCGCCACCCTGACCCTGACCTGCCTGAAGAACACCGCCTTCCAGGTCGGCCTGAACAACGGCCAGAACAATCCCGCCGCCACCACCACCCGGCGCATGGCCACCACCATCGGCAACAGCACCTATTACCTCCCCTACGAGCTGTACCGGGATCCGGCACGAAGCCAGCGCTGGGGCAACACCCTGACGGTTGACACGGCCAGCAGCACCGGCACCGGAAGCGCACAGCAGCTGACCATCTACGGCCGGGTACCGCCGGTCACCGGCCAGCCCCCGGCCGGCACCTACAACGACCTGGTGACGGTGACGATCACCTACTGACCTGCGTGCCGACCAACAGTCTGCACCCACCGGACGAAGGCCGTGCCGAGCGCGGGCTCGGCGCTACAGTTGCGGCGCATCCAGCCGATACCGCGCAGCAAGATCTTTCAGCACGGTGGGCAGGTGATTCGCGCATTTCTGATCGGGGCGATGCTGGTCGCCAGCACGCCGGCCCGCGCCGAACCGCGCAGCAGCACGCTGCAGATCCGGCTGACCGTGGTCGAATCCTGCAGCGACGATGCCGGCGCTCCCCGTTGCGCGGCGCCACACCAGCGCAGTGACGACCCCAAGGTGCCGCCCCAGGTCCGCGACCTCGCACCACCGACGACAGACGACAGCGCAATGCCCTCCGTGACCCTCATCTACTGATGCGCGCGCTGCTGATCCTGCTTGGACTGCTGCTGGCGCAGCCCTCGGCGGCGCTGGAGCTGTTGCCGACCACCCTGCAGCTACCCGCCGAAGGCGGCCGCGCCGAACTGTGGCTGCGTAATCCGGGGCCCGGCCGCTGGCAGGGCCAGGTGCAGGTGCTGGCCTGGGAGCAGCAACTGGACGCCGAACGACTGCAGCCCAGCGACCGGATCCGGGTCAGCCCTGCGCGGCTGGACCTGCCCCCTGGCAGCACCCAGCGCGTCTGGCTGCTGCCAGGCGGTCCGCCAGCATCCGTGGGTGAACAGGCCTATCGGATCGTACTGGCGCCGGCCTTGCCGGGATTGCCCCGCTACTCGCTGCCGTTGTTCCGCGGCCCAGCGGCGCCAGCGCTGCATGCCCGGTTGCAGGCCCGCGTCGAGGCACATGGGCCTCAGGCCATGCTGCGACTCAGCAATTCCAGTACGCTGCATGGCCGCCTGCACGATCTGCAGTTCATAGCGGCCGACGGCCAATCGTCGCTGCTGGTGGCCGGGCTGGCCGGCTATATCCTCGCAGGCCATGAACGCCGCTGGCCCCTGCCCGCCCGCCCCGATGGCTATGTGGGCGGCCACTTCCGGGCCCGTCTGCAGGACGGCCGCGAGGTCGATCTGGCCGCATCTGACCCTGCAATTGCAGCGGACGCCCCCAGCGGGCTATAATCGACCGGATTCCTGCCGCCTGCGTGCGCGGGAGCCCGTCCACACCGGACGTCACCGGTGAATCCACACCTGCTGCCCCCATCCGTGCCGGGGTGCTCCGCGAGGAGTTCGGCCACGGAGGCAACAGGGAAGCCCAACCCCGGAACCGATCGCGCTTCCACGCGTCCCGCATACCTATCCCGCGGGCGGAATCGCTGGTTCCATATCAGGAGTATTGCAATGCCCCAGGTCACCATGCGTCAGATGCTGGAAGCCGGCGTCCACTTCGGCCACCAGACCCGCTACTGGAACCCGAAGATGGCTCCGTACATCTTCGGCGCCCGCGGCAAGATCCACATCATCAACCTGGAAAAGACCGTCCCGCTGTTCAACGATGCGATGAACTTCATCTCGTCGGTTGCCCAGAAGCGCGGCACCGTCCTGTTCCTGGGCACCAAGCGCAGCGCCCGTGAAACCATCAAGGAAGAAGCCGAGCGTTGCGGCATGCCGTTCATGAACCAGCGTTGGCTGGGCGGCACCCTGACCAACTTCCGTACCGTCAAGCAGTCGGTTGCCCGCCTGAAGGAACTGGAAGCCGGTGAAACCGACGGCACCTTCGAGAAGCTGGTCAAGCACGAAGTGCTGGGCCTGCGTCGCGAGCGCGACAAGCTGGAAGCCTCGCTGGGCGGCATCAAGGACATGAACCGCCTGCCGGACGCCATCTTCGTGATCGACATCGGCCACGAAGACATCGCGATCAAGGAAGCCAAGAAGCTGGGCATTCCGGTCATCGCCGTGGTCGACACCAACTACAACCCGGAACTGGTGGACTACGCCATCCCGGGCAACGACGACGCCATCCGCGCTGTGCAGCTGTACGCCCGCGCCGCTGCCGACGCCGTGCTGGAAGGCAAGGCCGCTGCGCCGCACGCCGCTTCGGTGCGCGAGGAAGAGTTCGCGGAAGCCGCTGCTGAAGGCGAAGAGAAGCCGGCCCGCCGCGCTCCGGCCAAGAAGGCTGCCAAGAAGGGCGACGACGCCCAGGCCTGATCCAGGCCCGGGTGGACGCCCAGCGTCCACCCTCCCTGCACGCAGCCCCTGGCGCGTGACAGGACCGTGTCACACGGGCCGGCCACCATGCCGGCCCAACCCCTTTCTTTCGTGAGGTAATCCCGTGGAAATCACTGCTTCCCTGGTCAAGGAACTGCGCGAGCGCACCGGCGCCGGCATGATGGAATGCAAGAAGGCGCTTACCGAAGCCAACGGCGACATCAACGCCGCTGCTGAAGCCATGCGCAAGTCCGGCGCTGCCAAGGCCGACAAGAAGGCTGACCGCGTGGCCGCCGAAGGCCGTCTGGGCCTGGCCCAGGACGGCGGCAAGGCCGTGCTGGTCGAAGTCAACTCGGAAACCGACTTCGTCGCCAACGATGACAACTTCAAGTCCTTCGTCAACGCCGTCGCCGCCGCTGCCCTGGCATCGGGCGCCAATGACGTCGAAGCCGTGAAGGCCGCCACGCTGGCCGACGGCCGCACCGTTGAAGAAGCCCGCGCCACCGCCGTGCAGACCCTGGGCGAGAACATCCAGATCCGCCGCATGGTCAAGGTCGACACCACCGGCAACATCGGTGCCTACGTCCACACCAACGGCAAGGTTGGCGTGCTGGTCGACCTGATCGGCGGCGACGTCGAGCTGGCCCGTGGCCTGGCGATGCACGTGGCCGCGCTGAAGCCGCCGCACAACAAGGCTGCGGACGTTCCGGCCGAGTTCGTCGAAAAGGAAAAGGAAATCGAGCTGGCCAAGATGACCGAGAAGGACAAGGCCAAGCCGGCCGACATCCTGGAAAAGATCATCAGCGGCAAGATCAACAAGATCGTCAGCGACGTGACCCTGTACGGCCAGACCTACGTGCTGGGCGACACCACCGTCGAGCAGGTGGTCAAGGCCGCTGGTGCGGACGTGGCAGGTTTCAAGCTGCTGATCGTCGGCGAAGGCATCGAAAAGGTGGTGGAAGACTACGCCGCCGAAGTTGCCAAGGCGATGCAGGTCTGATTCCAGCCCTCCGGCTGTGAAGCGACCAGAAGGAGCCGCGGGAAACCGCGGCTCTTTTTTTATGCATGGGCCCAGGGATTAACCCATGGCCCATCGGTGGGTGCGCACCGTTGGTGCGCACAACCGGCACCTTTGCGTTGCGCTCGAATCAAGCCGATACTCAGTCGCAGGGAATCCTCAGTCACTTAGCAGGAACGAAAATCGCGGACTGTGATGCATTCCTAGGTATTCTTGTCCCAATGGAATTGAACGACCCGACATGCCTCCCGAGCTGACAGCTGCCCTGGCGCTCTGCCGCAACCTGCCTTCGCCACCCGGTATTGCCCTGCGCATCATCGAACTGGCTCAGGACCCGGAAGCGGACATCGCCACCGCCGCCGACATCATCGCCATCGACATGGCGCTGAGCGCTCGCATGCTGCGCATCGCCAATTCGCCGCTGTATGCCAGCCGCCGCCGCATCGAGAACCTCGGCCAGGCGCTGACCATGCTGGGCCTGAACGCCACGATCAGCCTCGCCCTCGGCTTCACCGTCACCCAGGGCCTGACCGGCGGTGGCGCCGATCATGACCTGCGCCAGCGCGCGTGGAAGCGCAGCATCCTCAGTGCCCTGGCCGCCAGCCAGCTGGGCCAGGCGCGCGGCCTGCGCCGGCTGGAGGAGCTGATGCTGGCCGGACTGCTGCAGGACCTGGGCGTGCTGTGCCTGGCCCAGGCCGAGTCGGAGCGCTACCTGCCACTGCTGCGCGAGGCACGCGACAACATCGACCTGGTTTCCCGCGAGCGCGAGGCGCTGGGCTGCAGCCACGCCGACGTCGGCGCCTGGGTGGCCGAGCAATGGGGCCTGCCACGTTACCTGGTGGAGAGCATCAGCCACAGCGAGGACGAGGACGCCGCCGAATCGCCATTCCAGGCCTGCGTGCAACTGTCCGGCGCAGTGGCCGACATCTGGCTGGATAACGATGCCGATGCCGCGCGCGAGCGCGCCCTGCAGCAGGTGCACGACCGCTTGGAGCTGGACAGCGCGCGCTTCGACCAGGTGCTGGCCCGCATCAGCGAGGCCCTGCCCGACATCGCCAGCCTGTTCGATGCCGGCCTCAATTCGCCGGCGCGGGTGCGCGAGCTGATCGATCACGCGCAGGAACTGGCCACGCTGCGCAACCTGCGCGAACTGCAGGATGCCGACCAGGCACGCCGCCGTGCCGACGAATTCGAGGCGCGCGCCAAGCGCCTGGCCGACCAGGCCCATCGTGATGCATTGACAGGCGTGCTCAACCGCCGCCAGCTGGAAGCGGTGCTGGAGCAGGAATTCCTGCGTGCCGGCCGCCAGGGCTGGCCACTGTCGGTGGCCTTCATCGACCTGGACGACTTCAAGAAGATCAACGACGCCCACGGCCACCTGACCGGCGACGAGGTGCTGCGCGCCTTCGCCGGCAAGCTGCAGGGCCAGTTGCGCAACAGCGACACCGTGGCCCGCTTCGGCGGCGAGGAGTTCGTCGCGCTGCTGCCCAACACCAGCGAAAGCGTGGCCCTGGACGTGATCCGCCGGGTGCTGGCCAACATCGTCGCCACGCCGATGGCCGAGCTGGAGGGTGGTCCGCTGTTCGTCACCTTCTCCGCCGGCGTGGCCACCCAGGGCGGCTACGAGCGCTTCGCCGACGTCCAGGACCTGCTGCGCGCCGCCGACGACGTGCTGTACCGCTCCAAGAACCTGGGCCGCAACCGGGTGATCGCCCGCTCGCCGGGGGCGCTGGGCCATGACGAGCTGTCGGCCACGGCCAGCGCCGAACTGGGCTGAACGGGACGCCCCGGCTGATCGGGCGAACCACCGGATTCTGCGCCGCAGTGCACAAAACACTTTGGCACAACGCCGCATGCGCGTAGAATCGCCCGCGATTTCCACGCACCCGAGGTCCCCATGTCCAAGCTCGCCTATCGCCGCATCCTTCTGAAACTGTCCGGGGAGGCGCTGATGGGAGACGAGGACTACGGCATCGACCCCAAGATCATCAATCGCCTCGCCCGTGAGGTCATCGAAGCCCAGCAGGCCGGTGCCGAGGTCGCGCTGGTGATCGGAGGTGGCAACATCTTCCGCGGCGCCGGTCTGGCCGCCGGCGGCATGGACCGCGTAACCGGCGACCAGATGGGCATGCTGGCCACCGTCATCAACGCCCTGGCCATGCAGGACGCCCTCGAGAAGCTGGGTGCCAAGGCCCGGGTGATGAGCGCGATCAAGATCAACGACGTGTGCGAGGACTACATCCGCCGCCGCGCCATCCGCCACCTGGAAAAGGGCCGCCTGGTGATCTTCGCTGCCGGCGTCGGCAGCCCGTTCTTCACCACCGACTCCGGCGCCGCCCTGCGCGCGATCGAGATCGGCGCCGACCTGCTGCTGAAGGCCACCAAGGTCGATGGCGTGTACGACAAGGACCCGAACAAGCACAGCGATGCGGTCCGCTTCGACAGCCTGAGCTACGACGAAGTGATCCGCCGCGGCCTGGAAGTGATGGACACGGCGGCCTTCGCTCTGGCCCGCGACAGCGACCTGCCGATGCGCGTGTTCGACATGGGCCAGCCGGGCGAACTGCTGAAGATCCTCAACGGCGCGAACATCGGCACCCTGGTCCAGGGCCGCGACCCGGCCTGACCCTGAGCGCAAAGCGACAACCGGGCCGATTCAGGCCCGGCAGCGTCCCGTATTCGCCTATAATCGCCCGATTCCAGATACATCCAGGACCGGGCGATGCTCAACGACATCAAGAACAACGCGCAGACGCGCATGGCCAAGAGCATTGACGCTCTGAAGCACACCCTCACCTCCATCCGGACCGGCCGCGCCACCCCGGCCCTGCTGGACCGCGTGACGGTCAGCGCCTATGGCAACGCCAGCACCCCGCTGAACCAGGTCGCGTCGATCTCCAACGCCGACGCGCACTCGCTGCTGGTCACCCCGTTCGACAAAGGCATGATCAAGGAGATCGAAAAGGGTCTCTACAACGCCGAGTTCACTCCGAACACGCTGGGCACTGCGATCCGCATCAACATGCCGCCGCCGACCGAAGAGCGCCGCAAGGAGCTGGTCAAGCAGGTGCAGAAGGAAGGGGAAGGCGCCAAGATCGCGATCCGCAACATCCGTCAGGACGCGAACAAGGAAATCGCCAAGCTGGTCAAGGACAAGGCGATCAGCGAAGACGAGAAGAAGCGCGGCGAAGACGACATCCAGAAGCTGACCGACGCCAACATCAAGGACGTCGACAAGGTCGTTGCCGACAAGGAAAAAGAACTGCTGTCGGTCTGAAGTCGATGCCTTCAGTCCCGCCTCCGTTGCCTGCCTCCCTGCCCCGCCACATTGCCATCATCATGGATGGCAATGGGCGTTGGGCACAGCAGCGCCGTCGCCCCCGCGTGATCGGCCACCGTGCCGGCGCGCGCGCGGTCAACCGCACCATCGAGCGCTGCCTTGAACTGGGCATCCCGGCACTGACCCTGTTCGCCTTCTCCAGCGAGAACTGGGGCCGGCCGCAGGAGGAAGTGGACGCGCTGATGAAGCTGTTCCTCGGTGCACTCGACCGCGAAGTGGACGAGCTGCACCGGCGTGGCGTGCGCGTGCGCTTCATCGGCGAACGCGAGCGCTTCGGCGCCGGGCTGGTCAGCCGCATGCAGCTGGCCGAGCAGCGCACCGCCGACAACACCACCCTGACCCTGTCGATCGCCGCCAGCTACGGTGGCCGCCAGGACATCGCCCGCGCCGCGCGCGCCCTGGCAGTCGAAGTGGCGGCCGGTCGCCTTCTGCCCGAGCAGATCGATGAATCGCTGCTGGGCAGCCAGGTGGCCCTGGCCGACCTGCCGCCGCCGGACCTGTTCATCCGCACCGGCGGCGACACCCGCATCAGCAACTTCCTGCTGTGGCAGCTCGCCTATACCGAACTGTGGTTCACCGAGGCCCTGTGGCCGGACTTCGACGCCGGGCAGCTGCAGCAGGCGCTCGACGCCTATGCCGGTCGCGAGCGTCGTTTCGGCCTGACCAGCGCCCAGATTGCCGCACTGGCCACCGAGACTTCCAGCCCATGACCAAGACCCGAGTCCTTGCCGCGCTGATCATGGCGCCGCTAGCCATTGCGGCGATCCTGCTGCTGCCCACGCAATGGCTGGCCGCCGCCGCCGCCGCCGTGCTGCTGATCGGCCTGTGGGAATGGCTGAAGCTGGCCGGTATCGAAGACACCCTGGCGCGCACCGTGCTGCTGGTGCTGAACCTGCTGCTGATGGTGCTGCTGGTCTGGGCCGATGGCAGCACCCTGGTCCTGTTCCAGATAACCACGCTGGCCGGCGTTGCCTGGTGGCTGGCCGCGCTGGTCTGGTTGCGCTTCTTCAACTTCGGCGCGCAGCCGTCGGCACCCTCGCGGATCCTGAAGATGCTGGCCGGTACCCTGGCCATCGTGCCGGCGTGGGCCGCGCTGGTGCTGATCCATGCCGGCGGCGATCCGCCGGGCCAGCAGGGCCACCTGTGGCTGCTGGCTGCGCTGGCGCTGGTGTGGGCGGCCGACTCGGGCGCCTATTTCGCTGGCCGCCATTTCGGCAAGCACAAGCTGGCGCCGCGGATCAGCCCCAACAAGACCTGGGAAGGCCTGTTCGGCGGCCTGCTGGCCGGTGTCGCCGTGGCCCTCGGCCTGGGCTGGCTGGCTGGCATCGATGCCGCACACCTGCCCGGCCTGTTGATCACTGCGGTGGTGGCGGTGTTCGCCTCGGTCCTGGGCGACCTGTTCGAGAGCCTGATCAAGCGCCATGCCGGCGCCAAGGACTCGGGCCACCTGATCCCGGGCCACGGTGGCGTGCTCGACCGGGTCGACGGCGTCCTCGCCGCCGTGCCGGTGTTCGCGCTGGGCAAGGAAATCTTCGGGTTCTGACCATGAATGCTGCTGCAGACCTGCGCCGGGTCGCCGTGTTCGGCGCTACCGGCTCGATCGGCGCCTCCACGCTGGACGTGATCGCCCGCCACCCGCACCGCTACCAGGCCACGGTGCTCGCTGCCGGCCGCCAGGTGCAGGCGCTGCTGGCGCTGTGCCGCCAGCACAGACCCGCGCACGCGGTGATCGCCGACGCATCGCTGTTCGCCGAGCTGCGTGACGGCCTGCGCGAGGCCGGACTCACCACCGAGGCCCATGCCGGCCAGGCCGCGCTGGACCAGCTGGCCGCCAGCGATGCCTGCGATACCGTGGTCGCGGCCATCGTCGGCGCGGCCGGCCTGTCCTCGACCCTGGCTGCCGCCGCCGCCGGCAAGCGCATCCTGCTGGCCAACAAGGAATCGCTGGTGCTGGCCGGCGAACTGCTGACCCGGACGGCCGAACGTGCCGGTGCCGAAATCATCCCGATCGACAGCGAGCACAGCGCGATCTTCCAGTGCCTGCGCTCGCGCGATGCCAGTGTCGACGGCGCCGGCGTGCGCCGGATCCTGCTGACCGCCTCCGGCGGCCCGTTCCGTGGCCGCAGTCGCGCCGAACTGGCCCAGGTCACCCCCGCCCAAGCAGTTGCCCACCCCAAGTGGTCGATGGGGCCGAAGATCTCGGTCGATTCGGCGACGTTGATGAACAAGGGCCTGGAAGTCATCGAGGCCCACCACCTGTTCGGCGTGCCCGGCGAGCGCATCGAGGTGCTGGTGCACCCGCAGAGCCTGGTCCATTCGCTGGTCGAGTTCGTCGATGGCTCGACCCTGGCCCAGATGGGCCTGCCGGACATGCGCACCACCCTCGCCGTTGGCTTGGGCTGGCCGCAGCGCATCGAATCGGGCGTGGCCGGGCTGGACCTGCTGGCCCAGGGCCGCCTGGATTTCGAGGCCCCGGATACCGACGCCTTCCCCTGCCTGGCGCTGGCCTGGCAGGCGATGCAGGCCGGCGGCACCGCGCCGGCGGTGCTGAACGCTGCCAATGAAGAGGCGGTTTCAGCGTTTCTTCAGGGCCGGATCGGTTTCCTGACGATCCCGGAGCTGGTTGCTAACGCTCTTTCAACACTGCCGACCCAGCCAGCCGATACACTGGAGGTCCTGTTGTCCGCCGACCAGCGGGCACGCCAGCTCACCCTGAACGCCATCGACGCCGCCTGAACGACCGCCTCGCCCAGCATGACGCCGCCGCCCTTGCCCACCACTGTGAGCCTGCATGACTGACTTCATCGGATCGGTCTGGTGGATGATCGTCAGCCTCGGGCTGCTGGTCACCTTTCACGAGTTCGGGCATTACTGGGTCGGGCGCCTGTGCGGGGTCAAGATCCTGCGTTTCTCGGTCGGCTTCGGCCGGCCGCTGTGGTCGCGCCGCGACCGGCACGGCACCGAGTTCGCCATCGCCGCCATCCCGCTGGGCGGTTACGTGAAGTTCCTCGACGAACGCGAGGTCGAAGTGCACCCGCACGAGCGCGGCCAGGCCTTCAACCACAAGACCGTCTGGCAGCGCATCGCGATCGTTGCCGCCGGCCCGATCGCCAATCTGCTGCTGTGCATCCTGCTGCTGTGGGCGATGTTCGTGATCGGCAAGCAGGATTACTCGCCCACCATCGGCCGTGTCAGCGGCATCGCCGCCAGTGCCGGCCTGGCCAGCGGCGACCGCGTGCTGCGCGTGGACGACCGCCAGGTGGTCACCCTCGGCGAGGCCAGCATGGCGCTGACCGCAGCCGCGATGGACCGCCGCGACGTGAAGCTGGAAGTGCTGGATACGGCCGACCAGGTACGCACGCGCACCCTGCCGCTGTCGCAGCTGCCGGCGGGTTTCGATGAGCGGCGGGTGCCGATCCTGGCTGGCCTGCACTGGCAGTCGTGGCTGCAGCCGGCGCAAGTGGAGTCGCTGACTGCGGACTCCGTGGTGGCAGGGCAACTGCAGCCAGGCGACCTGATCGTGGCCATCGACGGCCAGCGCATCGACAGCGTCGACCAGGTGATCGGCGAGATCCAGGCCCTGGGCCGTGCCGGCGGGCCGGGAATGATCGAGGTCCTGCGTGGCGGCGAGCGCCTGGCGCTGGAAGTCACCCCGCGCCAGGGCAAGGACGGCAAGGGCAATCCGGTCTGGCAGATCGGCGTCGGCTTCCCCACCAGCTACAGCCCCGCCTATGACACCCTGCTGCGCTATGGCCCGCTGGATGCGGTGACCGTGGCGGTGCGCGAGACCGGCCGCCTGGCCGCCGACTCGCTGGGCATGATGGGTCGCATCGTGACCGGCAAGGCCTCGCTGCAGAACGTTTCCGGGCCGGTCACCATCGCCCGCGTGGCCAATGTCTCGGCCAAGCGCGGCCTCGACTGGTTCCTGCAGTTCCTTGCCCTGCTGTCGCTCAGCCTGTGCATCATCAACCTGCTGCCGATCCCGATCTTGGACGGCGGCCACCTGCTGTATTACCTTATCGAGTTGGTCAAGGGCAGCCCGCTGAGCGAGCGTGCCATCGCCGCCGGCCAATACATCGGCCTGGCGTTGCTGGCCGGGCTGATGGGGTTGGCGTTCTACAACGACATCCTCGGCCTGGTCCCGCGATGAACTTTTCCACGTTGTTGCCGTCTACAGCGTCGGCATCCCGCACCAATGAAATCGACCTTCCTACCGGACGTGACATGACGCGACTCCCCAATCGCCGCCTGCTGGCCCTCGCCCTCGCCGCCGTCACCGGCGCTCCCGCCCTGGCCCAGGCAGCCGAGCCCTTCACTGTCAGCGACATCCGCGTCGATGGCCTGCAGCGCATCAGCTCGGGCACGGTGTTCACCTACCTGCCGGTGGAACGCGGCGAGACGATCACCGACAACAAGGTCGGCGAGACGATCCGCGCCCTGTACAAGACCGGCTTCTTCGAAGACGTGCAGCTGGACCGCCAGGGCACGATCCTGGTGGTGACCGTCAAGGAACGCCCGGCGATCAACAAACTGACCGTGACCGGCAACAAGGACATCAAGTCCGACCAGCTGCTCAAGGGCCTGTCCGACATCGGCCTGACCGAGGGCGGCACCTTCGATCGCCTGAGCCTGGACCGCGTGACCCAGGAACTGCGCCGCCAGTACAACGACCGTGGCAAGTACAACGTCGACATCACCCCGACGGTGAGCCCGCTGGACCGCAACCGCGTGGACATCGCCATCGCCATCAAGGAAGGCAAGGCCGCCAAGATCCGCCACGTCAACCTGGTGGGCACCGAAAAGTTCGAGAGCAAGGACATCCTGGAGACCTGGGAGTCCAAGGAGCACAACTGGGCGTCGTGGTACCGCCGTGACGACCAGTACTCCAAGGAAAAGCTGTCCGGCGACCTGGAAAAGCTCAACTCCTGGTACCTGGATCGCGGCTACGTCGATTTCAGCATCGATTCCACCCAGGTCTCGATCAGCCCCGACAAGCGCGACATGTTCCTGACCGCGGGCGTGACCGAGGGCGCGCAGTACAAGATCTCCGAGATCAAGGTCAGCGGCGACACCATCCTCCCGCAGGAGGACGTCGAGCGCATGGTGATCCAGAAGTCCGGCGACACGTTCTCGCGTGCCCTGCTGGAATTCAGCTCGGACACCATCACCAATTCGCTGTCCAACATCGGCTACGCGTTCGCCAAGGTGAATCCGATCCCGACCACCAACCGCGCCGAGCAGACCGTGGCCATCAACATGCAGGTCGTGCCCGGCCCGCGCGTGTCGGTGCGCCGCATCCTGTTCCGCGGCAACACCCGCACGTCCGATGAAGTGATGCGTCGCGAAATGCGCCAGTTCGAGAACAGCTGGTACTCGCAGGCCGCGATCGACCGCTCCAAGATCCGCCTGCAGCGCCTGGGCTACTTCGAATCGGTGGAAGTGGAGACCCCGGCCGTCAGCGGCAGCAACGACCAGGTCGACGTCGTCTACAACGTCAAGGAAACCACCTCGGGCAGCTTCGTGTTCGGCCTGGGCTACTCGCAGTCCTACGGCATGACCACGTCGGTGCAGCTGTCGCAGAACAACTTCCTCGGCGGCGGCAACCGCGTGTCGGTCGAAGCCTCGCGCAGCAGCTACCTGCAGCGCTACGGCTTCAGCTACACCAACCCGTACTTCACCGATGACGGCGTGTCACTGGGCTACAACCTGTCCTGGCGCGAACTGGATTACTCCGACTTCAACACCGCGCAGTACAACAGCACCAACGGTGCCGCGCAGGTGGTGTTCGGCGTGCCGCTGACCGAGACCGACACCGTCTCGCTGATGTTCGGCATCGACAGCAACCAGATCACCACCTACCAGGGCTCCACCCCGCAGTCGATCATCGACTACATCAACGCCGTCGGTAAGCGCACCTTCCATGCCTGGCGCACCGAGCTGGGCTGGGCGCGCGACTCGCGCAACGACTACTTCATGCCGACCCGCGGTACCTACCAGCGTGTGGGCCTGGAAACCACGCTGCCGGGTTCGACCATCGAGTACTACAAGCTGAACTACCAGATCAGCAAGTACTGGCCGATCATGCCGTCGCTGGTGATCAACACCCGCGCCGAAATCGGCTACGGCGATGCCTACGGCAAGGACTACACCCGTACGCTGACCAATCCGGATGGCACCACCCGCACCGTCACCGCCAGCGGCCTGCCGTTCTTCGAGAACTTCTACGCCGGTGGTACCAACTCGGTACGCGGCTTCGAGGACAACACCCTCGGCCCGCGCGAAGTCACCACTGGTTATCCGGAAGGCCAGCCGCTGGGTGGTTCGCTGAAGACCGTCGGTTCGGTGGAAGCCTACTTCCCGCGCCTGTTCGACAGCCCGTCGGCGCGCGTGTCGGCCTTCGTCGACTTCGGCAACGTGTATACCGGCGTGGACAACTTCAAGGCCAACGAGCTGCGCGTATCCACCGGTGTGGCCCTGCTGTGGCGCGCCCCGGTCGGCCCGATCTCGATCAGCTATGCCTTCCCGTTGAAGAAGGAAGACGATGACAAGATCGAGCGCCTGCAATTCACGTTCGGTGGGCAGTTCTGACGAACCGCGGGGCGGTTCGCCAGAACTGCCCCCGCATTCCACCTATCCCCCGCGCCGCTACGCATGCCATCCATGGCATGCGCCCTTCGGGCCGTTGCATAGCAACGTTGGGAATCGCTCCTGCGATTCCCAGGGGCGCGCCCCCCTTAACAAAGGGGGGCTCTCCACCAGACGGGGCGCGAAGCGCCGGGCATTGCCCGGCGTTTCCGTTTTACTTGCTCGCCGCCGTTACTTCCCGCGCTCGCGTGAAATCATCTGGTGATGGCGCAGGGGGCTGACCAGGACCGTTGGCGCCATGGATGGCGCCATCGAGCCCCCAGGGATGGGTTTACGGCGTGTCCTGGGCAGCCCCCTGCGCCATCGCCCCGGGACATCAGGCAGGCGCCGCTTTTGACCCTGCATGACCGCAATGGCGTCACACGTTAAACTCCCGCCGTGAATACTCCCACCTACACCGCCCAGCAACTCGCCGAGCAGTTCGGCCTGCAGGTCCATGGCGATCCCGCTACCGCCATCCATGGCGTGGCCACCCTCGCCCATGCCGGTCCTGGCCAGCTGACCTTCCTTGCCAACCCGCGCTACCGCGCCCAGCTGGCCGACAGCCAGGCCTCGCTGGTGGTGCTGCGTGCCGACGACGCCGAGTCCGCTCCCGGCGCCGCGCTCGTCGCCAAGGACCCGTACACCGCATTCGCCAAGATTGCCGCACTGTTCGACATCGCGCCGACCCGCCCGCCGGGCATCCATCCCAGCGCAGTGATCGATCCCAGCGCCCAGGTCGCGGCCAGCGCCCATATCGGCCCGTTCGTCTCGGTGGGTGCGCGCAGCGTCGTCGGCGAGAACTGCATCATCGGCACCGGCAGCGTGATCGGCGAGGACTGCAGCCTGGATTCCGGCTGTGAGCTGATCGCACGGGTCACCCTGGTCACCCGGGTCAGGCTGGGCAAGCGCGTGCGCGTGCATCCCGGTGCCGTACTCGGCGCCGATGGCTTCGGCCTGGCGATGGACGCCGGCAAGTGGATCAAGGTGCCGCAGCTCGGCGGCGTCCGCATCGGCGACGATTGCGAGATCGGCGCCAATACCTGTGTTGATCGTGGCGCGCTGGAAGACACCGTCCTTGCCGAGGACGTTCGCCTGGACAACCTGGTGCAGATTGCCCACAACGTGCAGATCGGCGCGCACTCGGCCATTGCCGGCTGCACCGGCATCGCCGGCAGCGCCAAGATCGGCCGCTACTGCCTGCTCGGCGGCCACGTTGGCGTGGTCGGCCACCTCGAGATCTGCGACAAGGTCGTGATCACTGGCAAGTCGGTGGTCCGCAACTCCATCCATGAGCCGGGCGAGTACTCGTCCGGCACCCCATTGACCGACAACCGCACGTGGCGCAAGAACGCCGCGCGCTTCAAGCAGCTGGACGCATTGGCTCGCCGCGTTCTGGCTGCTGGCAAGGAGAAAGAATGAACGATTCGCTGCAGCTTCCGATCGACGTCTGCCAGATCCAGGAACTGCTTCCACATCGCTACCCGTTCCTGCTGGTGGACCGGGTGCTCGAACTCGACGTCGAGGCCAAGCGGATCCTGGCGCAGAAGAACGTGAGCATCAACGAGCCGTTCTTCCAGGGCCACTTCCCGGGCCGCCCGATCATGCCCGGGGTGCTGATCATCGAAGCGCTGGCGCAGGCTGGCGGTGTCATGACCCAGCTCACGCTCGGCCGCGATGCGCAGTCCAAGCTGTTCTACATGGTCAAGGTGGAAAACGCCCGCTTCAACAAGCAGGTCGTGCCCGGTGACGTGCTGATGCTGGACGTGCAGATGAAGCGCCTGATCCGCAACATGGGCTGGTACTACGGCGAAGCCAAGGTCAACGGCGAAGTCGTCGCGTCGGCCGAGGTCATGTGTGCCGGCGCCAAGGGCTGATCCACTGGAGGCAGCAATGACTGACAACGCACCGCGGATCCACTCCACCGCCGTCATCGACCCGGCCGCACGCCTGGCCGACGATGTCCAGGTGGGCGCCTTCACCCTGATCGGCCCCGATGTTGAAATCGGTGCCGGCACGGTGGTGGGCCCCCATTGCAGCATCCACGGCCCGACCCGGATCGGCCGCGACAACCGCTTCGTCGGCCATGCCGCGATCGGTGGCGAGCCGCAGGACAAGAAGTTCGGCGGCGAGCGTACCGAACTGGTGATCGGCGATCGCAACGTGTTCCGCGAGTTCGTCACGCTCAACCGTGGCACCGGCGGCGGCGGCGGCATCACCACCATCGGCAACGACAACTGGATGCTGGCCTACACGCACGTGGCACACGACTGCCATGTCGGCAACTTCTGCGTGTTCTCCAACAACACCACTCTGGCTGGCCACGTGACCGTGGGCGACTACGTGATCATCAGCGGCTTCGCCGGTGCCCACCAGTTCTGCCGCATCGGCGCGCATGCCTTCCTCGGCATGGGCGCGCTGACCAATGGTGATGTACCGCCGTTCACCATGGTCGGCACCGATTCGCTGGGACGCCCGCGTGGCATCAACAGCGAAGGCCTGAAGCGGCGCGGCTTCGACGCTGACCGCATTTCGGCCATCAAGCGTGCGTACCGCACGCTGTACGTCGCGGGCCTGCCGCTGGCAGAGGCCAAGGTGCAGCTGACCGAACAGGCGCGTGACAGCGACGACGTGAAGGCGATGCTGGACTTCATCGAGCACGCCGAGAGGCCCCTGCTGCGATGAGCAGCTCGACCGGCCAGGCGCCGGCCGGCGCCGCGGTGATCCCGCTGGCCTCGATGGCCGGCAGCGTTCCCGCACAGCGGGTGCTCAGCGAGCGCCCGTTGCGGATCGCGCTGGTTGCCGGTGAAGCCTCCGGCGACCTGCTCGGTGCGGGCCTGGTGCGTGAACTGAAGGCGCGCTTCCCGAATGCCGAGTTCGCCGGTATCGGCGGCGATGCCATGCGCAGCGCCGGCTGCCAGACCTGGCACGATGCCAGCGAGCTGGCGGTGATGGGCCTGACCGAAGTGCTGCGCCACCTGCCACGCCTGCTCAAGCTGCGCTCGGCGTTCCGCCAGCGTGCGCTGGACTGGCAGCCGGACGTGTTCATCGGCATCGACGCCCCCGACTTCAACCTGGGCATCGAGCGCTGGTTGAAACAGCGCGGCGTGCGCACCGTGCATTACGTCAGCCCGTCAGTCTGGGCCTGGCGCGAAAAGCGCGCCGAGAAGATCGGCAGCAGCGCCGACCTGGTGCTGTGCCTGTTCCCGATGGAGCCGCCGATCTATGCCCGGCACGGCATCGACGCGCGCTTCGTCGGCCACCCGATGGCCGATGACATTCCGCTGCAGGGCAACCGCGAGGAAGCACGCGCCGCGCTCGGCCTGCCAGCCTCGGCCAAGGTGCTGGCGGTGTTGCCGGGCAGCCGCCTCGGCGAGATCTCGCGCCTGGGCGAGCCGTTCTTCGAAGCGGCCTGGCAGGTCTCCGAACGCATTCCGGGCCTGCACGTGGTGGTGCCTGCCGCCAACCCGGCCTGCAGGCAGCTGATCGAAGAACAGCTGTCGCGCTCGGCGCTGCCGGTGGCCTACTCGCACGTGCTGGACGGCCAGGCGCGCAACGCGATGATCGCCGCCGACGTGGTGGTGCTGGCCTCCGGTACCGCGACCCTGGAGGCCATGCTGGTGAAGCGGCCGATGGTGGTCGGTTACCGTGTCAACGAACTGACCTATCGACTGGTTAAGGCGCTTGGCCTGATCAAGGTCGACCGCTTCGCCCTGCCCAACATCCTGGCCGGGCAGGACCTGGCACCGGAACTGATGCAGCACGACTGCACGCCGGACAGGCTGGCCGCGGCCATCCAGCAGTGGTTCGACCACCCGCAGCGGGTGAGCGACCTGCAGGACACTTACGTGCGCCTGCACGAACGCCTGCGACGCAACGCCTCGGCGCGTGCCGCCGATGCCGTCGGCGAGCTGCTGATGCGCGACCAGGCCCAGGCATGAGCCGCCGCCACGCCGCAGCAGCCAGCCTGACCCTGTTCGACGGCGTGGCCGTGGTCGAGCCGGAGCGTCTTGTGGCCGGCGTCGACGAGGCCGGGCGTGGCCCGCTGGCCGGGCCGGTGGCGGTGGCGGCGGTGGTGTTCGACCCGGCGCGGCCACGGATCAACGGCCTGGACGACTCCAAGCAGCTCACCGCGGCCCGCCGCGAGCAGCTGCATGACCGCATCATCGAGCGCGCCCTGGCCTGGCACGTGGTGCTGGTGGACGTGGACACCATCGACCGCCTGAACATCTACCAGGCCACCCTGCAGGGCATGCGTGACGTCGTTGCAGCGGTCGCCCATGTGGCCGGCTTCGCCCGCATCGACGGCAATGTGGTGCCCAAGGGCCTGGTGCTGCCGGCGCAGGCGCTGGTCGGCGGCGATGGCATCGACCGCGCAATCATGGCCGCATCGATCCTGGCCAAGGTCTCGCGCGACCGCTACATGCAGGATGTGCATGCCCGCCACCCGCAATACGGCTTCGAGCAGCACAAGGGCTACGGCACTCCGGCCCACCTCGCCGCCCTGCGCGAGCACGGCCCCTGCGTGGAGCATCGGCGCAGCTTCGCACCGGTGCGTGAGTGCCTGGACCTGGCGCAGGCGGCGGCCATCGCCTGAGCCAGCTGGAGTTGTAGGGCCGAGCCCATGCTCGGCTGCTGTGGACAGCCGAGCATGGGCTCGGCTCTACAGAAGGCGGCCTCCCGCACGCCTGAATCCGGCGCCACGCCGTGCCCCTGTCAAGCCTTGTGGCAACCCCCTGCCCTCGCTACCCTGACCGGGCATTCCAGCGCTTCCCGACCCCGGCGACGAACCTCCGTCAGCACCCGGGGCCCGCGCGCTCCAACCTGGTCCGGCATGTCCAACTCCCGCTTCGTACATCTCCACGTCCACACCGAGTTCTCGCTGGCGGACTCCACCATCCGTGTGCCGGCCAAGCCGGACCAGGCGGACCCGAAGAAGGCCAAGCAGGCCAACCTGCTGTCGCGCTCGGTGGAGCTCGGCCTGCCCGCGCTGGCGGTGACCGATCTCAACAACCTGTTCGCCCTGGTCAAGTTCTACAAGGCCGCCGAAGGCGTCGGCATCAAGCCGATCGCCGGTGCCGACGTGCTGATCGCAGAGGAAGGCCAGGACCCGTGGCGGATGACCCTGCTGTGCCGCGACCGCGAGGGCTACCTGAGCCTGTCGCGGCTGCTGACCCGCGCCTGGATGGAAGGCCATCGCCCGGAAGGCGGCGTGGCCATCCACCCGGACTGGCTGAAGGCCGGCAATGCCAACCTGTTCGCGCTGGCCGGCCGGCAGAGCCTGGCCGGGCGCCTGGCACTGGACGGCAAGCATGAACTGGCCGAGCAGCAGCTGGCCGACTGGCAGCGCGTATTCGGCGATGGCCTGCACCTGGAGCTGACCCGTACCGGCCGCGAGGGCGAGGAAACCTTCAACCAGTTCGCGCTGATGGCCGCTGGCCAGCGCGGCCTGCCGGTGGTCGCCAGCAATGACGTGCGCTTCCTGTCGCCGTCGGATTTCAGCGCGCACGAAGCGCGCGTGTGCATTTCCACCGGCCGCGTGCTGGACGATCCCAAGCGTCCGCGCGAGTACAGCGACCAGCAGTACCTGAAGTCGGCCGAGGAGATGTGCGCGCTGTTCGCCGACATCCCCGATGCGATCGACAACACGCTGGCGCTGGCCGAGCGCTGCAACATCGAGATGCGGCTGGGCACCTACTTCCTGCCCAACTACCCGGTGCCCGACGACGAGACCCTGGACACCTGGATCCAGAAGATGTCGCGCGACGGCCTGGAAGAGCGCCTGGAGAAGAATCCGCTGGCGCCGGGCAAGACCCGTGAGGAGTACTTCGAGCGCCTGGAGTTCGAGCTCAACACCATCATCAAGATGGGCTTCCCCGGCTACTTCCTGATCGTGGCCGACTTCATCCAGTGGGGCAAGAACCAGGGCATCCCGATCGGTCCCGGCCGCGGCTCGGGTGCCGGCTCGCTGGTGGCCTGGGCGCTGAAGATTACCGACCTGGACCCGCTGCCGTACAACCTGCTGTTCGAGCGATTCCTGAACCCGGAACGCGTGTCGATGCCCGACTTCGACATCGACTTCTGCATGGACCGCCGCGACGAGGTGATCGACTACGTCGCCCGCAAGTACGGGCGCGAGCGCGTCAGCCAGATCATCACCTACGGCACCATGGCCGCCAAGGCGGTGGTGCGCGACTCCGGCCGCGTGCTCGGCTTCCCGTATGGCCTGGTCGACGGTGTTTCCAAGCTGATCCCGAACATCCTGGGCATCCACCTGAAGGATGCGCTGGGCAAGGGCAAGGAAGGCCCGAGCTCGGAAATGGCCTCGGCCGAACTGATCCAGCGCTATGAGACCGAGGACGATGTCCGCGACCTGATCGATCTGGCGCTGCAGCTGGAAGACCTGACCCGCAACGCCGGCAAGCACGCCGGTGGCGTGGTGATCGGGCCCGAGCCGCTGAGCGAGTTCTGCCCGCTGTACGCCGAACACGACGAAAATGGGCTCGGCAAGAACCCGGTCACCCAGTTCGACAAGAACGACGTTGAAGAAGTGGGCCTGGTGAAGTTCGACTTCCTCGGCCTGCGCACGCTGACCATCATCGACTGGGCAGTGAAGGCGATCAACAAGCGCCACGAACGCGCGGGCATTCCGCCGGTCGACATTGCCGCGATCCCGCTCGACGATGCGCCCACCTACAAGGACATCTTCGCCAACGGCAACACCGGCGCGGTGTTCCAGTTCGAGTCCTCGGGCATGCGCCGCCTGCTGAAGGACGCGCGCCCCGACCGCTTCGAAGACCTGATCGCGCTGGTGTCGCTGTATCGCCCCGGCCCGATGGATCTGATTCCCTCCTTCAACGCGCGCAAGCACGGCCAGGAAGAGATCATCTATCCCGATCCGCGCACCGAAGCGATCCTGAAGGACACCTACGGCATCATGGTGTACCAGGAGCAGGTGATGCAGATGGCGCAGATCGTCGGCGGCTACTCGCTGGGCGGCGCTGACCTGCTGCGACGCGCGATGGGCAAGAAGGTGCCGGCGGAAATGGCCAAGCATCGCGAGATCTTCCGCGAAGGTGCAGCCAAGGGCGGCGTCGACGGCCCCAAGGCCGACGAAATCTTCGACCTGATGGAGAAGTTCGCCGGCTATGGCTTCAACAAGTCGCACGCCGCTGCATACGCACTGGTCAGCTACCAGACCGCCTGGCTGAAGCGCCATTACCCGGCAGAGTTCATGGCGGCCACGCTGTCTTCGGACCTGGACAACACCGACAAGGTGGTTGGCTTCCTCGACGAGGTGCGCAACCTCGGCCTGACCGTGCTGCCGCCGAAGGTGAACCAGTCGGCCTTCATGTTCGAAGCGGTCACGCCGGACACGATCCAGTACGGTCTGGGCGCGATCAAGGGCGTCGGCCAGGGCGCCTGCGAAGCGGTGGTCGAGGAACGACTGAAGGGCGGACCGTTCAAGGATCTGCTGGACTTCTGCACCCGCGTCGGCTCGGCCAAGCTCAACCGGCGCACGCTGGAAGCGATGATCAACTGTGGCGCGCTCGATGAACTCGGCCGCAACCGTGCCTCGCTGATGCTGCAGCTGCCGGAAGTGATCAAGGCCACCGACCAGATGGCACGCGAGCGTGCGTCCGGGCAGAATTCGCTGTTTGGCGGGCCCGATCCGAGCACCGTTTCGATCCAGCTGGACCTGCCGGAAGCTGAAGAATGGCCGCTGCTGCAGCGCCTCAACGGCGAGCGCGATACGCTGGGCTTCTACCTCAGCGGCCACCCGTTCGATCCCTGGCGCGACGATGTGCGCGATCTGGTAGGCAACGACCTGGGTTCGGTGGAGAAAATCTGGAGCGCCAACAGCGGCGGCGGTGGCGGCGAGAAGCGCTGGCGCCCGGAAGTGCAGACCGTGCTGGCCGGCCAGGTGGTCGGCGTGCGCCGCAAGGGCGAAAGCCAGATTTTCATCCAGCTGGAGGACGGTCGCGGCCGGGTGGAGTGCAGCGCGTTCTCCGATGCGATGGCCGAGTTCGGCCACCTGATGACCAAGGACCGCATCCTGGTGGTGAAGGGTGGCCTGCGTGAGGACGAATTCAACGGCGGCTTCGCGTTGCGCATCCGCCAGTGCTGGGACTTCGACGAAGTGTGCGCCAACTACGCCACGCGGCTGTCGCTGCGCCTGGACCTGCGCCAGCAGCGCCCGGTCTGGGAGCGCATCAATGCCCTGCTCGACCGCCATCGCCCGGGGCGCACGCCGCTGCGCCTGGACCTGCTGCTGAAGGGCCCGCACGGCGGTGTCGCCGGCATGCTGGATGTCTCCGGGCAGAGCGCAGTGCGCATCGATTCCAAGCTGATGGAGGCGCTGCGCGCCGACCCGGCCGTACGTACGCTGAAGGTGCGCTACAGCCCGCCGTGGGCCAGCTGAGGCTGGCTACTTCGTGTTCCTGTTTTTCCCGTTCCAGTCATCAAGGACGATTGCCGATGAAGACCCTGCTGTTCCCGTTCGTTGCCGCACTGGCGCTGGCCGCCTGCTCGCCGTCGAAGATCGAGTTCCAGATCGACAACCCGACCGACACGCCGCTGGCGCTGAGCATCGACGGCCAGGACCTGCCAGTGGCTGCGCACGGCTCGCGCCCGGTCTCGCTGGCCATTGGCGAGCATCGCCTGCACACCGACACGCTCGGCGATGTGCGCTTCATCGTCTACGTCGATGGCCGCGGCGGCCTGATCAACCCGACCCTGAGCGAGTACGTGATCGCTCGCGAGGTCTATGTCACCGACGAGAGCAAGCTGAAGAACTTCGGCACCGGCAAGGCCGGCATCGAGCTGGGCGGCGTCGACTTCGAGGGCCCGTTCGAGAAGAGCCACGAACTGTTCATCGACAAGACCTGGACCTACGGCGTGCGCGAACCCTTCCCGACGGAAAAGGTGGTGGCCCACGTCGACGCCAGCGGCGGCCAGATCGTGGCCAAGGTGTTCACGGCACCGGATTTCATCGCCTACGTCGAAGAAGGCATGGGCGAACCCGGTGCATTCAAGCGCGAACAGCCGGCCGGCTACGTGGCCCCGGCGTTCAGCCTGGAACCGGCCCCGGCCAGCCTGCCGGCACTCGACCCCGCCTTCGAGGCGCACGCCGCGCCGCTGCGCGAGGTCTATGCCCGCTGGCTGAAGGCCACCACCGCCGATGAACAGAAGGCCCTGCGCAAGCAGGACTTCGACGCGCAGATGGCCTTCACCTCGGCTACCGCCGCCCTGGGCAGCGGCCTGGGCCGGGAGGCCAACGAGGCCTACAACGACTTCGTTTCCCGGCGCAGCCAGTTGATGGGCCGCAGCGCCCTGGTGGTGCCCTGAGCTGACTGGCGCCGCCTGCCCGGCTGCGCTACCGTCGCCTTCCAGACGAAGGCGTACGGGTGGTTTGCACGCATTCGGCTAGAATTGCCCCCTTCTTTACACGACGGCTTCCGATGAATCCGAACTACCTCGACTTCGAGCAACCCATCGCCGACCTGGAAGCCAAGATCCAGGAACTGCGCAACGCCAGTGCCGGGCCGGCGGTCAATGTCGAGGCGGAAGTGCACGCGCTGCAGGACAAGCTGCGCATGCGCACCGCGCAGATCTTCCGCAACCTGACCTCGTGGCAGGTGCTGCAGCTGGCCCGGCACCCGTCGCGTCCGTATACCGCCGACTACATCCGCGTCATGTTCGATGAGTTCCAGGAGCTGGCCGGTGACCGCGCCTTCGCCGACGACAAGGCGATCATGGGCGGCCTGGCCCGCATCAATGGCCGCGCGGTAATGGTGATCGGCCACCAGAAGGGCCGCGATACCAAGGAAAAGATCAAGCGCAACTTCGGCATGCCCAAGCCGGAGGGTTACCGCAAGGCGCTGCGCCTGATGAAGATGGCCGAGCGCTTCGGCCTGCCGGTGCTGACCCTGATCGACACCGCCGGCGCCTGGCCGGGTATTGACGCCGAATCGCGCGGGCAGTCCGAGGCCATCGCGCGCAACCTGATCGAGATGGCCGAGCTGAAGGTGCCGATCATCTGCACCGTGATCGGTGAAGGCGGCTCCGGCGGCGCGCTGGCGCTGGGCGTGGGTGACCGCACCGTGATGCTGGAATACGCGGTGTACTCGACCATCACCCCGGAAGGCTGCGCCTCGATCCTGTGGAAGGACGCGGGCAAGGCCAAGGAAGCGGCCGAACAACTGGGCCTGACCGCCCCGCGCCTGAAGAGCCTGGGCCTGGTCGATAAGGTCGTGCGCGAGCCGACCGGTGGCGCCCACCGCAACCCGACGCAGATGGCCAAGCGCCTGAAGGCCGTGCTGCTGAACGAGCTGGACGCGCTGGAGAAGCTGTCCACCGAACAGCTGCTGGAGCAGCGCTACGCGCGCCTGCGCAGTTACGGTACGTACGAAGCGGCCTGATTCATCGGCTTGTTACTTTCTTGCTCGTGCAAGAAAGTAACCAAAGAACACGCCGCCGAACGCGAGCCGGTGCCACGCACCGGTTCCCTGCGCTTCTCGGTGAATCAGGGGACGGCGCCGAACTCGCTGCGCTCAGACATCGGCGCCTCTTCGCCCCTGTTTCACCTGCGATGCTCGGCTCGCTCATGGCGGACCTGAACATCAAAAGCCACAGCTGCACCCAGTAGATCCACGCCATGCGTGGATGCATCTGTGCGATGCGCTGCGCGCCCCGTTCAGAACGGCTTGGCCAGCACCAGCCACACGATCGGAATGAACGCCAGCAGCGGGATCTCGTTGATCCAGCGCAGCGCGCGCGACGACGGCAGCGCCCTGCCCTTGGCCACGCCCTTCAACAGACGGCCGATCCAGCTGAAATACACCAGCAGCACCGCCACCAGGCCCAGCTTGGCGTGCAGCCAGCCAGCGCCGCCCGGCGCGACCATGGTCGGGAAATCCGGGATGACCTTGTAGCCCAGCCACAGCACCAGGCCCAGCACAAAGGCCAGGCCGAACATCGAGTGGCCGAAACGGTACAGGCGCAGGCCCATCAGCTGCAGGCGCTCGGTCACCGCCGGCTGGCCTGCGGTCTCGGCCAGGTTGACCAGGATGCGCGGCAGGTAGAACACCGTGGCCATCCACGCCACCACGAATACGATGTGGAAGGTCTTGACCCAGTAGTAGCTCTGCATGCGCTCGCTCCGGCGGCTGGCGTAGATGGGCGCCTATTGTCGCAGTAGAGCCACCTCCTGGGTGGCTGCCGCGTCCAATCGCCGCATCAGGACAGCCATGCATGGCGTGGCTCTACTGCGGGTCCGCCACACCCGGGGGCGCAACGCCGTACGATAGGCACCGTTTTCCCCGATCGCGCACCGCCCCATGGACAAGACCTACGACGCCGCCTACTTCCAACGCTGGTACCGCCGCGCCGACATCGGCGGCAGCGCCCGCCTGGCGCGCAAGGTTGCCCTGGCGGTGGCCAGTGCCGAGTACTACCTCGAACGACCGATCCGCAATGTGCTGGACATCGGCTGCGGCGAAGGCGCCTGGCGCGCACCGCTGCTGAAGCTGCGTCCGAAGGTCGAATACCTGGGCTTCGACAGCAGCGAGTACGCTGTGCGCCGCTATGGCCGCACCCGCAACCTGCACCTGGCCAGCTTCGGCGACTTCGCCTGGCTGCGGCCCTGCGCCCCGGTCGACCTGCTGGTGTGTTCGGACGTGATGCACTACGTGCCCGACCGCGAGCTGCGCGCCGGCCTGTCCGGCGTGGCCGAGCTGACCGGCGGTGTGGCCTTCCTGGAGACCTTCGCCGCCGAGGACGCGTTCGAAGGCGACCACGACGGCTTCCAGGCCCGCCCAGCACGCTGGTATCGGCGGACGCTGGCCCGGCACGGCCTGCAGCCGGTCGGGTCGCACTGCTGGCTCGGCCCCGCCCTGGCAGGCGATGCCGCCGCGCTGGAACGGATGTGAATCCAGATTCATTATTTTCAGCCAACTTAACCTGCGGGACACCCGGATGGGATATGCTGCGCGGCAACATATGACCATACATATTCGGTCGTCATGCTCTATCAACTGCACGAACTGACCCGCAACCTGCTCGCCCCCTGGGTGCACCAGGCCCAGGCCAACGCCAGATTCTTCGCCAACCCGGGCCACTGGTGGTCGCAGATGCCCGGCGCCGATCGCCTGGCGGCGGTCAATGAGCTGTTCCACCGCATCGGCAAGGATTACGAGAAGCCCGAGTGGGGCATCAACGAAATCGAGGTCGACGGCGAGCGCGTGCCGATCGTCGTGCACGAGGAAGTGAGCAAGCCGTTCTGCAAGCTGCTGCGCTTCAAGCGCCACAGCAATGAAGCCGAACAGCTGCACACCATGCTCAACCAGCCGTTCGTGCTGGTCGTGGCACCGCTGTCCGGGCACCACGCCACGTTGCTGCGCGATACCGTGCGCACGCTGCTGCGCGACCACCGTGTGTACGTCACCGACTGGGTGGACGCGCGCATGGTGCCGGCCAACGAAGGCGAGTTTGGCCTGGACGATTACATCGCCTACATCCAGGAGTTCATCCGCCATCTGGGCGTCGAACGCCTGCACGTGGTCAGCGTGTGCCAGCCGACGGTACCGGTGCTGGCCGCGGTTTCGCTGATGGCCAGCCGTGGCGAGCCGACACCGCGCACCCTGGTGATGATGGGCGGCCCGATCGATGCACGCTGCAGCCCGACCGCAGTGAACAACCTGGCCACGCAGAACCCGCTGTCGTGGTTCGAGAACAACGTCATCCACACCGTGCCGGCCAGCTATCCCGGCGCCGGCCGCCGCGTGTATCCGGGCTTCCTGCAGCACGCCGGCTTCCTGTCGATGAACCCCAGCCGCCACTTCAGTTCGCACTGGGATTTCTACACCGACCTGGTCAAGGGCGACCTGGAAGACGCCGACGCGCACCGTCGCTTCTACGACGAGTACAACGCGGTGCTGGACATGCCGGCCAAGTACTACCTGGATACCATCCGCGTGGTGTTCCAGGACTTCCTGCTGCCGCGTGGCGAGTGGGTGGTCAATGGCGAGAAGGTCGATCCGTCGGCGATCCGCGATACCGCGCTGCTGAGCATCGAGGGCGAACTGGACGACATCGCCGGCCTCGGCCAGACCGAAGCAGCGCAGGCGCTGTGCACCGGCATTGCTGCTGACCGCCGCGAGCATTTCATCGTCGAAGGCGCCGGCCACTACGGCATCTTCAGCGGCCGTCGCTGGCGCGAAGTGGTGTACCCGAAGGTCCGCGACTTCTTCGCTGCGCATGCCGAGGCACCGGCGGCAAAGGCCACGAAGAAGAAGAGCAACGTCACTCCGTTGCGGCGAAAGGCGGGGTAACTCCCCGCGGTGGGGTCGGATCCCTTTCCAACGGAAAGAGCTCTGACCCAGCATGATGGGATCCGGGGTCAGAGCCCTGTTCTGCGAACAGGGATCCGACCCCTGGCCTGTTACAACCGCACCAGCAGGTTCTTGGCAATCAGCCCGTGCAGCTTGCCGATGCCCCGTGCCAGGTGCATCGTCAACAGCAGCAGCAGCACGCCCACGGCTGCGATCACGATGCCCACCAGCGGCGAGGCGGCCATCGGCAGCACGTTCACGCCATCGACGTAGACACCCGGAATGTCACCGCTGAACAGCGCGGCCACCGGCGCCCAGATGAACCCCAGTGACAGCGACAGCAGCGTCACCGCGATGGTGAAGTAGACCACGCCCAACGGCAGCATCAGCACGAAGTACAGCAGGGTCAGCCAGGTACGGCCATCGGTGAACATGTCGCCGATGCGCTGCAGCCACGTGCGGCTACGGTCGGTGTAGCGCGGACGGCGCGGCATGCGCTCGCCCAGCAATGCTTCCACCAGCCGCCCTTCCAGCAGCGCCAGCCCGCGCACCGAGCCGAAGAACAGCACGGTCAGCGGAATCCCGACGATCAGGATCAACAGGCCGAGCGAGAGCGACAGGCCGGTCACCACCCAGGTGAAGAAGAAGATGCCGGTGGCCAGCGACAGCAGCATGTAGAACAGCGCGCCATAGGTATGCGGATCGGCCACCACGCCGAAGAAGCGCGCCAGCAGTGAGCGTTGCACTGGCGCCGGCGGCGGCGCAGCCGGTTCGACGCCGCTGGCTTCGGCGGCGGCACGCAGTACCGGCGCGGTATCCGCACGCGGCGTACGCAGCGCGCGGTTCACCGTCACTTCGGTCTCGCGGTAGATGTCGGCCACTTCGTCCGGCGCGCCATAGCTGCCGGCAACATCGGCGATCACCTCGGCCTCGCTGCGGCCGGGCTGTGCTGCCAGCTCCGAACGCAGGTATTCCTCGGCGTCGTACAGCGCGTCCTGCACCATCGCCGGATCGGCGCCCTCCAGCGCCGCGCGCAGCTGCGCCAGGTACTGCGGAATGGTCGTGGGCAGGGCACGGCCTGCCAGGCTCGGGTCGTTCATTGCGGTACCCCCTCCAACACGGAATCGACGGAATCACGGGTGGCCTGCCACGCTTGGCGCCACTGCGCCAGCACCTCGCGGCCACGTTCATTGATGCGGTAGTAGCGTCGCGGCGGCCCGCTGCTGGACGGCTCCACATGGCTTTCCAGCAGGCCGGCGCCCTCCAGGTTGCGCAGTACCGGGTACAGCGCGCTCTGCTTGCCGCTCAGCACGCCCTCGCCCACCCGCTCCAGCTCCTTGGCAATGAGGTAGCCGTACAGCGGCTCCCCGGCCCGGGCCAGCACCGCCAGCAGGGCCAGCGACACCGTTCCGGCGCTGAGCTCCTTCTGGAACTTCTTCAGGTGGACATCGTCCTCGGACATGGCCGGCCCTCCACTACGTTGAAGTCCACAGTAGTGCGAAGTTCGGTATAGCGAATGTGTCGTTAGTCACTCTGCCGGTTGGCGTGACCGAATTGCTCGCGCAGAATCGAAGCCTCGTTCATGTTCCGGGGTTTCCATGCCGCACCGTCGTCGCCTTGCCCTGACCGCCCTCGCCCTCGCCTTCCTGCTGCCCGCCGTGGCCAGCGCGGCCACGCCCTACCGCAGCCCGCAGCAGATCCTGGACGCTTCGGCCGCCAGCGACTGGCGCACCCCCGACCCGGCCAACCTGCTGTACATGGACCTGCCGGCCGGGCGGGTGATCATCGAGCTGGCACCGCAGTTCGCCCCGCGCCATGTCGCCAACATCCAGACCTTCGCCCACGAGCATTTCTGGGACGGCACCAGCATCTACCGCTCGCAGGACAACTTCGTGGTGCAGTTCGGCGATGCCGACGCCGATGACGCGGCCAAGGCCAGGCCGTTCGGCAGCGCCGCGCGCAAGCTGCCGGCCGAGTTCGAACGCGCCAGCGCCGGCCTGAAGGTCAACGTGCTGCCGGATCGCGATGGCTGGGCCGCACAGACCGGATTCGTCGACGGCTTCCCGGTCGGCCAGGACCCGCAGGCCGGCAAGACCTGGCTGGCGCACTGCTACGGCATGCTCGGTGCCGGCCGCAGCAACGAGGAAGACAGCAGCATCGGCGCCGAACTGTACGTGGTGACCGGGCAGTCACCGCGCCAGCTCGACCGCAACATCACGCTGGTTGGTCGCGTGCTGAAGGGCATGGAGCTGCTCAGCGCAACGCCGCGCGGACCGGCGCCGATGGGCTTCTACACCGACCCGAAGCTGCGTACGCCGATCATGTCGATCCGCCGCGCCAGCGATGTGCCGGCGGCCGAGCGCACGCCGATCCAGGTACTGCGTACCGACTCGAAGACCTTTGCCGATACGGTGGAGGCGCGGCGCAACCGCGTGGATGATTTCTACAAGCGCCCGGCGGGGCATATCGACCTCTGCAATATTCCGGTGCCGGTGAAGTAACGCCGTCGCGGATTCTGCGCGAGGCGCGTGCTGAAGGGGCTTCATTGTTCATGGGCGTCACTTTTCTTTTCGCGCGAAAAGAAAAGTAACCAAAAGAAACGCGCCGCCGGGTCGCGAGCCGCCGTGCTTCGCACGCCGGTCCCCTGCGCTTCTCGGTGAATCAGGGGACGGTGCCGAACTCGCTGCGCTCAGACATCGGCACCTCTTCGCCCCTGATTCCCCTGCGATGCTCGGCTCGCTCAAGGCGGACCCAGTTCAAAGGCCACAGCTGCACCCAGTAGATCCACGCCATGCGTGGATGCTCTTGCTGTTGATCTTGACCTTCCAGTCCGCCTTGAGCGAGCCGAGCACCGCAGGTCCGGCGAGGGCGAAGAGGCGCGGGTGTCTGAGCGCAGCGAGTTCCCGCGCCGTCCCTCGACGGGCGGAGGAGCGCAGGGCACCGGTGCGCAGCACCGGCTCGCGGCCGGCGGAACGTTTCTTTTGGTTACTTTTCTTTGCGTACAAAGAAAAGTAACGCCCATGAACAGTGAAGCACCTTCAGCACGTGCCACGTGCAAAAACGTCTCAGCCCTTCTGACTCACCGCCACGCTACCCAGAATCAACGCACCGGCAATCAACATCTGCAGCGTCACCGCCTCCCCCAGGAACAACCACGCAAACGCCGCGCCGAACAGCGGAATCAGGTAGGTCACCGTCGACGCCCGCGACGGGCCGATACGGCCGATCAGGCGATAGAACATCAGGAACGCCAAGCCGGTACAGGCCACGCCCAGCGCGATCGCAGCGCCCCAGGCCTTCACCGGAATCGCCGCCTGCGGCCAGTGGCTGACCGCCATCGGCAGCATCCACAGTGAGGCGCACGACAGCGTTGCCGCCGCGGCGGCGGCCGACGGCAACCCGGTCATGTGCCGCTTCACCAAGTTCACGCCCAGGCCGTACAGCAGCGATGCCGCCGCACCGGCCAGCACTGCGGTGCCGATGCTCAGGCCGGAAACCTTGGCCGTGGCCAGCACCACCACGCCGGCGAAGCCGACCAGCAGCGCCCCGGCACGGCGCATGCCGATCTTCTCGCCGAAGAACAGGAACGCGATCAGCGCGGCGAACAGCACCGTCATCGCATTGCAGATCGCACCGATCGCAGCCGGCGCCTGCTCGGCGGCATAGGCAAACAGCACGAACGGCAGCGCCGAATTGATCAGGCCGATCGGCGCCAGCCACAGCCAGCGCCGCGGCGGGAACTGCGCGCGGGCGCGCCACAGGAACGGCAGCAGCACCAGCGCGCCCAGCGCCAGCCGCACCTCGACCAGCGCGAATGGGCCGAACGACGGCACCGCCACCCGCATGAACAGGAACGAGCAGCCCCAGATGGCGCCCAGCAGGGTCAATTCCAGCGGCGTGCGCCAGTCGCGCTCGGCCGCCTGTGGGATCGCATTCATGTCCTGCCTCCGTCCATCGTCTGTTCCTCGCCAAGGCAGACAGGATCAGGCGCAGACGCCCGCCGCACAAGCGCGTAGTATCGCTGTCAGCCACAAATATGGTTTGAGGCTCGACATGCTGCTCCGTCCTTCCCTGCTCCCCGCACTGGCCGTGTTCGCGGTCGCCGCACGCCACCAGAATTTCGCCCAGGCCGCGCAGGAGCTGCACCTGACCGCCAGCGCGGTCAGTCACCACGTGCGCCGCCTGGAAGAAGTACTTGAAGTTCGCCTGTTCCTGCGCCACGCCCGCGGCGTGCGCCTGACCGCCGAGGGCCGGCAGCTGGCCGACGCCGCCAGCGCCGCCTTCACCGATGTCGCGGCGGTGGCCCATCACCTGCAACCGGATGCCGACAGCGTGCCGCTGCGGATCACCACGCTGCGCTCGCTCTCGTACTGCTGGCTGCTGCCGCGACTGCCACGCTTCACCCAGGCCTATCCACACATCCGCATCGAGCTGCACACCGGCAGCGGGCTGGACCGCTACGACGACAACGGACCGGAAGTCGGCATCCGCTACGGGCTGGGCCAATGGCCGGGCCTGCGTGCACAGCACCTGATGGATGACTTCCTGTTCCCGGTGGCCTCACCGGCGCTGGCCGGGGTCGAAGCACTGGTTGATCCGGCGCGCATCGCCGGCCTGCCGCTGCTGACCGACCTGTCGCCGCAGGGCTGGCGTGACTGGTTCCGCCACGCCGGTGTGCGCCCACCGTCGCCCCTGCCGCCGATGCACACGTTCGCCGACAGCACCGACGCGATGCGTGCGGCGGTGTATGGCATGGGCGCGGTGCTGGCGCGCACCCACATCGCCCAGCCCTACCTGCAGCGCTACGAGGTGGTGCGCCTGCCCGGTCCGGCATTGAAGGCACGCTATGCCTACCACGTGGTGCACGCAGAAGGGCAACCGCCGAGCCCGGCCGCGCGCCTGTTCATCGACTGGTTGCTGGAACAGGCGCAGGACGAGCGCACGCCGGTCCCGGCATTGCCGGACAGCCTGCTCGGGCGGCCGGCGACGCACGCCTGACTGCGCCCTCACCCGTTCTTTGCCTCACGCTGGCTAGGCTGCTGGCGAACCCACAACGTACCTATGCCATGGCCATGCTGCGACTGCGCATCACCGGAACCGAAGACGACGCCCGCGCCATCAGCGACCTGCTGCTCGGCCTGGACGGCATCGAACATGTCGAGGAAACCGACGACCTGATGCCGCATATGGACGACGACGATTCCAGTTCGGCCGGGCTGTCCGATGACATCGGCCCGGGCATCCACGAGTTGGAAGTGGAAGTCGGCAATGAAAGCACCGCGCAGAAGGTGCGCGATGCGGTGCAGGAACTGGCGCTGGAGCTGGATGTGTTCGTCGAGTACGAGACCGACGAGGGCTGATGCCGGCTGACGGCCGGCATCAGCCTTCACCTCAGCGGTTGGGCGGTAGCTTGCGGCGGCGACGCCACCATGCCCGCACACCCCAGGCCGCGATCAAGGCCAGCACGGCCACCGGCAGCAGTGCGGCCGCAGCGCGGATCAGGAACGCGATGCTGGTGCTGAGGATGCCGCCCGACTCGCTCAGCGCCTCACCGATCTCGCTGCGGCTGCGCTGGCCAGAGGTGGTGTCGAAGTGGATCGCCACCAGCTGGGTATCGATGCGCCGGCGCTGCTGCGCGGCATCCTTGTCGGCCTGCTCGACACCCGCCTCGATCTCCGACAGGCGCGTGGTGATCGCCATCAGGTCTTCGATCTTCAGGTCCTTGCGGTCCTGGTAGGACAGCAGGCGGGCGTGTTCCTTTTCAAGCCGTGCCTTGGTCAATGCCGTGTCGGCCACCGCCTGCGCGAGATCCTCGGCGCGCGTATTGCGCGACTGCAGCTTGCCGCCTTCACCAGCCATCGCGATCAGCGGCTCGGTACCCTTCGGCGCGACGCGCACCTTGACCTCGCCGCTGGGCTGCTCGCCGCCGTGCTGCTCGACCTGCAACACTGCACAGTCGCCGAACTTCGCGCTCTGGCAGGCCTGAGCGATCTGCTGGATGCGCGGTGCTATCTGCGCCGCTTCCAGCTGCACCTGCACGTCATGTTCGTAGGCCAGGAAGGCGCCTTCCGGCGAAGCGATGGCAGCCTCGGCGGCCGTGGCGCCCGCATCCCCCACCATGTCGCCCTGCTTGGCGCAGGCGCCCAGCGCCAGCAGCAGTACCGGCAGCGCCGCCCTGCGCGTCCACGCTCGCACCGGCCTCACAGTGCCGCTCCGTCGTAGGAGGTCACCGAAAGGCCCGCCAGATCGACCTGCGGCACGCAGCGCACGTTCACCGCCACCATCGGTGTGCCGGTACGCGGATCGACCGCTTCGCTGTAGGGCGCGATACCGCATTCGCGGCAGTGGTGGTGGTCGATGTGGGCCTTGTTGAAGTGGTAGGTGGCCACGTCAGCCGGATCGGTGGCCAGCTGGAACGCCGCACGCGGGGCGAACCACAGCAGGCTGCCGCGACGCCGGCACATCGAACAGTTGCAGTCGATGACGTCGCTGATCGGCGCCTCGGCCTGCACGGTGAATGCGATCCTGCCGCAATGGCAGCTTCCCTGGTATTCCATGTCCTGCGCTCCTTTGGAGGGTCCTTGAATCGGCCCATGGTAATCCTATGGCACGGGGACAAAGCAGCAACGGGGCCCTATGCTCAGGGTTTGACCCCGTACAGGAATGCCGATGCGCCCGCATCTTCTTGCCCTCGCCCTGGTCGCCGCGCTGGCCGGTTGCCAGCCGGCCGACGCCCCGACCAACGCTTCCACCCCGGCCGCCAGCCAGCAGGCAGGTGACGCGGCGGTCGATGCCGCCTTCGCCGATCTGTCCAAGCGCGCCATGGACACCTGGATGCAGCTGTCGCCGGTCAGCGCCACCCAGATCGGTGACCACCGCTACGACAGCGAGCTGGACGACCTGAGCGCCGCCGGCCAGCAGAAGACCGTGGCCGCCTACAAGGCGCTGCTGGGCGAGCTGGACAAGATCGAAGTGGCCAAGCTGGGCCGCGAGAACCAGGTGGACGCGGCGATCCTGCGCAACCAGCTGCAGTCGGAAATCTGGAACGCTGAAGTGCTGCAGTCCGGCAAGTGGGACCCGCAGCTGTACAACGGTATCGCCGGCAGCGCGATCTACGGCCTGATGGCGCGCGAGTTCGCACCGCTGCCGGAGCGCCTGAAGGCGGCGACCGCGCGCATGGAAAAGCTGCCGGCGATCTTCGCCCAGGCGCGCGAGAACCTGGATCCGGCCCGCGTGCCGAAGATCCATGCCGAGACCGTTGCCAAGCAGAACAAGGGCATCCTCAGCATCGTCGATACCTTCATCACCCCGCACATCGGCGAACTGCCGCAGGCCGACCAGCAGCGCCTGCAGGCGGCCATCGACGGCCTGAAGAAGGCCGTGGACGAGCAGCAGACCTGGCTGGACAAGACCCTGGTGCCGAACGCCAAGGGCGACTTCCGCATCGGTGCGGAGAAGTACGACCAGAAGCTGAAATTCGCGCTGAGCTCCTCGCTGTCTCGCCAGGAGATCGGTGAGCGTGCGCGCGCCGAACTCAAGCGCGTGCGCGAGGACATGTACGGTATCGCGCAGACCGTGCTGAAGGACAAGCCGGGTGCGCCGGAGATGCCGGCCCAGCCGACCGACGAGCAGCAGCAGAAGGCGATCGAGGCCGCGCTGGAACTGGCCTACGCCGACAAGCCGGCACGCGACAAGGTTGTTGACGATGCCAAGGCCGCGCTGGAGCAGTCCACCGCGTTCGTGCGCGAGCACGATCTGATGACGCTGCCCGATGCGCCGGTGGACATCATCCTGATGCCGGAATTCCAGCGTGGCGTGGCCGTGGCCTACTGCGATTCGCCGGGCCCGCTGGACAAGAACCTGAAGACCTTCTACGCCGTGTCGCCGATTCCGGACGACTGGAGCGAGAAGCAGGTCGACTCGTTCCTGCGTGAGTACAACTCGCGCATGATCCACCTGCTCAGCATCCATGAAGGTACTCCGGGCCATTACCTGGAAGGCTGGCACTCGGCCAAGTTCCCCTCGACCCTGCGTGCGGTGCTGCGTTCGGGCCTGTTCGCCGAAGGCTGGGCGGTCTACACCGAGCGCATGATGCAGGAGCAGGGTTACCTCAACAATGATCCGCTGTTCCACCTGGTGCAGCTGAAGTTCTACCTGCGCACCATCTCCAACGCGATCCTCGACCAGGGCGTGCACGTGGACAACTGGGATCGCGAAAAGGCGATGCACCTGATGACCCACGACGCGTTCCAGCAGGAAAGCGAAGCGGCCGGCAAGTGGGTGCGCGCGCAGCTGACGTCGGCACAGCTGCCGACCTACTTCGTCGGTGCGCAGGAACACTTCGACACCCGCAAGGCAGTGCAGGAGAAGCTGGGCGACAAGTTCAACCTGAAGGCGTACCACGACCAGGTGCTGTCCTACGGCGCGCCGCCGGTGCGTTTCGCCCGCCAGCTGATGCTGGACCAGCCAATCGAGTGATCGGGACGGTGTGAGACGAAGCGGAGCGGCCCGGGGAAACCCGGGCCGCTTTCTTTGTTCGCCCCGGCTTGGGCTGCTGCCGGGTCAGAGCAGATGGATGTACATTTTCTTTGAGCCCAGCCGCAGATCCACGAAGTACTCGGCACCACAACCACGACACGCTGCAGGACAATCCTCATCACTGCCACGCTCGTTTTCCAATGAGCCAGCCACGACCGGATATCCGCACTCGAAACAGTTGAAAGCCACATGGTGGCCATGCGGATCAGCAGGGATCTGGTCACCCTCACCGTCCATCACCAGGAAATCCGTGATTCTCATTTCCACTCCCTCCCGCTGAATTGAGGACGAAAGACGAGCCGAACATCTAGCGTCAGTTGTGCAAAAGCAACGCGCGGATTGCACCACAGCGTGGCGCTTTACGTCCGCATCAGATCTCGATGCGTCGAAGCAGTTCCCTGGGCTCCGCCTCCGTGCCCCGTTCAAAAAGCCTTGAAGCAATCACTGCTCCGCAGCCACGAAACCACCGGTCTGTCGCGCCCACAAGCGCGCGTACAGGCCACCGGCCGCAATCAGTTCGGCATGGCTGCCGGTCTCGACGATGCGGCCCTGGTCCATCACCACCAGCCGGTCCATGCGCGCGATGGTCGACAACCGGTGCGCGATTGCGATCACCGTCTTGCCGCCCATCAGCTCATCCAGGCTGTCCTGGATCGCCGCTTCGACTTCCGAGTCCAGTGCCGAGGTCGCTTCGTCCAGCACCAGGATCGGCGCATCCTTCAGCAGCACGCGGGCAATGGCGATGCGCTGGCGCTGGCCACCGGACAGCTTCACGCCGCGCTCGCCGACATGCGCGTCGTAGCCACGGCGCCCCTGCCCGTCTACCAGCGTATCGATGAAGGCCTCGGCACGCGCCTTGGCTACGGCAGCACGCAGCTGCTCCTCGGTCGCATCGGGGCGGCCGTACAGCAGGTTGTCGCGGATCGAGCGATGCAGCAGCGAAGTGTCCTGGGTGACCACGCCGATCTGCTGGCGCAGGCTTTCCTGGGTGACGTAGGCGATGTCCTGGCCGTCGATCAGGATGCGGCCGCTTTCCAGGTCGTACAGGCGCAGCAGCACGTTCACCAGGGTCGACTTGCCGGCACCGGAAGGACCGACCAGGCCGATCTTCTCGCCCGGCTTCACCACCAGGTCGAGGCCGGCGATCACGCCGCCCTTCTTGCCGTAATGGAAGTGGATGTCCTGGAACTGCACGCCACCGCGGGTCACCTGCAGCGGCACCGCGTCCCCGCGGTCCTGCACGGTCAGCGGCTGGGCGATGGTGGTGATGCCATCCTGCACCGTGCCGATGTCCTCGAAAATGCCGTTGATGGTCCACATGATCCAGCCGGACATGTTGTGGATGCGGATCACCAGGCCGGTCGCCAGGGTGATCGCGCCCACGGTGATATGGCCACCATTCCACAGCCACAGCGCGAGCCCACAGGTACCGGCAATCAGGAACCCGTTGACGATGGCGATGGTCAGGTCCATGCCGGTGGTCACCCGGGTCTGCGCGCGGTGCTTGACCGCCAGCTCCTGGATCGACTCGGCCACGTAGGCCTGCTCGCGCCCGCCATGGGCGAACAGCTTCAGCGTGGGAATGTTGGTGTAGCCATCGACGATACGGCCCATCGCCTTGGAGCGCGCTTCGGACGCAATCCAGGCCCGTTCCTTCGCGCGCGGCACGAAGTAGACCATGATCACCGCATAGGCGAGCAGCCACAGGACCAGCGGCACCATCAACCGCCAGTCCGCCTGCGCGAACAGGTACAGCGCCGTGCCGGTATAGACCACGATATACCAGAGCGAATCGACCATCTGCACCGCCGACTCGCGCAGCGAGGTACCGGTCTGCATAACCCGGTTGGCGACACTGCCGGCGAAGTCGTTCTGGAAGAAGCTCAGGCTCTGCCGAACCACGTAGTTGTGCATCAGCCAGCGCGAGCGGTTGCTCAGGCCGGGCACGATCGCCTGGTTGACCAGCAGGTTGTGCAGGCCCACCAGGATCGGCCGCGCGATGACCGTGATGAACAGCATCCAGCCCAGTTCATTGGCATGGCGCTTGAAGAAATCGGCACCGGGCTGCTCGGCGACCATGTCGACGATGCGGCCCAGGTAGTCGAACATGGCCACTTCCACCAGCGCCAGCAGCAGACCGGCAATCAGGGTCGCCAGCAGCACCGGCCAGACCGGGCGCAGGTAGTGCAGGTAGAACGGCAGCACCTTGCGCGGTGGCATGCGCCCATCCACGGGCGGGAAAACCGGGATCAGGGATTCAAACCAACGGAACATCGCATTCCCTCGCCATCAATAGCCGGCGGAGTATCCCACGCCGGATGTGTACGCCGGCCGACGATGCCGTGGCGCCGGTAGTGCCGGCCGCCGGCCGGCAACCTCGCGACGTTTCCAGGGATCATGAGGTTGCCGGCCAGCGGCCGGCGCTACCCTCATTCTTTGACCGGGGTGAACAGCAGGTCCTGGAAATCGAAACTGAAATCGGTCAGGTCGGAAATCGGCTGCATGCGCACCTCACGCACTTTGCCATCCGGGTCCAGGCTGAAGTTCACGAACGCATCGGCGTTGAGCGAACGGTCGTCCCAGCGCACGATGAAGGTGTCGTGCTGCCAGTGCTCCAGGCGCCCGCTCAGCTGCGCGGTCTTCGTAAAGCGCAGGCGCAGGCCCTTGCCTTCGGCGCTGATCTGCATGTCGCCATACCAGCGGTCACGGAAGCTGCCGGTGTAGCCGGCCAGCGCCAGCGATGGCCTGCTGCCCTTGTCGCGTGCGCTCTGGTGCTTGGCCCAGGCCTCGTCGGCCTTGTCCTGACCCTTGGCCACGGCCTTGGCATAGGCGTCCACCCAATCGTGCTTTTCTCCGCCCAGGTAAGCGTCAAGCACGCTCAGGGTGATCGCATTGAACGCCGCACCCACTTCCTGGTTGGTCAGCACCACCACGCCCAGCTTCTCGCCTGGCACCAGGGTCAACCGCGAGACCATGCCCGGCCAGCCACCGGTGTGCCAGACCAGCTTCTGCCCGCGGTAGTCGCTCAGGCTCCAGCCTTCGCCATAGCCGGCGAAGTTGGCCCGCGCCGGTGCCAGCTCCGGAACGCTCGGCGCCGGGATCGACTGCGGGGTGATCATCCGCCACATCTGCTGCTGGCTCTTCTCGCTGAACAACGGCGTGCCGTCAGCCAGCTTGCCTTCTGCCAGCTGCACCTGCATCCAGCGCGCCATGTCGTGCGCGCTGGAATAGATGCCACCGGCGCCGGCATTGTTCGACCAGGTCAGCGGTGCAACGGTGCGCAGGTCCTTGAAATCGTACTTGGCGTGGCCGACCGCCGCCTTGTCACCTGGCTTCAGGTGGTCGGCGTTGTAGCGCGTGCCGGCCATCCCCACCTTGTCGAAGATGCGCGTCTGCAGGAACTGCTGGTAGCTCATGCCGGACACGCGCTCGATCACCTGTTGGGCGACCGCGTACAGGATATTGTCGTAGGCATAGCTTTCGCGGAAGCCGCCCTTCAGCGGCACCCTGCCCAGTCGCTCCACCACTTCGGCGTTGCTGTAGGAGGTAGCCGGCCAGAACAGCAGGTCACCGGCGCCCAGGCTCAGCCCGCTGCGATGCGACAGCAGGTCGCGGATCGTCATCTGCCCGGTCACGAACGGATCGGACATGCGGAACGACGGCAGGTGGTCGATCACCTTGTCATCCATCTTCAGCTTGCCGTCCTCGGCCAGCAGGTTCAGCGAGGTGGCGGTGAACGCCTTGGTATTGGAAGCGATGGCAAACAGGGTGTCGGCCTGCACCGGTTCCGGCTTGCCCTGCTCGCGCACGCCCCAGCCACGTTCCAGCACCACCTGGCCGTCCTTGACCACGGCCACGGCGATGCCGGGCACGTCGAACTGCGTGCGCACGCGCTCGACGGTCGCATCCAGGTCCTGCAGCTGCTGCGGGGTCGCCGCATTGGCCATGGTCGTGCACGCCAGCAGCACGGCTCCTCCGATCCAGGTTTTCATCCAGCACCATCTCCGAACAGGGGTCGCGGCCATGTGCAGGCCGTCACCGGGGTTTCGCAGGATGGTAACGGTCGCCGATGCACCCTGCCCCGTGCCATAGGAGGGGTGTCATGGGCGGCAACGGCCAACCAAGCAACGGCTCCACCATCATTCCGTGCCTGCGCTACCGCGACGCGCTGGCCGCCATCGACTGGCTGCAACGGGCCTTCAGCTTCCATGCCCAGGCCGTGTATGCCGATGGCGATACGGTTTTCCATGCCCAGCTCACCTTCGGCAACGGCATGATCATGCTCGGCTCGGCCAACAACCAGAGCGCGTGGAGCGAACACGCGGTCCTGCCCGGAGAAGTCGGCGGCCGCCAGACCCAGAGTGCCTGCGTGATCGTCACCGATGTCGATGCGCACTATGCGCGGGCCAAGGCGGCTGGAGCGCGCATCGTCATCGACATTGCCGACCAGGACTACGGCGGCCGCGGCTATGCCTGTGCCGATCCTGAAGGCTACCTGTGGTGGTTCGGCAGCTACGACCCCTGGCGCGAGGACCACAGCCAGTGACCGCTGCCGGCCAGATGGCGATCCGCTGCGGTATTGGCGGCTGGGTGTTTCCTGAGTGGCGCGGCGGCATGTTCTATCCGGTGGGACTGCCGCAGCGCGAGGAACTGGCCCATGCCAGCCGCGCCCTGCGCTGCATCGAGATCAACGGCACCTTCTACCGCACGCCGACTGCGGCCCAGTGCGCGCAGTGGGCCGCGCAGACGCCGGAAGGCTTCCGTTTCTCGATGAAGGCGCCACGCTACCTGGTGCAGCGCCGCGACCTGGCCAGCACCGTGGAAGCGGCCACGCCGTTCCTGCAGGCGGCACTTGCGCTCGGTGACCGGCTCGGCCCGCTGCTGTGGCAGTTCGATCCGTACCATCCGGCCGACGCCGATGCATTGGAAGCGCTCATGGCGCAGCTGCCGAAGCAGCTCGAGGGCGTGCCGTTGCAGCACGCTCTGGAAGTGCGCAACGCCGAGGCACATGGACCGGCTCTGGTCGCCGCCGCGCGCCGCCACGGCGTGGCGCTGGTGATCGAGGACAGCGACGAGGCGCCATTGCATGGCGATGTCAGTGCTGGCTTCGTCTACGCGCGGATCAAGCGCAGCCAGGCCCGCTTGAACGAGGGCCTGCCTGCGTCCGTGCAGCAGCGTTGGGCTGAACGCGCACGACGCTGGTCACGCGGCGAGCCGGTGGACGACCTGCCCTGCCTGGCCGCGCCCGCCCCGGAAACCCCGCGCGAGGTCTACCTGCTGTGCATCGGTGCCGGCAAGGCCCGCAACCCGGCCGCAGCGATGGCCCTGCAGCGCCTCATCGACGGCGCCAGCGGTCCAGCCCCCACAGCAGGGTCCACCCCACCACGAACACGCCCGCAACGCGCAGCACGTTGAGCAGGAAGGCCGCCAGCCCCAGGCGTTGCAGTTCGAGGAATGGATACGGCGCCTGTCCGGTCATTGCAGCGACCAGCATCGCCCAGCCAAGGTAGACCAGCGGTACCAGCAGCACGCCGCCCAGCGCGCGCCAGCGCAGCGCCCCATGCGGCAGCAGCCACCACCACCCCAGCAGGTACAGCGCCGGCACAGCGTAGTGCAGGCCGGCATCGACCCACCATTGCAGCCCGGTGGGCTGCCACAGCCCCTGCAACGCCAGCACGTAGATGCACGCGGTCACCCCGATGCACAACGCGATCACCGCGGCGACAGTCGTGTCCAGCACACCCGCACGGATCAGCCTGACGCATCCCAGGCACACCGCCAGGTTGCTGAGAATCGTGAAGTAACCAACGAAGCGCAGTGTCGCCATGCCGACCCCGGCAGCCGCCCCGGGGCCGCGTAGCAGCAACAGGTATTGCAGCAGCAAGGCGGTGGCGGCCACCAGTGCAGTCAGTGCTGCCCATGCACGCAGGGCGGAGCGGTTGGCAGCCATTGCAGGGTTCCCCTGAGGAGTTTCCGCGAGCATGCCACAGGCGTCGCCGGCGACCATACGATTGCCTCACAATAGGCCGATGAGCACACCCGACACCCGCAAAGCGCTGTGGCAGATCCATTTCTGTGTCCTGCTGTGGGGCATCACGGCCATCCTCGGCAAGCTGATCACCCTGCCCGCACTGCCGCTGGTGTGGTGGCGCATGCTGCTGGTGACGGCGATGCTGGCCCTGCTGCCGCGGGTCTGGCGCGGGTTGCGCACCCTGCCCCCGCGGCTGGTCGCCGGCTACGCCGGTATCGGCGCGCTGGTCGCCCTGCACTGGCTGACGTTCTACGGCGCGGTGAAGCTGGCCAATGCCTCGGTGGCTGCCACCTGCATCGCACTGGCACCGGTGTTCACCTCGATCATCGAGCCGTGGGTGGCCAAGCGGCCGTTCCAGCTGCGTGAGCTGGCGTTTGGCCTGGCGGTGCTGCCGGGTGTTGCGCTGGTGGTCGGTGGCGTGCCCGATGGCATGCGCCTGGGTGTGTTGATCGGCGCGATCTCGGCGCTGCTGGTGGCGGTGTTCGGTTCGCTCAACAAGCGCATGGTCAGCCATGCCGATCCGCTCACGGTCACCGCGCTGGAGCTGGGTGCCGGCACCCTCACCCTGACCCTGCTGGCGCCGCTGATGCCCTATCTGCTGCCGGCGCTGGCCAGCCCGCTGTGGGTGGTCCCGAATCTGCACGACGGGATCCTGCTGCTGGTGCTGGCCGGGTTCTGCACGCTGCTGCCGTTCGCCCTGGCCCTGGTCGCGCTGCGCCACCTGAGTGCCTACACGGTGCAGCTGGTGACCAACCTGGAGCCGGTCTATGCGGTGGTACTGGCGGTGGTGCTGCTGCGCGAGCAGCACGAAGTCACCCCGTGGTTCTACCTGGGCGTGGCGATCATCGTCGGCGCGGTGTTCCTGCATCCGCTGCTGAACCGCCGCAAGCCGGTGCAGCATCCGGAAATCCTCGGCACGGCCGAAGCGCGCAACATCGCCGATTGAGTGCATCCACGCATGGCGTGGATGGCCGCATCAGCGCTGCGGCCAATGCCAGGCCGGCGCATCCAGCAGGCCCTGCCCGCTCAACAGCGTGCGGCCCTGTTCCTTGTACAGATGCAGCGAATGGCACCCTGGCGCCTGTTCCAACGCCGCGATCAGCCGGCTGGCGTGCGACACCACCCATACCTGGCTGCGCGCACTGGCTGCGATGATGAGCCGCGCCAGCGCCGGCAGCAGGTCCGGGTGCAGGCTGGTCTCCGGTTCGTTGAGCACCATCAGCGGCGGTGGGCGTGGTGTGTGCAGCGCCGCCGCCAGCAGCAGGAAGCGCAGCGTGCCGTCGGAGAGCTCGGCCATCGACAATGGCCGCAGCAACCCAGGTTGGTGGAAGCGCAGCGCCAAGCGTCCATCCAGCGCCTCGAAATCGACCGTGGCGCCCGGGAACGCGTCGTCGACGCTGCGTGCCAACGCAACCGGGTCGCCGATCTCGAGGATGGTCACCCAGGCCGCCGCCAGGTCCCGGCCATCGTGATGCAGCACCGGCGTGCGCGTGGCCATCGCCGGTTGCCGCGCCGGGGCATCGCCATCGCTGCGGAAATGGTCATAGAAGCGCCAGCAACGGATGTACTCACGCAGGGTGATCGTTTCGGGCATGCGCTGCGGATCGCCGACCTGGGTGAACAGGCTGTCGAACAGCGACAACCGGTCATCCACCAGATCCCAACCGCGCGCATGGCGCTGCCGCACCATCGCCCCGCGACGATCGACCAGCTGGTTGGCGCTGCGCAGGAACGGCCCCGCCCAGATCGCCTCGGCCTTGATCTGCGGGTCCAGCGCAAACGCCGAACGGCTGGGCGGCGGGTAGCCGAGATCGATGGCGTAGCCGAATTCGTCGGTGGTGAAGCCGAGCTTCAATCCCACCGATTCCTGGCGTGGGCCGCCCTGCAAGGGGATTTCGCCGGCAGCAACCCGACGGTCTATTTTTTCCGGGCCCGCCCACAGCGCCGAGCCCAGCCCACCTTCGCGGGCCAGCACCGCCGCGACGCCGCCCTGCGCGGTCTCGGCCAGCAGGCGCAGCGCGCGGTAGAGGCTGGACTTGCCACTGCCATTGTCGCCGGTCACCACATTCAACTGCTGCAGCGGCAATACCAACCCGTGCAGCGAGCGATAGTGGGCGATGGCCAGGGTCTGCAACATGGTCGGCTTCCGGGAAAACAGGGCGTCATGCTGCCCGCTCTTGATCGCAGGCGCTGCGACGCGATGTGAATCGGGAAGAGCATCCACGCATGGCGTGGATCTACCGGACGGGGCGCTTCAGCCCGCCACTTCCACCCGGTTGCGGCCATTGCCCTTGGCCCGGTACAGCGCCTTGTCGGCACGTGCCAGCGTGTCGTCCACGCTTTCACCGGGCTGGTGCTGGGCGATGCCGATACTGATCGTGACCGGGAAGCCCAGTGGCAGGTCGGCCACGGCCAGGCGCAGGAACTCGCACTGAAGTTCGGCGGTGCGCAGGTCGGTTGCGGGCATCACTGCCACGAACTCCTCGCCGCCATAGCGCGCCGCCATGCCACGGCCGGCAAAGTGCGACCGCAGCAGCGCGCCCAGTTCGGCCAGCACGCGGTCGCCGGTGGCGTGGCCCTGGAAGTCGTTGATGTGCTTGAAATGATCGATGTCCAGCAGCGCGACGCAGGCCTCAGCGGGCTGCTCCCCGGTCATCGCCACGGCCTCGTCCAGCGCCGCTGCCATCGCGCGGCGGTTCGGCAGGCCGGTCAGCGCATCAGTGCGGCTCTGCTCGGCCAGGTCGGCGTGCTGCGCCAGCAGCACGTCGTGGTACTCCGACAGCAGGCGCTCATAATCATCGCGTTCCAGCATGTGGTTCTGGATGTCGAGCGCGAAACGGCGCAACTCCATCACCAGCATCACCTGCCGCGACAGTGCGGCCAGCGCCTCGGCCTTGTCGCTGGCCAGGTGTTGCGGCTGTGCGTCGAACACGCACAGCGTACCCAGCGGCAAGCCGTCGGAGCTGATCAGCGGCGCGCCGGCATAGAAGCGGATGTGCGGATCGCCGACCACCACCGGATTGTCGTGGAAGCGCACATCCTGCAGCGCATCCTCGACCACCATGATCTGCTGCGGCTGCAGGATGGCATGGCCACACATCGATTCGCTGCGCAGGTTTTCCGCCGCATCGATGCCCTGGATCGACTTGAACCATTGCCGTTCGACATCGATCAGGGTCACCGCCGCCATCGAGGTGCCGCAGACCGCCTTGGCGATCACCACCAGGTCGTCGAAGGATTTTTCACGCTCCGAATCGAGGATGCGGTAGCGGTACAGCGCCTCGAGCCGAAGGGCTTCGTTGGCGGGCTTGTCGGGCTTGATCATGCAACGTCACGTTCCGGCAGGTCACCGCGAAGTCTAGCGGAAGCCGGTGCGCAATCCGCATGGCAGGTCGTGCCGGCCGTTGGCCGGCATCCCGGATACCTCGCGCGCCCATTGCAGCCGGCCAGCGGCGGGCACTACCAGTCCAGCTGCTTCGGCAGCAGGCCCTGCAGCTCCTGCTCGGTCAGGTTGCGCCACTGGCCCGGCTTCAGCGCGCCAATCTTGATGTTGTCGATGCGCACGCGGCGCAGCTGGGTCACGCGATAGCCGAACTCGGCGGCCATCAGGCGGATCTGCCGGTTCAGGCCCTGCTGCAGGGTGATGCGGAAACCGAACTTGGCGATGCGCGAAGTCTTGCATGGCAGCGTCATCTGGTCGTGGATGCGCACACCACGCGCCATGCCGCGCAGGAACTCATCGGTGACCGGCTTGTTGACCGCCACCAGGTACTCCTTCTGGTGGCCATTCTCGGCACGCAGGATCTGGTTGACGATGTCGCCGTTGCTGGTCATCAGGATCAGGCCTTCGGAGTCCTTGTCGAGGCGGCCGATCGGGAAGATGCGCTGTTCATGGCCGACGAAGTCGACGATGTTGCCCTTGACCGACGTCTCGGTGGTGCAGGTGACGCCGACCGGCTTGTTCAGCGCGATGTAGACGTGGCGGCGGGCGCCGGGCTTGCGGGCCACGCGCGCGCGCAGTGGCTGGCCATCCACCAGCACCTGGTCTTCCTCGCCCACCACCGCGCCGGTGCCGGCCGGATGGCCGTTGACGGTGACCCGGCGGGCGGCGATCAGGCGATCGGCCTCGCGGCGGGAGCAGAAGCCGGTGTCGGCGATGTGTTTGTTGAGTCGGGTGGTCATCGCCCTATTATCCGGCATCGCCGCCCGCCGCGCTTCATGCCAGGCCGGGTGGATCGAGTTCTTCGCCGTCGAACACCCGGTTGCGGCCGGCACGCTTGGCCACGTACATGGCATGGTCGGCCCGGCGCAGCAGCGCGGCGAGATCGTCCTCGCCCGACCGCCACTGCGCCAGGCCGATGCTGGCGGTGACCTCCAGGCCGGGCACCTGCAGCGCCCGGGCCGCCTCCGTGATGTGCCGGCGCAGGCGATCCAGGCGCGCCGACGCCGCCTCGCGGGGCATGCCCGGCATCAGCAGCAGGAACTCTTCGCCGCCCATCCGCACTACCTGGTCCTGGCTGCGTACCGCGGCACGCAATGCACGCGCCACCGCCACCAGCACCTGGTCCCCCACGGCGTGGCCATGGCGGTCATTGATGTCCTTGAACAGATCGATATCGAGGAAGCCGATCACCAGCGGGCCACGTTCGCGGTCAACCTGCTCCAGGTGGCGTGCCAGCTGCTGCAGGCCGGCACGGCGGTTGGGCAGGCCGGTCAGGCCATCGGTCTCGGCCAGCTGGCGCAGTTCATCGCGCTGCTGGCGCAGGCGACCCAGCCGCTGGTTCAGTGCGTAGGCGGCCATCATCAGCAGCCAGGTCACCGCCAGCTGCAGGGCCTCCACGCGGTATTCCAGCAACCACGCCGCGCGGCAGGCGTCGGCCAGGATCAACACCAGCATCGGCGCCAGCGCCGCCAGCCCCGCCTGCGCCCAGCGGTCACCGCGCAGCCGTGCCCACACCCCGGCCATCAACGCCAGGCCACAGCCCAGCAGATAGGACACCTGCAGGCCCTGCGCCACCCAGGCCAGGCTGTCCCATGGCAGCCAGGGCACCAGTGCAGCCAACACCAGCAATCCCCAAAGCGCCACCAGCTGGAACGGACGCGAACGCGGCAACAGGCGATCACCGCCATTCAGCCGCCACAGCGCCGGCAGCACCAGGGCCTGCGTGGCCGCAGTCAACACCAGCAGCCACCAGGCACCGCGCTCGCCCACCGGCAGCCAGGGTTCCGGATAGCCGCAGAGGCCACCGAGGATGGCCTGCCACAGCACCAGCACGGTGGTACCGGCGATGTAGACCAGGAAACTGCGGTCGCGGGTGGTGAGGAAGGCCATCAGTGCCGACAACGCCAGTGCGATCGCCACGGCGATGCAGGCCGCGCGCACCAGCAGGCGGGCGGTATCGTTCTGCTGCACGGGACTGGGCGCGCCCAGCCGAAGGGTGGGTACCCAACGCGCCTTCAACGGCGTCTGCCACGACACCAGGAATGGATCGTGACTGCCCGCTGGCGGCACCGCCACCAGCCCGATGCCTGCGCGGAAGCGTGAGTCTCGGGTACGGGCATCATGCATGTTGCCGCAGATCTCGCGATCGCCATACTGCACGCGGACTTCGCCAGCGAACACATTGAACACGTCCAGGGCCTGCGGTTGCCCCGACCAGCCGCCCGGCGGCGCAGGCACCTGCACCTGCTGCCGGTGACCGGCCAGCATGTCCGGCGTGCATGCGCGATGTGGAGTGGGTTCATCGGTGGCTGCGCCGACCAGCAGGTAATCGCGGCCGGCTTCGACGGCAGCGGCCCACAGTGGCCACGGCGTCGCCAACCACACCAGCAGCACGACCAGCACCGCCCCTGTTCCGTACTGCCACTGCCTGCCGCCCACGCCACGTCCTGTTCCTGCTTACGCCCGCGCCCACTGCGCGTCGCCCCTGGCGGGCATTATCGCAGCCGCGGCTGCAACGCATGTGTAGACCAAAGTCGCCGACGGCGTTCAACCTGCGGCGGGAGGACCTTTCACGGCCACCAGACGCACCGGCCGCAGGTCGGCCAGGGTCATCCGTTCCAGTGGCTGCGGCCGCTCGACCGCATAGCCCTGCAGGCCCTGCACCCCAAGCCGGGTCAGCGCGGCGGCGACTTCGGCGGTCTCTACCCATTCGGCCACCACCTCCATCTGCAGCTCGCGCCCCAGTTCACTGATCGCGCGCACGGTGGCGTGGCTGACTGGATCGGTATCCATGTCGCGCACGAAGGCCCCGTCGATCTTCAGGATGTCGGCCGGCAGCTGGCGCAGGTAGCCGAACGAGGACAGCCCGGAGCCGAAATCGTCCAGCGCCATCCGGCAGCCGCGCGCCTTCACCGCATCGATGAACGCGCGCGCCTGGCTGAGGTTGCTGATTGCGGCGGTCTCGGTGATCTCGAAGCACAGCTTGGAGGCCAGCGCGCGATTGCGCTCCAGCAGGTCGCAGACGAAGGCGAGGAAGCCGGGTTCGGCGATCGACTGCGCCGACACGTTGACGTTGCACAGTCCCAGCTGCCGCACATGCGCCGGGCACACCTGCAGGTGCCGGAACAGCAGGCCGAGCACGTGCCGGTCCAGCGCCACGGCCATGCCATAGCGCTCCACCGCCGGCATGAACTGGCCCGGGAGGTGCAGGCTGCCATCGCTGCCGCGCATGCGTACCAGCACCTCGTAGTGCAGGTAGGTGGGATCGCCGACGCGGGCGATGCGCTGCGCATACAGCACCATGCGGTTCTCGGCCATGGCCAGGCTGACGCCCTGCAGCCGCTCGGCTTCCCGGCGCCGTTCCTCCAACGCCATGCGGTTCTCGTTGAAGCAGTGCACGCGGTTGCGCCCGGCCTGCTTGGCCGCATAGCAGGCACTGTCGGCGGCGCTCATCAACCAGTTCACATCCGGTGCATCGGCGCTGACCTCGACCACGCCGATGCTGCAGCTCAACTGCGGGCTGCCCTCGCTCACCGGGAACGTCGCCTGCCCCAGATTGCGGATCACGCGCTGCAGCACGCGCTTGGCCTCGTCCTGCCCGGCATGGGCGAGGAACACCGCGAACTCGTCCGCACCCAGCCGGCCCACCCAGTCACCATCGCGCACCGCCGCCACCAGGTAATCGGCGAAGCTGCGCAGCATCTGGTCGCCGGCGGCATGGCCGAAGCTGTCATTGACCAGCTTGAAATGGTCCAGGTTGATGTAGCACAGCGCGTGCGTGCCACCTTCGCTGCGCACCTGCAGCAGTGCGCGTTCCAGCAGGCGCTCGATCTCGCGCCGGTTGATCAGGCCGGTTAGCGGGTCATGGCTGGCGTGGTGCTCGATCTCGCGCGCCAGTGCATGGTTCTGGCTGACGTCTTCGATGATCGCGAACACTGACAGGCCGCCGCCGGCGCTGCGCACACCGGTGCCGCTCCAGCGGCCCCAGACCAGGCTGCCATCACGACGGCGGAAGCGCAGTTCGCTCGGGCGCAGCTGGCGGTCCCAATCGATGCGCCCCACCCCATCAATGACCAGCTCGCCGTCCATCAGCAGGTCAGCCAGCGACAGCTGCAGCAGCATGTCACGACGATGGTCGAGGATATCGGCCATCGCCTGGTTGGCCTCGATCACCTTGCCTTCGGTATCGAGCTTGAGCATGCCGACGTTGGCCTGGTAGAACGCTGCGCGGAAGCGGCTCTCGTGTTCGGTCAGGTCCTTGCCGACGCGGCGCGCCAGGGCCACCGCCATCAGGCTGATCGCCAGCACCGACAGGCCCGCGACCATCAGCGTGGCCAGCCTCACCAGCGTCGCCATCCGCAGCAGCGCCTGCGAGAACGCCTGGCTCTGCACCTGCATCCGGCGGTCGAGATCACGCAGTTGCTGCAGGTACTGGTCACGCGTGGCTGCCAGTAAGGGGCCACCCTCGTGCCGCCGCTGCAACTCATCGACCAGGCGCTGCAGCGCCATCAGGTCCCCGTCGGTCTGCCGCCATAACGCGGTCGCTTCGCGGAAGGCACCGATATCGCGCGCGTAGCGGAACGAAAACACCAGGCGCGGAATGTCGGCGTGCGCGTTGCCCCCCTGCAGGAAGCCCTGTCGGGCCTTCTCTTCGTCAGGCTCCGCCTGTTCCAGCGCCAAGCGCGCCTGCAGATCGCCCAACGGCACCTGCAGGGCCTGGCGTGCATCGTCCAGGTCCCGGGCATCACCGCGCGCCAGGTAGCGACTGAGCGCGGCGGTCGCATCCTGCTGACCGCGCGACCAGTATCCCTGGCCGGCGATCCAGGCGGTGGAGGCCGCCTGCAGTTCCTGGATCAACGCCGACAATGCGACCAGTCCGATCGCCATGCCGGTCAACAACGCAAATCGCAGTCCCAGCCCCCGGGTCATCGGCACCCGCCGGCTGTGTTGGTCCGTGCCACTCCTACCCATCCCGGATCCCCCCGAATGTGCTGCGGTGACAACCTCCTTTGGAACCGGACCAGCCTATGACCGGCAATGTGTTGACCGTGCGAAAAAGGGGACGGAGGGGATTAAGTCGTCTATGGCAGGCCATGCGCCTATGCCGAAAACGACTTAATCCCCTCCGTCCCCTTTTCCTGTACGCCGGCCCGGGGGCCGGCGTCGCTCTGGACGGCTGTGGGTGCGGCTTAGAAGCTGCGCGGGCCGCGCGGCTTGAAGCCATCACGACGTGGCGGGCGGCTGTCGCGGTCACCGCCGCGGTCGCCCCCATGGCCACCCGGACCACCCGGACCACCACGACGCGGGCCACCGGGGCCGCCCGGACCACGCTTGTCGAAGCGCGGCTTGAACGGACGCGGGGCCGGGTTGATCTCTTCACCGGCCGCCAGCGGTCGCATCTGCAGCTGCTGGCCGGACACCCACACCTTCTGCAGGTGCGAAAGCACGTCCGGCGGCATCTGTGCCGGCAGGTCCAGCAGCGAGAAGTCGTCGTGGATGTCGATGCGGCCGATGAAACGGCTTTCCAGGCCGGCTTCGTTGGCGATGGCGCCGACGATGTTGGCCGGCTTCACGCCGTGCTGGTGGCCCACCGAAATGCGGTAGGTCTCCATGCCCTGCTCCGGCGCACCACGCGGCGGAACCTCGCGGCGCGGACGCGGCTCGAAACCACCTTCGGCGTCGTCGCGACGCGGGCCACGCTCGAAGCGCGGCCCCCGCTCGTTGCGGTCGAAGCGATCGCCACGCTCCGGGCGGTCGCCACGGTCGAAGCGCTCGCGCGGCGCGCGCTCTTCACGCGGGGCACGCACCGGCGGCTGCAGCAGGAACGGGGTATCGCCCTGCAGCATCCTGGCCAGCGCGGCGGCGATCTCGATGGCCGGCACGTTCTGCTCGTTCTCGAAGCGCTCCAGCAGCTGGCGGTAGAAGTCCAGGCCGCCGGCGCCGAGCGTTTCGCTGATACGCGAGGTGAACTTGTTGATGCGGGTGTCGTTGACCGCTTCCACGCTCGGCAGCTGCATCTCTTCGATCGGCTGGCGGGTGGCACGCTCGATCTGGCGCAGCATGCCCTTCTCGCGCGGGGTGGCGAACAGGATCGCCTCGCCGCTGCGGCCGGCACGGCCGGTACGGCCGATGCGGTGCACGTAGCTCTCGGTGTCGTACGGGATGTCGTAGTTCAGCACGTGGCTGATGCGCTCCACGTCCAGGCCGCGGGCGGCCACGTCGGTGGCGACCAGGATGTCCAGCTTGCCTTCCTTCAGCATGGCAATGGTGCGCTCGCGCTGGGCCTGCTGCATGTCACCGTTGATGGCGGCAGCGGCCAGGCCACGCGCCTGCAGCTTGCTGGCCAGTTCTTCGGTGCCGGCCTTGGTGCGCGCGAAGATGATCATCGCGTCGAACGGCTCGACTTCCAGGATGCGGGTCAGCGCGTCCAGCTTGTGCATGCCGCTCACCCACCAGTAGCGCTGGCGGATGTTGGCCGAGGTGGTGGTCTTGGCCGCGATGGTCACTTCCACCGGGTCCTGCAGGTAGGTCTGCGCGATGCGGCGGATCTGCGGCGGCATGGTGGCCGAGAACAGGGCCACCTGGCGCTGCTCCGGCAGCTTCTTCAGCACGGCTTCGACATCGTCGATGAAGCCCATGCGCAGCATTTCATCGGCTTCGTCCAGCACCAGGGTCTTCAGCTCGGACAGGTCCAGGGTGCTGCGGTCCAGGTGATCGATCACGCGGCCGGGAGTACCGACCACGATGTGCACGCCACGGCGCAGGGCCGACAGCTGCTGGCCGTACGGCTGGCCGCCGTACACTGGCAGCACGCGGAAGCCCGGGATCTTCGACGAATAGGACTGGAATGCCTCGGCAACCTGGATGGCCAGTTCGCGGGTCGGCGCCAGGATCAGGGCCTGCGGCTTGATCTGCTGCAGGTCGATGTTGGACAGTACCGGCAGCGCGAACGCGGCGGTCTTGCCGGTACCGGTCTGGGCCTGGCCCAGCACATCGCGGCCTTCCAGCATCGCCGGGATGGTGGCGGCCTGGATCGGCGACGGGGTTTCGTAGCCGATGGCGGTGACCGCCTGCATCACGGGCTCGGACAGGCCGAGCTGCGCGAACTGCAGCGGCGCTTGGGAATCTTGGGACATGGGGAACTCCGAAGGCACTGCCGTCTTCCTGGCAGTGCGATAAAAAGGGTGATGGTCCGCGCTTTGGGCGCCCTTCTTATCGCGTGCCCTGGCGCTGCTCGGTCGGAGGAGATTTCACTCGCTCAGAGCGGAATGATACCGCATTGATCCTGAACGAGGCGTACAGCTTTCCATGTGCGTGCCGTCGTGCCCCGTGCTGGCGCACAATACGCGCCCTCTCCCCGGCCCGGCCGCTGGCCTGCGCCCTCTTTCCAGGACCCCTCGCTCCATGCAGATTCTCGAATTCGACCTCGACGGCGACTACGTCGAACTCAAGCAGCTGCTGAAGCTGGCCGACCTGGTCACCAGCGGCGGCGAGGCCAAGATGGTCATCAGCGAGGGCCAGGTGCGGGTCGACGGTGAGGTCGAACTGCGCAAGGCCTGCAAGATCCGCGCAGGCCAGGTGGTCGAGTTCGCCGACAGCCAGATCCGCGTGCTGGCCGCTGGCTGATCCGAGGGTGTTCAGGCCACGCGCTGGGTCAGGTGCGAGGCGATCAGCTGCCTGAACGGCGCCACGCCCTGCGCCAGCCGCAGGCCCGCGGCCCGCAGCAGGCGTGCCGGGCGACGATCGTCGGTGTACAGGCTGGCGATCGCGTTGGTGGCCTCGTACAGCGGCCGCGACGCCAACCGATGACCGCGTTGGTAGCTGGCCAGCATGCCGGCGGCGGCAATGTCGGCACCGCGCCGCTGCTGCGCGACGATGCCCTGTGCCAGCCGCTGTGCGCTGGCCAGTCCCAGATTGAAGCCGTGCGCGGTGACCGGGTGCATGCCCACCGCGGCATCGCCGATCAGCGCGGAACGCTCGCGGACGAAACGGTGCGCGTACACCCCCACCAGCGGATACGCCTGCGGTGTGGCCACCGGCTGCATGCGGCCCAGCCGATGCTCGAAGCAGGCACTGATGGCCTCACCGAAAGCCACCTCGTCCATCGCCAGCAGTTCTTCGATCTGCCGCGGCGGCAGCGTGATCACCGCCGATGCCTGGCCCTCGTTGAGCGGCAGCAGCGCCATGGTGCGGCCGTAGGCGAACCACTCCCAGGCCGTATGGTGATGGTCGCGCTCGACCTGCATGCGGCATACCAGCATCGACTTGCCGAAGTCGCGCATCTGCGCACCGATGCCAAGCATGCGGCGGGTGGCGGAGAAGCGGCTGTCAGCCGCGACCAGCAGGCGCGCGTGCAGTTGACTGCCGTCATCGAGTCTGACCACCTGGCCCTGCGCATCGGCCTGCACGCCCAGCACCTTGCGCCCGTCGAACAGCTCCAGCCCATCCTGGCCCTGCACGGCGTCCCAGGCGGCGCGGCGGATCAGGTGGTTGGGCACCAGCCAGCCCAGCGGCTGGCCATCAACCTGGCTGCTGGCGAAGGTCAACGCGAACGGCGAGCCGCCGTTCATCACCCTGGCATCGCGCAGCTCGGCGACTTCGGCCTGCGGCAGCCGCTGCCACAGCCCCAGTTGCTCCATGCTCTGCCGCGAGGCATGGGTCAGCGCGATCTCGCGGCCATCGAAGGCGGCGTCGGCCAGGGCCTGGCGCGGCTGCACTTCGACCAGCCCGACCTGCAGGCCACTGCCGGCCAGCGCGCGCGCGAAGCACAGGCCCGCCGGTCCGGCGCCGACCACCACCACGTCCATCCTGCGCATGCGCGCCTCCTGCCGTTGATTCAGTCCGGGCCAGCATAGCGCCGCGCGCCTGAGCGGCCTTGATCTGGATCAGGCCGACTTACAGAAGTGCGAACACGAGCGCCAGGATCGACAGCAGCGATACGAGCCAGACCAGGCTGCGCACGTAGGGCACGCCCGCGGCATACAGCGGCAGGTAGACCACACGCGCCCAGACGTAGGCCTGCGCAGCCAGCGCCGTGGTGTCGTTGCTGCGCCCGGCCACGACCACTGCGATGGCGGCAGCGGCGAAGAACGGGAAGGTCTCCAGGAAGTTGGACTGCGCGCGCTGCAGGCGGCCGGCCAGCGGGCTGAGCGGCTTTGAATTGCCATCCCGTGCCGAGGCATTCCACTTCATCCCGCGCTCGCGGGTGACCACGGTGGAGGTGGCGAAGATGTAGACGAAGCCCAGCAGCACCGACCAGGCCAGCATCGTCAGCTCAGTTGCCATCGTTCATCTCCTCAGGGCGCCGACGCGCGCAGGCTGTAACCGGCCAGGCGCCAGACCTGGTCCTCGTCGAAACGGAACGAGACCAGCTCGCGCACCGGCTGCACGCTGTTGGCGAAACGGGTCGGGAAGCTGACGTTGATGTACAACCCTTCCGGCACTGCGGCGCCGGGGCTGTACTTGACCCGGGTGATGGTCGGCTGGCCACGCCCGGCCAGCGCACCCAGGCGCGTGCGCTCGGCGGCCAACTGGCTGACGAAGGTGGCCTTCGGCACCGCACGGCGCGCGACGGCCGAAGCACCATCCCACAATTCGCCGGCGCGGTTGGCATCGACCAGCTGTGCCGCCTTCAACGCAGCCGCGCCCATTTCCGCGTCCTGCTTCTGCACCTGGGCCTGCTGCGCAGCGGTCAACGCCGGGGCACCGGCAGTGGCGGGCTTCGCGGCCGCCGGCGATGTCGGGGCCGGGCGTGCCGGAGCCGGTGCCGGCGTGGCCGGTGCAGGTGCCTGCGCCAACGCAGTCAGGGGCAGCAGGGACAGCAGCAGGAGCACGCGCTTCATGGACACCGCCGGTTCTGGAGGAAAGGACCGCAGTCTACGCCAGCGCAGTGAGCGGTTCGTCAGCGCGCGTGGGCGTTGCCTTCCACCGCCGCCGCATCGGCCTGAGCGGCCGGCGTGCCGGTCTCTGCTGGCGCCTGTTCGGCCACCGGCGGCGGCTCCGGCGGCGCTGGTGGCAGCGTCGCCACATCGATCTCCGACAGCGGGCTTTCGTCGGGGCAGACCGCGTCCGGGAAGCCGAAGCGCTGCTTCAACGCCTGGCCGCAGCTGTTGATCGACTCCATGTCGGCGCCTTCGCGCTTGCACTGCTGGTCGAAGGCGACCAGGAACGCGTCCTTGCGCTGCACGAAATCGTCGCCGCAGGCACGCATCTGCTTGATCCGTTCCAGATCGTCCTGCACCGCATTGGTGCCATCCAGGCCGTACTGGCGCAGTTCGTCCGGAGTCAGCAGCCGCAGGCTGCGGTTGGGCACGGTCATCATCAGATCGGCCACACCGACCGCCACGCCGTTGCGTTGCAGGTAGTCCTTCACGTTGTCGTAGACCTCGTGCAGCTCGCGGTTGAGCTCGGCGCGCGAGGTGGCCTTGGAACTGATGCGCATCATGCGGTGGATGCCGACCTTGCCCGACAGCAGGCGGTTGTCGCCGGCGGCCAGCACGAACACGCAGGCGCTATGGCAGATCGAGCCTTCGCGCACCCAGATGGTCCAGCCCGATTCACCGATGCTGTCACCGGCGACAATCGCCGACTCCACCTGCCCCCCGCTGGAATCCAGATCGAGGATGCGCTTGTGGATCTTCTGCTCGTCAGCAACCACGGCCAGTCGCCACATCATCTCGGCGAAGCCCGGATTGATCTTGCCGGCGTAACGCACGCGCATCAGGCCGCGCTCGGCGCACGGGGCCAGCGCCTGGGTGATCTGCTCGCGCTGCAGGCCTTCCAGCTCGACACCGTCGCCGGCATCGCCAGCATATTCCGTGCTGCAGCTGACCCAGGCACGGCCATTCTCAAGCTGCGCCTGCGGCCACGGCCGATCCGCCTGGCTGCGCGGCGGCGCTGGCGGTGGCGGTGCATCGGCCGCATTGATCGACACCATGTTCTCGCCATCGCTGGCCGGCGCCCGCGCAGCCTTGTCAGCAGCGGTCACATTGCCCGGATTTTCCAGCTGGCTGCAGCCCGCCAGGGCCAGGCACAACAGGGGCAACCAGCGGCGTTTGGCGGACATCGGGCAACCAGTCTTCAGGTGAGCAGGAGCCACAGTCTACCCGTCCGGGGGACGCATTCAGCGCGTGGCACTGAACCCCTTGTGACCCCCTGGTTCCATCCATTTCATTACAGCGTCTTCCACCACCCCATCCACGCATGGCGTGGATCTACCGTGTCGACCAAGGTCGACACCTACCAGAGCGGGATGCCCTTCCGGCAGGCCGCGGGAAACTGTCGAAGGCGGGGTGGATCCGGTGGCAGGGGCGTGAGCGCCATGGATGGCGCGACCGAGCTTCCATGGGTGAGGGCGCTTTGTTTGCGAAGCACTGCTTCGCAAGCGCCCGAACGCCCAGCCGCCAGCGGCTGGGCCGGGCCCCGGAGGGGGACTTGCAGCGTCCCCTGCCACCGGACCCACCCCGCCCTCCCCCAGGAAGCCCGCTGTTGTTGTTGCTCTGGCCTCCGCGGGTGCAGGGCGCAGCCCAGCCTGACCCCCTTCAGCATCCATGTCCGAATGTGGCGAGTATCGCCGCCCGCGCGGGCCTAGACTGGCGCCATGGACACCGCCCTCGCCCTCGACACCGCCGCCTGCGACCGCGCCCGCCTGGCCCGCGACGCACGCTTCGACGGCGTGTTCTTCACCGCCGTGCGCAGCACCGGCATCTACTGCCGCCCGGTGTGCCCGGCACCGCCACCGAAGCCGCGCAACATCACCTACTTTCCGACCGCCGCGGCCGCCGCGGCCGCTGGGTACCGTCCCTGCCTGCGCTGCCGCCCGGAATTGGCACCGCAGGCCCAGCAGGCCCTGGCCGGACAGACCGTGCAGCGGGCACTGGCGCTGATCCAGGGAGGCTTCCTGCAGGAGCAGCCGGTGGCCGATCTTGCAACGAAGCTCGGCCTCAGCGCGCGCCAACTGCAGCGCCTGTTCGTCGAACATCTCGGCGCGACGCCCGGGCAGATCCACGCAACCCATCGCCTGTTGCTGGCCAAACAGTTGCTGACCGAAACCACGCTGGCGGTGACCGACGTCGCGCTGGCTGCCGGCTACAACAGCCTGCGCCGCTTCAATACCGCGTTCCTGCAGGGCTGTGGGATGGCGCCGACCGCCCTGCGTCGCCAGCATCAACCGTTGGCTGCAGATGATGGCGGCCTGGTGCTGCGCCTGGGCTACCGTCCACCACTGGACTTCCCACGCATGCTGGCCTTCCTGCGCAAACGCAGCCTGCCCGGCATCGAACTGATCGGCGAAGACAGCTACCAGCGCGTACTGGGCACGCCGGAGCGCCCCACCCTGCTGCGCGTCACCGCCGATTCGAAGCGGCCGGAACTGCGCCTGCAATTGGGCGCGGTGGATCCGCGCCTGATCCCCGACATCGTGCGCCGCGTGCGTCGGGTGTTTGATCTGGATGCCGACCTGCAGCAGGTCCATGCCGCGCTGGGCGAAGAACCGCTGCTCGCGCGTGGCATCGCCGAACGCCCCGGACTGCGCGTACCCGGCGGCTGGGATGGCTTCGAGGTAGGCGTACGCGCGGTACTCGGGCAGCAGGTCAGCGTGGCCGCGGCCACCACCTTCGCGCGGCGCCTGGTCGATGCCTACGGCGCACACCTGCCGGGCATGCCATCGGAATTCGATCGCCAGTTCCCCGCGCCCGAGGTACTGGCCGAGGCACCATTGGAATCCATTGGCCTGCCGCGCAGCCGCGCGGCCACCGTGCGCGCCCTGGCCGCCGCCTGCGCCAGCGGCCGGCTCGACTTCGGGCCCGGCCAGGCCTTGGAGGAATTCGTGGCCCGCTGCGTTGCACTGCCCGGCATCGGCCCCTGGACCGCTCAGTACATTGCCCTGCGCGGACTCGGCCAGCCCGATGCCTTCCCGGCCGGCGATCTTGTACTGCAGCAGGTGCTCGGCCACGCCCAGGGCCAGCGCCTGAGCGAACGTGCGACCGAAGCGCGCTCGCAACCGTGGCGCCCGTGGCGCGCCTACGCGGTGCTGCACCTGTGGCACCTGTCCGGCACGTTCGTTGGAGAACCGACATGACCCTGTTGTTCGATCGTTTCGACAGCCCGATCGGCGTATTGACCATCGCCGGTGACGAGCGTGGTCTTGCGCACGTGCTGTTCCCGGAGAACCGCCACCCCGCGCGCGGGCGCGACGGCTGGCATCACGCGCCGGGCGCATTGCCCGAAGCGCGCGAACAGCTGCTCCAGTTCCTGCACGGTGAACGCAGCCGGTTCGACCTGCAGCTGGCACCACGGGGCACGCCTTTCCAGCTGCGCGTGTGGCAGGCGCTGGCGTTGATTCCGTTCGGCCAGACCTGGAGCTATCTGCAGTTGGCGCAGCACCTGGGCCAGCCCAGCGCGACCCGCGCGGTGGGCGCGGCCAATGGCCGCAATCCATTGCCGATCATCCTGCCCTGCCACCGCGTGATCGGCAGCAACGGCGCACTGACCGGCTTCGGCGGCGGCCTGGAAACCAAGGCCGCGCTGCTGCGGCTGGAACAACGCCAGGCCCCGCTGTTCGCCTGAGAGGGCTGGCCGGGCTGCGCCCGGCACCCGCAGAGGCTAGAGCAACAGCAACTGCAACAGCGGGCTTGTTGCGGGGAGGCGGGGCGGCTGGTAGGTGTCGACATTGGTCGACACGGTAAATCCACGCCATGCGTGGATGGAAGCATCAGGAATACGTCTGGAGAAAAGCCCCCTGCTTGTTGAAGGGGGGCGCCGACAGGCGCGGGGATAAGGAAAAATGCGCGGAGACGGCGCGCGATAGTGCGCCGTGTCTTGGGCGCGTCATTACCTCGCACTATCATGCGCGGATGACTTCCGTACGCCTGACCTGCGCGCTGGCGCTGCTGCTGCCCTTGGCCGCCTGCACCACCGCGCCTGCCCCTTCCGCCTCCGTTCCCACACCCGTCGCTGCGGCGGCACCGCCCAAGCTGCTGCTGATCTCCATCGATGGCCTGCGTGCCGACGCGCTGGATCGCGGCCTGACCCCGAACCTGCAGCGACTGATCGACGGCGGCGTGCGTGCACGCTGGATGACCCCGTCCTATCCGTCACTGACCTTCCCCAACCACTACACCCTCGTCACCGGCCTGCGCCCGGACCACCACGGCATCGTCAACAACAGCATGGACGATGCAACCCTGGGCCGGTTCGAGCTGAGCAATCGCGAAGCGGTTACCACCAGTGGCTGGTGGGGCGGTGAACCGATCTGGGTCGGCGCCGAGAATGCCGGCGTTCGGTCGGCCACCACCTCATGGCCGGGCAGTGAATCGGAAATCCGCGGCGTCCGCCCCAGCCAGTGGCGTGTGTACGATGGCAAGGAACCACTTGAGCAACGCGCCGGCATCGTGCTCGATTGGCTTGCACAGACCGACGCCGATGCCCCCCGCCTGACCACGCTGTACATGGAACACGTGGACAAGGCCGGCCACAACTACGGCCCCGAATCGAAACAGTATGCCGACGCCATCGTGCGCGCCGACCAGATCGTCGGCCAAGTGCTCGATGGACTGCAGCAGCGCGGCCTGGCCGCGACCACCAACGTGATCGTGGTCTCTGACCATGGCATGGCCAGCGTGCCGGTCGGCCACGTGATCGCCACCGAATCGATGGTCGACCCGGCGATTGCGCGCAATGTCAGCCAGGGCCAGTCGGTCGGCTTCGCACCAGTGGTCGGCCATGAAGCCGCCGCCGAACGCGCTCTGCTCGGCCGCCACGCGCACTACGAATGCTGGAAGAAAGAAAAACTGCCGGCGCGCCTGCACTACGGCACCCATCCGCGCATTCCCGCCATTGTCTGCATGATGGATGAAGGCTGGGATGCCCTGCATCAGGAAAAGATCGCCAAGCGCGAACAGCAGGACCGCGGCTCGCACGGCTACGACAACGCGCTGCCGTCCATGCGCGCGGTGTTCGTGGCCAGTGGCCCGTCGTTCCGCCAGGGCCTGGTGATCGATGGCTTCGACAATGTCGATGTCTATCCACTGCTGGCACACCTGCTGCAGGTGCCGGCCGCGCCGAACGACGGCAACCCGGAAACGCTGAAGCAGACGCTGCGCTGATCCGGTTGTAGAGCCGAGCCCACGCTCGGCTGCATTGCGCCAGCCGGGCATGGGCTCGGCTCTGCAAAATCGTGCATAAAAAAACGCGGCGCCAGGCGCCGCGTTCTTCCTTGGACCAGTCGCGCGGCCGGATCAGGCCTTGGCGACGGCCTTCTTCGCCACGGCCTTCTTCGCCGGAGCCTTGGCCACGGTCTTCTTGGCAACCGGGGCGGCGGCGCCTACGGCGACCTTGCTCGCGGTATGCGAACGGGCGTTGCCGTAGCTGGCGTTGTAGCGCTTGCCCTTGGCGGTCTTGCGGTCACCCTTACCCATGTCTTCAACTCCTCAAGTGTGAAATCTGGTTACCCCGTACTGACACGGGTTCGGCGGGGCCGCCTTGCTGGGCGCCCCCGCGCACGATCAAAAATCCTATCACGGAGCGCCTAGTGCGCGCAGCTGGCGTCGTGTACGTGGCCGTGGTTCAGGCGCAGGTTGACCAGATGGGCAACGCCCACCAGCAGGCCACCGATGGTCATCACCACCGCATGCGGCACGGCGTTGTGATGCAGCGGCTCGTACAGCACGCCGGCCCACAGCGCGACCAGGCCGGGGATCAGGAAGCCCAGCGCACGCAGCGCGCCGTGGCGGCGGTAACCCCAGACCAGGCTGAACAGCCCAAGCAGGGTCACGAACAGCACCAGCGCCTGTTCGACGCCGTCGCTCAGCCAGAACGACAGGCCCAGCGAGGGCGCTGCCGCCAGCAGCACCGGGATGACTGCGCAATGCACCGCGCACAGCATCGAACCGGTGGCACCGAAACGGTCGAGCAGGTGGCGCAGGCGTGAGGACAAGGACATGACTTCCAGCAGGGTCGGCGAATCGTTATGGAATAATATAACATCCCTCTCCGACCCGCACGCTTTCCCTCCCCCTGTCCCATCGACGGGATTCGTGCGCCCCGCGATTGATACAGTGTAACAAAGGACCCATCCATGCCCGCCCACACCGCACGGCTCAAGCCGCATTCCCTGGCCCTGGCCCTCGCCGCCCTGCTGCCGTCCGTCGCCTTTGCAGCCGGTCAGGACACCGCCCATCGTGACCGCCACCTGACCGAGCTGTCCTCGGTGCAGGTCACCGCGTCGCCGCTGCAGGGCGATGCCGAATCCCTTGCGCGCCCGGTGGAGGTGCTGGCCGGTGAGCGCCTGGACGAACAGAAGGCCGGCACCCTCGGCGATACCGTGGCCAAGCTGCCCGGCGTGCAGAGCACCTTCTTCGGCCCCGGCGTCGGCCGCCCGATCATCCGTGGCCAGGAAGGCCCGCGCGTGGCCGTGCTGTCCAACGGCATGGGCAACATGGATGCGTCCACGGTCAGCGCCGACCACGCCACCAGCATCGAACCGTTCCTGGCCGACCAGATCGAAGTGCTGAAGGGCCCGGCCACGCTGCTGTTCGGCAGCGGTGCCATCGGTGGGGCGGTCAACGTGGTCGATGGCCGCATCGCGCGCGAGCTGCCCGAGCGCCCGCTCAGCGGCCGCGCCGAGCTGCGTGGCAATTCGGTGAACAACGAGCGCAGCGGCATGTTCCGCCTCGATGGCGTCAGCGGCAATGTCGTGCTTCATGTGGACGGCCTGGTGCGCAATGGCGACGACTACCGCATTCCCGGCTATGCGGTGATCGACAGCCTGGAAGACCACCACGACGACCACGACCATGATCACGCGGGCGAGGAAGGCGAAGAGCCGCGTCGCGGCCGCCTCGAGAACAGCTCCATCCGCACCCGCGCCGGCGGCGTCGGCGCAACCTGGCTGGGCGACGGCGGCTACTTCGGCGTGTCGGCCAGCACCTACCGCACCAACTATGGCATTCCCAACGGCGCGCACGTGCACGCCGACGGTGATGATCATGGGCATGACCATGGTCACGACCATGGTGATGAAGAGGAAGGCGGTGACGAACACGACGTGCGCATCGACATGGTGCAGAACCGCTTCGAGACCAAGGCCGGCATCTACGACCCGGTCTCGTTCCTGAAGAACATCAACGCGCGCGTGGCCTACACCGACTACGAGCACGTGGAGCTGGAGGCCGGCACACCGTCCACCCGCTTCACCAACCGCGGCATCGAGGCACGCCTGGAAGCGGTACAGCAGCAGATCGGCGGCTGGGACGGCGCCTTCGGCCTGCAGTTCGGCAACAGTGATTTCGGTGCCAAGGGCGAAGAGGCGTTCGTTCCGGATACCGGCACGAAGAACATCGGCCTGTTCGTACTGCAGGAAAAGCAGTTTGGCCCGTTCAAGCTGGAACTGGGTGGCCGCCACGACCAGGTCAAGCTGGACCCGACCGGTGACTACCGTCGCCGCACCTTCGGCGCCACCAACCTGTCTGCCGCTGGCATCTGGAAGCTCAACGATGCGGTTGACCTGCGCATCGGCGTGGACAGCTCCGAACGTGCACCGACCAACGAGGAGCTGTATGCCGCCGGCGCGCACATCGCCACCCGCTCGCTGGAAATCGGCGATGCCAACCTGAAGACCGAGCGCGGCCAGCGCGTGGAACTGGGTATCCACACCCACAGCGAACGCCTGGACTTCTCCGCCTCGGTCTACCAGACGAAGTTCAAGGACTTCATCTACCTGGCCGACACCGGCGTTACCGAGGGGCTGCCGGTGCGCGCCTGGACCCAGCAGGACGCGGTGTTCCGCGGCGCCGAGGCCGAAGCGCTGGTGCACCTGTTCGAGGGCGGCGCCGGTGACTGGGACCTGCGCGTGTTCGGTGACTACGTGAAAGCCAAGCTGGATGGCAGCGGCAGCCGCAACCTGGACATCGCCGTGCCGCACGGCGACCACAACCACAATTACAACGTGGAACTGGCCAACACCGGCTACCTGCCGCGCATCGCCCCGGCCCGCGTCGGCGCCGACCTGCGCTGGTCGAAGGACGGCTGGCGCGCCTCGGTCGGTGCGGTGCGCTACAGCCGCCAGAAGGACGTGGCGCAGAACGAGGCACCGAGCGATGGCTACACCCTGGTCGATGCGCACCTGGCCTACCGCTGGGACCGCAACGCCAGCAACAGCTACGAAGTCTTCCTGGATGGCAGCAACCTGACCAACCGCGAAGTGCGCCCGCATACCTCGCTGCTGCGCGACTACTCGCCGCTGCCGGGCCGTGGGGTCGCATTCGGCATCCGCGCGTTCTTCTGATCGGATGCAGGGGGGATCCCTTTCCGCGGGAAAGGGCTCTGCCCCCACTCGCCCTTTCAACGCATGGCGGGGCCGCACCACGAATACCATTCTCTCTCCCGGGGGGCCGTCTGGCCCCCCGTTCCTTTATGCGTGAGCGAGGTCGCGGCGCCCCCGCTCACACACCCGTCACAAAGATGTGCGTACCACAACAAGCGGACAATCCCGTCACCCAATGTCTCGCCAATCGGACACTTTTGTCCGAAAATAATTCCATGACTGCCCAACGTGCCGATGCCGCTGCCCGCCGTGCCCTCATCCTCGACGCCGCCGATCATGTGTTCGGCCAACACGGTGTCACTGCCCCACTGGACCTGGTGGTCGAACGCGCCCAGGTGGGCCGCGCTACCCTGTACCGCAACTTCCCCGACCGCACCGCGCTGATCCAGGCGCTGCTGCAGCGCACGGTTGATCGCATCCGGCGCCAGGTCGAACAGCTCGGTGACCGCGACGACGCGCTGTTCGAGGTGTTCGAGGGCATGGCCCAGCGCATCATCGATTCGCCCGCACTGGCCGATTACTGGCGGGCGGTTGATTCGGACGTGCCGGCCATGCGCGCGGCGCGCGAGACCGTGCGCGACCTGCTGGAGGAGCCGATCGCCCGCGCCAAGGCCGCCGGACTGTGCCGTGCCGATCTGGAGAAGACGGATATTTCACTGATCTCGGGCATGCTGGGCGCAGCCCTGCGCGGCAAGACCCGCGACGAGCGCGCCCACCTCGCCGGGCGCGCCCTGCAGCTGCTGCGCGGGGGTCTCCAGGGAGCAACCAGCGAGGCGCGCTGATGGTCCAGCCGTATCTGAAGCCGGTTCCGGATTGGGAGGAGCACGAGAAGCCGACCATGCCCGGCTCGGCGTCGATGCCCTGGCACCCGCCGTACCGGCGTGCGGCCTATGCGCTGGTATCGCTGCTGGTGGCGATCACCGGCGGCCTCGGCAATGCGCTGGTCACCGCCAACCTGCCGTTCCTGCAGGGCCAGCTGGCGCTGACCCCGACCCAGGGCAGCTGGCTGGTAGCGGCCTATGCCATGGTCAACGTCACCGCCAACCTGCTGGCCTTCAAGTTCCGCCAGCAGTACGGCATCCGTCTGTTCGCCGAGATCGGGCTGGGCCTGTATGCGGCGCTGGCGGTGCTGCACCTGTTCGTCGGCAGCTTCGAGACCACGATGCTGACCCGTGCCGCCAGCGGCTTCGCCGGCGCGGCCTGTTCGACACTGGGCACGCTGTACATGCTGCAGGCGCTGCCGCGGCGCTTCACCGGCAATCTGCTGGTGGTCGGCGTCGGCCTTTCGCAGCTGGCGGTGCCGATCGCCTGGATCGTTTCACCAGGCTTGGTGGATACCGGCCAATGGCACCAGCTCTATTCGTTTGAAGCCGGGCTGGCGCTGTGTGCGTTCGCCGCCGTGGTGGTGTTGAAGCTGCCGCCGGGCATCCAGGTGAAGGCGTTCGAGCCACTGGACTTCCTCACGTTCGCGCTGCTCGCCCCGGCCGTCGCCCTGCTGGTGATCGTGCTGGCGCAGGGCTACACGCGCTGGTGGCTCAACACGCCGTGGCTGGGCTGGGCCCTGGTCGCGTCGATCGTGCTGTCCACCACCGCCTTGATCATCGAGCACTACCGGCGCAATCCACTGCTGCAGATCCGCTGGCTGTCGACGCTGCCGGTGCTGCATTTCATCGTCGGCGCCTTCCTGATCCGCTTCCTGACCACCGAGCAGTCCTATGGCGTGGTCAACCTGATGCGCACGCTCGGCATGGGGCCTGACCAGATGCGGCCGCTGTTCGTGGTGATCCTGGCCGGGGTGATCGTGGGCATCGCCGGTGCCTCGCTGACCTTCGGCCCGAAGCGGCTGATCGCCCAGCTGCTGATGGCGATCCTGCTGCTGGGCGCTGCCGCCTTCTTCGACCAGCACCGCACCAGCATGGATCGGCCGCACGATTTCTACGCCAGCCAGTTCCTGGCCTCGGTCGGCGCCGGCATGTTCATGGGCCCGTTGATCATGCTCGGCATTTCGGCGGCGTTGAAGCAGGGGGTGGACCACATCGTCACCTTCCTGGTGACGCTGTCGATCACGCAGACGCTGGGCGGCCTGGCCGGCTCGGCGGTGCTGGGCACCTTCCAGCTGCATCGCGAGCAACTGTACTCCAGCGCGCTGACCAGCCAGCTCGACCCCGCCGATCCGGTGGTGGCACAACGCCTGCGCATCCAGCAACAGCTGTACAGCGCACAGATCACCGACCCGGTGCTGCGCAGCGCGCAGGGCAGCGCGCAGCTGGCGCAGACCACGCGCCGCGAAGCCAATGTGCGCGGCTTCAATGATGTGTTCACCCTGAGCGGTTGGCTGGCGATCGGTTTCCTGTGCTGGTTGCTGCTGCTGTCGCTGCGCACCGCCGTGCTCAAGCAATGGCGCAAGCGCCACCCCACTTCACCCGTTGCGGCCACCCCGGCCGCACACCGCTGAGTCCTCCGCCATGCCCCCCGTTCCGCCCCGATCCGACGACGCCGACAATGTGACTCCACCGCCGCCGACCGACGCGGCACCTGCGCCCACGCCCGTTGAACCGGCAGTCGCGCCGAAGTATCTCAAGCCCAGCGCGCGCAGCGTGGTGGTGATGGTGGTGGTGGCCCTGCTGGGCATTGCGCTGATCCTGCGCGCCTGGCATCTGTGGCCGTTCACCAGCAGCGTGATGGTGACCGACAACGCCTATGTGCGCGGCCAGATCACCGTGATGGCGCCACAGGTCAACGGCTATGTGACCGAAGTGCTGGTGAAGGATTTCCAGCATGTGAGGCAGGGCGAGCCGCTGCTGCGCATCGATGACCGCATCTATGCCCAACGCGTCGCCCAGGCGCAGGCGACGCTCGACAGTGCGCGCGCGGCGCTGGCCAACTCCGACCAGTCGCAGGCGCAGAACCGTGCGCAGATCGCCTCCGCGCGCGCCACGCTCTCGGCCGGGCAGGCCGAACTGCAGCGCTCGCGCAACGAGCTGAAGCGCTACGAGGAACTGGCCGCGCAGCAGCTGGTGTCGATCAATGACCGCGACAAGTTCCGCACCAGCCAAGCCTCGGCGCAGGCCAGCGTGCAGCAGTCGCAGGCGCAGATCCGCATCGCCGAGGAAACACTGGTGTCGACCCAGGTCGCGCGCAAGAGCCTGGAGGCCCAGGTGGAAAGCGCACAGGCGCAGCTGGAACTGGCCCGCATCGACCTGGCCAACACGGTGATCCACGCACCGCGCGACGGCCAGATCAGTGAAGCCAGCGTGCGCGTGGGCCAGTATGTCGCCGCCGGTTCGCAGCTGCTGTTCCTGGTACCTGACACACTGTGGGTGGTGGCCAACTACAAGGAAGGCCAGACCTGGGGAATGGCGATCGGCCAGCCGGCCACGTTCTCGGTCGACGCGTTCCAGGGCCAGGTGCTGAGGGGCCGCGTGCAGGAGATCGCGCCCGCCACCGGATCGGAGTTCAGCGTGTTGCGCCCGGACAATGCCAGCGGCAACTTCACCAAGGTGGTGCAGCGGCTGCCGGTGCGGATATCGATCGATGAAGGCCAGAAGCTGGCCGCGCAGCTGCGGCCCGGCATGTCGGTGATCGTGCGGGTGGATACCGCAAGCAAACCGAAGGACTAGCCCTTGTCATGAAACGGGGTCAGATCCCTTTGCCAATGGCAAAGGGATCTGACCCCACTCAGGATGCCGGCCAGCGGCCGGCACTACCATTGCGTTACCCCGCGCAGCGCGCGCAGAGACCGTGGACTTCCAGCGTCTGCGCCTGCGGCTGGAAACCCAGCTCCTTGGCGCGCTTCTCCAGCTGGCTGACGATCTCGCGGTCTTCCAGTTCCACTGCGCTGTGGCAGCTGTTGCAGATCAGGAATGGCACCGAATGCGCAGCGCTGCTGGGATGATGGCAGGCCACGAAGGCATTCACCGACTCCAGCTTGTGCACGAAGCCATTGGCCATCAGGAAGTCCAGCGCGCGGTACACGGTGGGCGGGGCATCAGCGCCCACGCCCTTGCCGTTACGCACCCATTCCAGCAGCTCGTAGGCCTTGACCGGCTTGCCGGCCTCGGCGATCAGCTTCAGCACATTGGCGCGGATCGGGGTCAGGCGCAGCCCGCGTTCGCGCGAGACACGCTCGACCACCGCCACGAAATCCGATGCGTCGTGGACATGGTGGTGCGGGGCGGTACAGGCAGTGGCGGTCTTGGCGGGCATGCGTGTTCTCCGGTTCGGGCCTGGCAAGGATGCCTCAGGCCGTTGCTACCTTGGTGATGGCCACATCAATGCGTTTCAAGGCCTGCTCGCGGCCGGCCAGGTAAACGGTATGGGAAATGTCAGGGCTGACCTGGGTGCCGGTGATGGCCACGCGCAGCGGCTGGGCGACCTTGCCCATGCCGATTCCCAGCGCTGCGGCCGCGTCGTGCAGGGCGACGCCCACCGACTCGGCGGTCCATTCCGGCAGCGCGGCCAGCAGCTCGCGGGCCTTGCCCAGCGCCACCTCGGCACCGGCCTTGAAGTGCTTGGCCACCGCCGCTTCATCGTATTCGGTCAGCGGCTGGTACCAGACCACGGCCTTCTCGGCCATTTCCTTCAGGGTCTGCACGCGTTCACGCAGGGCGATCACCACATCCTCCGGAGCCGGGCCGGCGGCCACGTCCAGCCCCAGCTTCTGCAGCTGGTAGACCAGGTGCGGCACGATCGCGGCCACCTCCTCGGTCTTCAGGAAGTGCTGGTTGACCCAGCCCAGCTTGGCCATGTCCAGGCGCGAGGCCTTGGAATTGCAGTCCTTCACGTCAAACAGGTCGATCAGTTCCTGGCGGCTGAACAGCTCCTGGTCACCATGCGACCAGCCCAGGCGGGCCAGGTAGCTCAGCAGCGCATCGGGCAGGTAGCCGGCGTCCTTGTACTGCATCACGTCAGCCGCACCGGTGCGCTTGGACAGCTTGGCGCCCTGCTCGTCCAGGATCATCGGCATGTGGCCGAACTTGGGCACCGGCGCGCCGATGCCTTCATACAGGTTGATCTGGCGCGGGGTGTTGTTGATGTGGTCGTCGCCGCGGATGACCTCGGTGATGCCCATGTCCCAGTCGTCCACCACCACCGCGAAGTTGTAGGTGGGGTAGCCGTCCGGGCGGAAGATGACCATGTCATCCAGCTCGCTGTTGGCGATCTCGATGCGGCCCTTGATCAGGTCATCGAACACCACCGTGCCTTCCAGCGGGTTCTTGAAGCGGATGACGCGGTTCGGGTCGTCCCGGTAGGGCAGGCCCAGATCGCGCGCAGCGCCGTTGTAGCGCGGCTTTTCCTGCCTGGCCATGGCGGCCTCGCGCATGGCATCCAGCTCCTCGCGGGTCTCGTAGGCGTAGTACGCCTTGCCCTCGGCGATCAGTTGCTCGGCCACTTCCCGGTAACGGGCGACGCGGTCGGTCTGGTAGATCGGGCCTTCGTCGTAGTCCAGGCCCAGCCACTCCATCGCCTCCAGGATGGCGTCGATTGCGCCCTGGGTGCTGCGTTCGCGGTCGGTGTCCTCGATGCGCAGCACGAACTCGCCGCCGCGGTGACGGGCCTCCAGCCAGCAGTACAGCGCGGTGCGGGCACCACCGATGTGCAGGTAGCCAGTGGGACTGGGGGCGAAGCGGGTGCGGCAGGTCATGGACGGCTCGAGGAACGGGAATCCCCCGATTTTACCAGCCCACCGCCCCCGACGGAAAAAGGGGACGGAGGGGATTAAGTCGCGATTGCCCAGCCCTGGGGTGCTGTAACCGGGAAGCGGAGGGGGAGATACGACTTAATCCCCTCCGTCCCCTTTTACGGTTCTGCCTTTCGCGGGAAGGACGGCTCGCGCATTGCGGCGTTGTAGGCGAACGAAGCGACGATGGCCGCGGCCTGCTTCAGGTCTTCCGGTTCGGCGTGGTCCCAGGTGTCCAGGTGGCTGTGGTGGACGTTGGTGAAGTAGTCCAGCCGGTCCTGGATGAACTGGAAGCCCGGCAGGCCGATGCGATCGAAGCTGATGTGGTCGGTGCTGCCGGTGTTGCGGGTGGCCACGGTGGTGGCGCCCACGTCATGGAACGGCGCCAGCCAGGCTTCGAAGATCGGCATCGCCGCCAGGTTTTCCTGCGCGTAGATGCCACGGAAGCGGCCCGAGCCGTTGTCCATGTTGAAGTAGACCTGGAACTTGCTGTAATCGCGGGTCTTCTGCACTGCACCGGTCGGCTCGCGCAGCGACGCCGGCAGCGCTTTCTGGGCCGCGTCAGTGGGTTCGGGGAAGCGACCGAAGTGCTTGGCCACATAGGCCTGCGAGCCGATCAGGCCCTGCTCCTCGCCGCTCCACAGCGCCACGCGGATGGTGCGCCTGGGCTTGGCGCCGGTGGCCTTGAGGATGCGCATCGCCTCCATCATCACCGCCACGCCGGCGGCGTTGTCGGCCGCACCGGTGCCGCTGTGCCACGAATCCAGGTGCGCACCGATCATCACCACTTCATCGGGCTTGCTGCTGCCGCGGATCTCGGCCAGCGTGTTGTAGCCGGGCTGGTCGGCCTCGTCGGTGAAGCGCGCCGCCACATCCACGCGCAGGCGCACCGTCTGCTTGGCCTGAAGCGCGCGCACCAGCGGATTGAAGTGTTCGCTGATCATCGCCAGTTCGGGGATGCCCACCGGCTCACCGGCCTTGCGCGAACCGCCGCCGGCAACGCGGATGATGCCGTTGTCCCAGCTGCTGATGCTGATCGAGGCCAGCGCGCCCTCTTCGACGAAGAACGCATTGACCTTGGCCGCCAGCTGCTGGCGTTCCTGGTACTCCTTGACCCGCTTGGCGCGCTCGGCGGTAGCGTCCTTGTCCTTGGGCAGGGTGAACTCCTGCAGGCCCTCCAGCGAGGTCGCGTCGTGGCGGTGCGAATCGGGCTCGGTGCCCCGCTTGTATTCGCGTGCCTCGCCCAGCAGGAGGATCTTGCCGCGCAGCTTGCCGCGGTACTTCTCGATGTCTTCGGGCTTCTTGATCTCGACCTGCACCAGCTCGCCTTCGACCGGGCCCTTCGTACCGGGCGTCCAGGCCTTGGGCAGTGCATGCAGCGGCTGCACGCGGTCGCCCAGCATCTCCACGCTCGCCGAAGTGAACTCCCAGCCGCGCCCGAAGTCATCGAAGGCTTCGTCGTGGACGTTGTCCAGCTTCCATTCGTTGAACTTGCCGCGGGTCCACGCATTGGCGCGGCCCATCGCCGGCGAATTGCTCAGGCGCGGGCCGATGCGCTCGGTGAGATAGCTGAAGGTGTCCATCACCTGCGAACGGTGGAACGCCTCCTGGCGGATGCGGCTGACCATGTCCAGGTCCACCGTCTCGCGCTGCTGCGCCCCTGCATTGCCACCCATCACCAGCGCTGCGGCCAGCACGCCCCACTTCAACACATCGCACTCCTGCCCTTCGGCTCGATCATCAACCCATCGAGTCTAGCCAGCCGGGGCGCGGCGATACCGTCCCATCGGTCATGGACGGCGCGGAAGCATGCGAACCAAGGTTCGCACCCACAGGAGAGTGTTGGTTCGTACCCGCAAAGCCGAATCACCCGCTCCATCCCAGCCACAACTGCGCCCGCTCCGGCAGCAACAGCAACCAGTGCCGCCGGTCGATGCTGCTGCAGCCATACACCGCCGCGTGTGCCGGCCAGTCATCCGGAAGGCCGCCGATGCCGATCTCGGCCAATGCCTCTGCGCCGGCCTTCCATGGCCGGTAGCGCGGCACCCGGCCGGCCACCACGCCGCGTCCCTGCCGCGCACCCTGCAGCCAACGCAATCCCTGCCCCTGCAATCCTTCGCAGGTCACCGCCGCCAGCTGGAAGCGGACCAAGCCGGGGGCGATCCGCGCCCCCGGCAAGGCCGCCAGCACGCCATGTGCCTGCAGCAGTGCATCCACTTCCAGCAGGGCCGGAATGCCCTGCCGTGCCCGTTGCCGCAATCCCTGGCGCCAGCCCATGGCGTGCTCCTTACTTCAGGTCCGCGCCGAGCGCGTACCAGTCGACCCGGCGGGTCACCCACATCGCCAGCGCCAGGATCACGAACAGCAGCAGCGACCCCATCAGCAGTGCGTTGTTCTCCGACACCAGCAGGCCATACAACGCGCCGTACAGCACGGTCAGCAGGGCCGCAAAGCCGAGGCCGCGCTTCCAATGGCCCAGCACGTTGGCCAGGTACACCGCCTGCAGGCCGATACAGGCCACCGCCGAAACCAGGTAGGCCTTCCAGAACGCGATGTGTTCGGACAGGCTGATCAGCAGCAGGAAGAAGATCGCCAGCGCCAGGCCGACCATCAGGTACTGCAGCGGGTGGATGCGTAGCGACTTGATCAGCTCGAACAGGATGAAGCCGACGAAGGTCAGCAGCACGAACAGCACCCCGTACTTGGACGCACGGTCGGCCTGGGTGTAGGTATCGACCGGATCGACCAGCGACACCGTAACCGCCTGCGAGTCGACCGAACCTTCATTGCGCAGCTGCCGCTGTGCGTCGGAGGCCAGCGAGGACACCGCCCAGCGCGCGTCGAATCCCTGTGCATCAACGCGCCGCTCGTTGGGCAGGAACGCACCGCTGAACGACGGATGCGGCCAGCTCGAACGCAGCGCGATGTGGGTGTCATCGCCTACCGGCACCACCGACAGCATGCGGCTGCCATCCAGGCGCAGCTCCAGTTCAACGGTGCTGGCCGCCAGCGTGCCGCCCTGATCCGCAGCGAAACCGGCCACTGGCGCATGCAGGCCACGGCCGACTTCGCTGGCCACGCCGACGCCCGGCAGCAGGCGCAGCTGCTTGCCATCCACGCGCAGGTTCGGTGTACCGACCAGGCCGCGCACATCGGAAATTCCCACCGCCACATACGGCTGGCCATACGTGCGCCCTGCCTTCACCGGATAGTCGTCAGCGGCGAAGCTCGCCTTCATCTGGCCGTTCCAGCTGTACACGGGCACCTTGAACAGGCCGACTTCGCGCTGGCTCGGCAGCATCTCGCCGCTTACCGCCAGCGACGCCGGCATCTGCAGCCAGTGCCCCTCGGTGACCTGCACCTCGGTCTTCTTGACGCCCAGCGGGTCAACCAGTTCAACCTGCTTGCGTTCCACCCACGGCACCACCCGCACCGGGCCCACCAGCTGCTGCGTGCCGGCACGGCTGTCGGCCACCCGCGCAAAGGCCTCGTCGCGGTACTGGCTGCGCTCGGTGATCACCCCGCGGATCATCATCAGCGGCACAAGCAACAACAGGATCAGCCCGCCGACAATGGCGAACCGCAGCAGCATCTTCAGGGATTTCATGGTCCATCCTCGTTGGAGAGGGCTGCAGGATGGACCGCTGCGGTGAGCAGGGTTTGTGGCGAATTTGAAGCGAGTGTGAAGTCAGCGGCGCGGGCGCTGGCCCGCAGCACCCAACGGCAGCCACAGGCTGGCCACCGTGCCACCGCCATCGCGGGCGTCGAGGCTGGCGCGTCCGTCATGCAGGCGAGCCACTTCCTGCACGAACGGCAGGCCCAGGCCGGAACTGCGCCGGCCGCTGCCGGGGCGGGCCAGCGAATAGAAGCGTTCGAACACCCGTTCGCGCGCGTAGTCGGGAATGCCGGCACCGCGATCCGCTACCTGCAGGCGCACGCCCGGCCCGTCCACCTCGGCCTGCAGCGCGATGTCCGCGCCGGGCGGTGAGAAGGCAATGGCGTTGTCGATCAGGTTGTGCAACGCCTGCCGCAGCAGATAGGCATCACCCTGCACGCGCATGTCGGGCACGCTGCCGATGCGCACCTGCACGCCGGCCGCCTGCGCGCGCACCTGCGCGGCCGCCGCTGCGTCGGCCAGCAAGGTTGGCAGCGCGATCGGATCGCGGGTCTGCAGCCAGCCGTGCTGTTCCACTTCGGCCAGCGCCAGCAGCTTGTCGATCGTCTCGGTCAGCCGCTCCTGCTGATCGACGATGCTGCGTGCGAAATGCACGCGGTCGGCCTCCGGCAGCGGCTCCTGCAGCAGCTCGGCGGCACCGCGGATCGCCGCCAACGGACTCTTCATTTCATGCGTCAGCGACTGGACGTACTGCTCGACGTAGGCCTTGCCCTCCAGCTTGCGGCGCATCGTTTCCAGGGCCTGGCCCAGGTCGCCGATCTCGTCGCGGCGCCGCCGCGGCGGTGGCACCGGTTCGCCGGCGCTGACCGCCCGTGCATAGCGGCTGAGCTGGCCAAGGCCCGTGGTGAGCCACATCGTCACCAGCACGCCGACCAGCGCCGACAATCCGATCAGCCAGGCGCCGCGCTCGATGATGGCGCGCTGGCTGGCCGCAATGAACGGATCGATGCTGCGGTTGGGCTGGGCCAGGCTGAGCACGCCGATCAGGGTGCGGCCATCGGCCGGGTCGTATACCGGCGCCGCCACATGCATCACCGTATCGCCTTCTTCGCCTGGCACTTCCGGGCTGGAGCGGGCACCGTACTCGCCACGCAGGGTGCGGTAGACATCGTTCCAGCGCGAATTGTCACGCCCCAGGTCGCGGCCCAGCGAGTCGTAAATGACGATGCCCTTGGCATCGGTGATGGTCACCCGGTAGTCCAGTGAGCGCTTGGGAAAGCGCCAGACCATCGCCTTCAGGTCACGCTGCCGCGCCTTGGCCAGGTTGCGGGTGAAGCTGCCGCTGCGGATGGTGCCGTCCTTGACATCGGCCGCCGCCATCTCGGCCAGCACGTTGGCGGCATCGACCAGGGTCGATTCCATCGCCTGGCGCACACCCGGCTTCACTTCGTTGACGAACACGCGCATCACGAAGAACGCGGCGATGCCGGTGATCAGGAAGAAGCCGAGGAACAGCTTCAGGACCAGGCGCATCGGCTAGACCTCCAGCGCGTAGCCGAGGCCACGGTGGGTGCGGATCGGGTCGTCGCTGGCACCGGCTGCGCGCAGCTTGGCGCGCAACGTCTTTACATGGGTGTCGACGGTGCGGTCGGCACTGTCGGCGCTGCTGTCCCAGCCGCGATCCATCAACTGGGCGCGACTGAGAATGGCGCCCGGCCGCTGCAGCAGCGCTTCCAGCAACGCGTACTCGTAGCGGGTCAGGTCCAGCGCGTGGCCGCGGAAGCGGATGCGCCGGCCTTCGCGGTCGATGGCGAAGGCACCATGTTCCTGCCAGCCCGCATCGGCGCCGGGGGCTGCCGCGACCGGTGCGGCGCGACGCAGGCGCGCACGCACCCGCGCCACCAGCTCACGCGGCGAGAACGGCTTGGTCATGTAATCGTCGGCGCCCAGTTCCAGGCCCAGCACGCGGTCCACTTCATCGTTGCGGGCGGTCAGGAAGATCACCGGCAGCTGGGCCGCCGGCCCGGGCTGCGCGCGCAGCCGCCGGCACACCTCGAAACCGCCCAGGTCGGGCAGGCCCACGTCCAGCACCACCACGTCGATATCCCCGGCCTGCAGGCGCTTCAGGGCCTCGCCACCGAGCAGGCAGTGGCTGGCGGCATAGCCCTCGCTGCGAAGCGCATAAAGCACGGTTTCGGCGATGGCGGCTTCGTCCTCGACGACCAGGACATGGGCAACAGGAGCTGTCATGGCGCGCAGCATAGCCGCTGCGGCCGCCGCCCCGTACACTGCCGCCCATGAACTATCGCCACGCCTTCCATGCCGGCAACCACGCCGATGTGCTCAAGCACATCGTGCAGCTGGCCCTGATCGACAGCTTCAAGCGCAAGGACAGCCCGTTCTTCGTGCTCGACACCCACGGCGGTGCCGGCCGCTACCTGCTGGCCAGCGAAGAGAGCCGCAAGACCCTGGAGGCCGAGTCCGGGATCATGCGGCTGATGGCCCAGCCCAAGCTGCCGGAGGTGGTCGAGCGCTACCTGAAGGCGGTGCAGGCCGACAATCCGGTGGGCGCGTTGACCAACTACCCGGGCTCGCCGCTGCTGAGCGCACAGGCCATGCGTGCGCAGGACCGCATGGCGGTCTGTGAGCTGCAGGAAGCCGAAACGGCCACGCTGAAGGCCCTGTTCGCCCATGACAGCCGCGTCGATGTGCGCCCCGGCGATGGCTATGCCCTGCTGCGTTCGCTGCTGCCGCCGAAGTTCAACGGCAGCAAAATCGGCCGTGGCCTGGTCCTGATCGACCCGCCGTACGAGGCCCAGGACGCCGAATACCAGAACATCCTGGCCGCCCTGGCCGAGACCCTGGCACGCTGGCCGCAGGCCACCTGTGCGGTCTGGTTCCCGATCAAGCAGCGCCGCACCATCCTGCACTTCCTGCGCAAGGCCACCGCCCTGCCGGTGAAATCGGCGATGACGATCGAGTTCCTGGTGCGCCCGGACGACTCGCCGCTGCGCCTCAACGGCAGCGGCATGCTGCTGCTCAACCCGCCGTGGCAGTTCGACCGCGTGGTCGGTCCGGCCCTGCCGGCGCTGCGCCAGCACCTGGGCGAACCCGGGGCCAGCACCCGCCTGGACTGGCTCAAAGCCCCCGAATAACGGCCTTCACGAGGCTGTACCGCCGTGAGCCTTTCGTTCACGGAACGCAGCCCCGGTGATGCCACAATCGATGGACCACCAAGGAATCACCCGGTATGGCCACTCGCAACCGCATGCCGCCCTGGCATGAGATCTTCAAGGCTCCCAGCGGCCACGAGCTGCTGATCCGCCCCATCCGCCCGGAAGATGGCGCACCGCTGCAAGCGGCATTCAGCCTGTTCGGGCCGGAAGAAATCCGTGATCGTTTCCTGCAGGCGGTGACCGAGCTGTCGCCGGAAACCACCCAGCGCCTGACCCACCCCAACCCCAAGACCGAGATCACCCTGGTCGCAGCCGAGTCCCTGCCCGCTGGCGAAGCGGTGGTCGGCGCGGTCGCCCGGGCCTCGATCATCCCCGGCACCCGTGAAGCCGAGTACGCGATCCTGATCAGCCGCTTCCTGATCGGGCAAGGCCTGGGACGGCAGCTGATGCGCAAGCTGGTGAAGTGGGGCCGTGGCAAGTACCTGGACCGCCTGTACGGCGACGTAGCCGCCGAGAACGAACCGATGAAGCAGCTGGCCGCGTCGCTGGGCTTCAAGCCGGTGCCGCACCCGACCGGCGCCGAAGGCCTGGTCCGGATGGTGCTGGAGCTGGACAACTGACGGATGCGCCGGGCCCTGCCCGGCCACGTCTCCCGGTAGTGCCAGCCGCTGGCCGGCATTCCGCTCCGCCAACGGCACATGAGGCTGCCGGCATCCGGCCGGCGCGACGCACAGGAGCCGGATCGGGCTTCTGCTAAAATCCGGGGTCCATGTCGCGTACCTCATACCCCGCCCCGCCGCTGCCGCGCGCCGGCCAGCTCCGCGCCTGGTGGCGCGCCCCCGCCTCGCCCACCGCACTGGCCTGGTACCTGGCCCAGGCAGCGCGCGTGCACGACGCTCCGCTGCTGGTGATCGCCCGTGACAACCACGGCGCCAACCAGCTCGAAGCCGACCTGCAGACCCTGCTCGGTGGCGACCCGGCCCTGCCGGTGGTCGCCTTCCCGGACTGGGAAACCCTGCCCTACGACCGCTTCAGCCCGCATCCGGACATCATCTCGCAGCGCCTGGCTGCCCTGCACCGCCTGCCCACGCTGAAGCGTGGCCTGGTGATCGTGCCGGTGCAGACCCTGCTGCAGCAGCTGGCCCCGCGCAGCTACGTCATTGGTGGCAGCTTCGACCTGAAGGTCGGCCAGCGCCTGGATCTGGAAGCCGAGAAGCGCCGCCTGGAAAGCGCCGGCTACCGCAACGTGCCGCAGGTGATGGACCCGGGTGACTTCGCCGTGCGCGGCGGCCTGCTCGACGTGTTCCCGATGGGCGCCGACGAGCCGCTGCGGGTGGAACTGCTGGACGAGGACATCGATTCGATCCGTGCCTTCGATCCGGAAAGCCAGCGTTCGCTGGACAGGGTCGAGGCCGTGCACATGCTGCCGGGCCGCGAAGTGCCCATGGACGAGGCCAGCATCGCCCGCGTGCTGGCCACGCTGCGCGAGCGCTTCGATGTCGATACCCGGCGCAGCGCGCTGTACCAGGATCTGAAATCCGGGCTGGCGCCGGCCGGCGTCGAGTACTACCTGCCGCTGTTCTTCGAGCGCACCGCAACCCTGTTCGACTACCTGCCCAGCGGCAGCCTGCCGGTGGTCTGTGCCGGTGCCGGCGAAGCCGCCGAGGCGTTCTGGGCGCAGACCAGCGAGCGTTATGAGCAGCGCCGCCACGATGTGGAACGGCCGCTGCTGCCACCGTCGGCGCTGTACCTGTCGCCGGAGCTGCTGCGCGAGCGCCTGAACGATGCCCCGCGCATCGAGGTATGGGCCGCCGACCACGCACGCATCGCCGACGCGCACGCGCTGGGCGACCAGCCGCTGCCCCCGCTGCCGGTGGCCGCACGCGAAGCCCCCGCCGGCGATGCGCTGAAATCCTTCCTCGGCCACTACCCGGGCCGGGTACTGATCGCCGCCGATTCGCCCGGCCGCCGCGAGGCACTGCTGGAAGTGCTGCAGGCCGCCGAGCTGAAGCCGCCGGTGGTGGCCGACCTGCCCGGTTTCCTCGCTAGCGATGCGCGCTTCGCGATCGCAGTGGCGCCGCTGGAAGATGGCTTCGCGCTGGACGATCCGCGCATCGCGGTGCTGACCGAGCGCCAGCTGTTCCCCGAGCGCGCCGGCAGCACCCGCCGCACGCGCCGTGCCGGTCGCGAGCCGGAGGCGATCATCCGCGACCTCGGCGAGCTGACCGAGGGTGCGCCGATCGTGCACGAGGACCATGGCGTCGGCCGCTACCGTGGCCTGATCGCGATGGACGTCGGCGGCATGCCGGGCGAGTTCCTCGAGATCGAATATGCCAAGGGCGACCGCCTGTATGTACCGGTCGCCCAGCTGCACCTGATCAGCCGTTACTCCGGTGCTTCGGCGGAAACCGCACCGCTGCATTCGCTCGGTGGCGAGCAGTGGAGCAAGGCCAAGCGCAAGGCCGCGGAGAAGGTGCGCGATGTGGCCGCCGAACTGCTGGAGATCCAGGCCCGCCGCCAGGCGCGTGCCGGCCTGGCACTGCAGGTGGACCGCGCGATGTACGAGCCGTTCGCCGCCGGTTTCCCGTTCGAGGAAACCCCCGACCAGCTGGCCGCGATCGATGCCACCCTGCGCGACCTGGCCAGCAGCCAGCCGATGGACCGCGTGGTCTGCGGCGACGTCGGCTTCGGCAAGACCGAGGTGGCGGTGCGCGCTGCATTTGCTGCGGCCAGTGCCGGCAAGCAGGTGGCGGTGCTGGTGCCGACCACGCTGCTGGCCGAGCAGCATTACCGCAACTTCCGCGACCGTTTCGCCGATTACCCGCTGAAGGTCGAAGTGCTGTCGCGCTTCAAGACCAGCAAGGAAATCAAGGCCGAACTGGAGAAGGTGGCCGCTGGCACCATCGACGTCATCGTCGGCACCCATCGCCTGCTGCAGCCGGACGTGAAGTTCAAGGACCTGGGCATGGTCATCGTCGACGAGGAGCAGCGATTCGGCGTGCGCCAGAAGGAGGCGCTGAAGGCGCTGCGCGCCAATGTGCACCTGCTGACCCTGACCGCCACGCCGATCCCGCGCACCTTGAACATGGCCATGGCCGGCCTGCGTGACCTGTCGATCATCGCCACGCCACCGCCGAACCGGCTGGCGGTGCAGACGTTCATCACCCAGTGGGACAACGCGCTGCTGCGCGAAGCCTTCCAGCGCGAACTGGCGCGCGGTGGCCAGCTGTACTTCCTGCACAACGACGTGGAGAGCATCGGCCGCATGCAGCGCGAGCTGTCCGAGCTGGTGCCGGAGGCACGCATCGGCATCGCCCACGGGCAGATGCCCGAGCGCGAACTGGAAAAGGTGATGCTGGATTTCCAGAAGCAGCGTTTCAACGTGCTGCTGTCGACCACGATCATCGAATCGGGCATCGACATCCCCAACGCCAACACCATCATCATCAACCGTGCCGACCGCTTCGGCCTGGCCCAGCTGCACCAGCTGCGTGGCCGCGTGGGCCGTTCGCACCACCGTGCCTACGCCTACCTGATCACCCCCGACCGTCGCGCGATCACCCCCGACGCCGAGAAGCGCCTGGAAGCGATCGCCTCGATGGACGAGCTGGGCGCCGGCTTCACCCTGGCCACGCACGATCTGGAAATCCGCGGCGCCGGTGAACTGCTTGGCGAGGACCAGAGCGGGCAGATGGCCGAGGTCGGCTTCAGCCTGTATACGGAGCTGCTGGAACGCGCGGTACGCAGCATCAAGCAGGGCAAGCTGCCCGACCTGGATGCCGGTGAGGAAGTGCGCGGCGCCGAGGTCGAGCTGCATGTGCCGGCACTGATCCCGGAAGACTACCTGCCGGACGTGCACACCCGCCTGACCCTGTACAAGCGCATTTCAAGCGCGCGCGACAGCGATGCACTGCGCGAACTGCAGGTGGAGATGATCGACCGCTTCGGCCTGCTGCCGGATGCAGCCAAGCACCTGTTCGCCATCGCCGAGCTGAAGCTGAAAGCCAATACGCTGGGCATCCGCAAGCTCGACCTGGGCGAGAACGGCGGCCGCATCGTGTTCGAGTCCAAGCCGAACATCGATCCGATGGCGGTGATCCAGCTGATCCAGAAACAACCGAACCTCTATGCCATGGAAGGGCCCGACAAGCTGCGCATCAAGCACCCGCTGCCGTTGCCGGAAGACCGCTTCAATGCGGCCCGCGCCCTTCTGACCACACTTGCCCCGGGTTGATCGCCCCCCGAACACCCCGCACCGGTCCCCACCCGGTGCGGGCGGATGACCATGTTCCCTGACGCCGTACCCGCCCCCGACCTGATGCACGCGCAGGCCTGCCTGATCGATGCCCTCTCGATGTCGCTGCAGATGCGCGACGCCTACACCCGCCACCACTGCGACCGCGTTGGCCTGCTCGCGCAGCGCCTGGCCACGCACTGCGATCTTGATGACGAGGCCCGTGCGCAGATCGGCCTGGCCGCGCGCTTCCATGACATCGGCAAGATCGGCATACCCGATGACGTGCTGCTGGCACCCCGCCGGCATACCGACGAGGAGCGCGCGATCATGCGCGAGCATCCGGTACGCGGCGAACACATCTTCCTGGCCACCGGCCGCAGCGACGCCTTGCCGGTGGCGCGGCTGATCCGCGCCCATCACGAGGCCTTCGATGGCAGCGGCTACCCCGATGGGCTGCGCGGCGAATCCATCCCGCTGGGCGCGCGCATCGTCACCATCGCCGATGCCTACGATGCGATGACCAGCGTGCGCCCGTATCGCGACGCGATGGAGCATGAGGCCGCATTGCGGATCATCGACGAGCAGGCCGGCGGGCTGGTGGATCCGTACGTGCTGCAACGCTTCCATCGCATGCTGGAGCGGGAACCGGCGCTGGCCTGAGATCGGCCGGGCAAACGAAAGGCCCGGCGTTCGCCGGGCCTTTCGCTCCACGCGTCACGGGTGATCGATTACCAGATCACCACACGCTTGTCGTCGGCGCGCACCATCGCATCACCCGCCTTGCACTGGAACGCCGCAGCGAAGGACGGCATGTTCGACGGCGCACCGTTGGCACGGAAGTTGGCCGGCGCGTGCGGATCGGTGTTCAGGCGCACGCGCAGCTCACCATCGGTGAAGTTGCGGCGCCACACGGTGGCCCAGTTCATGAAGAAACGCTGATCCTGGCTATAGCCGTCAACTTCGACATTGGCCTTCGGGTCTTCCTTCAGCGCCATCTGCAGCGCGTCATAGGCCACGGTCAGGCCGCCCAGGTCGCCGATGTTCTCGCCCAGGGTCAGCTTGCCCTTCACGAACACGCCCGGCACCGACTCGTAGCCGTCGAACTGCGCGACCAGCTGGTCGGTACGCTCGGTGAAGGCCTTGCGGTCGGCGTCCGTCCACCAGTTGTCGAAGTTGCCGTTGGCGGCGAACTGGCTGCCCGAGTCGTCGTAGCCGTGCATCATCTCGTGGCCGATGACTGCGCCGATGCCGCCGTAGTTCAGCGCCGGATCGGCCTTGGCGTCGAAGAACGGCGCCTGCAGGATCGCCGCCGGGAACACGATCTCGTTCTTGGTGGCGTTGTAGTACGCATTGACGGTCTGCGGCGTCATGCCCCACTCGGTCTTGTCCACCGGCTTGCCGATCTTGTCCAGCATGTGGCGGTAGTTGAACGCGCGTGCTGCCTGCATGTTGCCCAGGTAGCTGTCGCCGTTGGTCTGCAGGCCCGACCAGTCACGCCACTTGTCCGGGTAACCGATCTTCGGGGTGAAGCTGGCCCACTTTTCCAGTGCCTTCTTCCTGGTTTCCTCGCCCATCCACGGCAGCTGCTCCAGCCGCGCCTTCAATGCCTGCGACAGGTTCTCCACCAGGTGCTGCATGGCCACCTTCGACTCGGCCGGGAACACGGCGTCGACGTACAGCTGGCCCAAGGCTTCACCCATGCCACCGTTGACCGACTCCAGCACGCGCTTCCAGCGCGGCTGCATTTCCTTCTGGCCACGCAGGGTGGTGCCGTAGAAATCGAAGTTGGCCTTCTCGAACTGGCTGCTCAGGTACGGCGCGGCATCGTCGATGGTGTGGAAGCGCAGGTAGGCCTGCCAGGTGCTGGCCGGCACGTCGGCGAGCATTTTGTCCATTTCACCGAAGAAGCCCGGCTGGGCCAGCGAGAACTTCTGCGCGGCCGGTACCTTCAGGGTGTCGAACAGCGCGGTCCAGCTGAAGTTCGGGGTCAGCCTGTCGGCGTCGGCGGCGCTGAGCGGGTTGTAGCGCTTGGCCGGGTCACGCATTTCGATGCGCGACATCGAGGCCTTGGCCAGGCGGGTTTCGAAGGCCATCACGGCCTTGGCCTGCTCGGCGGCCTGCGCCGCGTCCACACCGGACAGGGTCAGCACCTGTGCGATGTAGGCCACGTAGGCGTCGCGGATCTTGGCCTGCGCATCGTCGAAGTAATAGCCCTTCTCCGGCAGGCCCAGGCCGCCCTGGCCGACATAGGCGATGACGTTGGCCGAATCCTTGTAGTCGGCATTGGCGAACAGCGAGAACAACACGCCCTTGCCTTCGGCCTGGCTGTCGCGCAGGTACTGGGTGATGGCGGCGGTGTCGTTCAGCGCGGTGATCTTGTCCAGCTGCGGCTGCAGCGGCGCCAGGCCGGCGGCTTCGATCTTGGCCTCGTCGTTGCCGGTCTTCCAGATGTCACCGATCTTGGCTTCCACCGAGCCGGCCTTGGCCTGGCTGGCGGCGGCCTGCTGCACCAGCGCGTGCTGCACTTCCAGCGAGCGCTCGCGCAGGATCTCGAAGCTGCCCCAGGTGGTCTGGTCGCCCGGCACCGGGTTGGCCTTCAGCCACTTGCTGTTGACGAAGCCATTGAGGTCGGTACAGGCCGAAATGGCCGGATCGAGGTCGGCGCTGTTGAGCGAGATCAGCGGCGTCTTGATCTGCGACAGGTCGAAGGCCGGCTTGGCGTCGGCACTGGCCGCCGGCGCGGTTTCGTTCTTGCCACAGGCGGCCAGCGAGGCAGCGATGGCGATGGTCAGGCCCAGCGGGACCAGGTTGCGGACGTTCATGAGGCTCTCCTGCGGGTAATTTCACAGGGTAGCCGGGGGCGTGAGGTTGGGGACCGGCCAAAGGTCACAGAGCGTCCTTCTGTAGAGTCGAGCCATGCTCGACTGCTCTCCGTTCCGGGTTCATGCTTCCTGCGGCAAAGGCCCAAAGCAGCCGAGCGTGGGCTCGGCTCTACAAAAAGAAGGGCCGGCTTGCGCCGGCCTTCTGTTTCTTATTTCGCCTTGCCCTGGTTGGCTACGGCTTCGGCGGCCTTGCGCGCCGCTTCCGGGTCGCCCAGGTAGCGGAACGACTGCACGGTCAGGTCATCGTTCAGTTCGAACAGCAGCGGGATGCCGGTCGGGATGTTAAGCTCGAGGATTTCCTCGCGCGAGACGTTGTTGAGGTACTTGTACAACGCACGCAGCGAGTTGCCGTGGGCGGTGACCAGCACGGTCTTGCCGTCCTTCAGCTGCGGCGCGATGGCGTCGTGCCAGTACGGCAGCACGCGGTCCAGGGTGGTGGCCAGCGATTCGGTGCCCGGCAGCGCGTTGCGGTCCAGGCCGGCGTAACGGCGGTCATGGATCGGGTGGCCCGGATCTTCCAGGTCCATCGGCGGCGGCGGGATGTCGTACGAACGACGCCACACCTTGACCTGCTCTTCGCCGTGCTTGGCAGCGGTCTCGGCCTTGTCCAGGCCCTGCAGGCCGCCGTAGTGGCGCTCGTTGAGGCGCCAGGACTTGTTCACCGGCAGCCAGTCCTGCTCCAGCTCGGCCAGCGCACCCTGCAGGGTGTGGATGGCGCGCTTCAGCACGGAGGTATGGGCGACGTCGAACTGCAGGCCTTCCTCGCGCATCAGGCGACCGGCGGCAGCCGCTTCCCGGCGCCCCTGCTCGGTCAGGTCGACATCGACCCAGCCGGTGAAGCGGTTGTCCAGGTTCCACTGGCTCTGGCCATGGCGCAACAGTACGAGTTTACGGGTCACTGCAGGGTCTCCAACGCGAGGAAAGGCAGGCCGCCATTGTAGCCCCGGTGGCCGCTCACCGTGCCGTGGCGCCGCGCATGCGATGCTGCAGCCAATGAATACGGTGATCGACCCCGGGCGCTGGGAAGGCAGCGTCACCGCCGCTCGAGCGCAACAGCTGCAGCTGGCCGGCCGCGTGGAACGCCAGGACCGCCTGCCACGCAAGGTGCGCTGGCTGGCCGGGCTGGATGTCGGATTCGAGGACAACGGTGCCATTACCCGCGCCGCGGCGGTGCTGCTGGATGCAAGGACGCTGCAGCCCGTGGCGCAGGAGATCGCGCGGATTCCTACACTCATGCCCTATATCCCGGGCCTGCTCAGCTTCCGCGAGCTGCCGGCACTGCTGGCCGCACTGGCACTGCTGCCACGAACGCCGGACCTGGTGTTCGTCGATGGCCACGGCATCAGCCATCCGCGCCGGCTGGGCGTCGCCGCGCATCTGGGCGTGGTCACCGATCTGCCGAGCATCGGCGTGGCGAAATCGAAACTGGTGGGAAGGTTCGTCGAACCGGGCGCCGAAGCTGGTGCGCATACACCGCTGCTGGATGGCGACGAGCAACTGGGCTGGGTGCTGCGCAGCAAGGTGCGCTGCAAGCCGCTGTTCGTGGCCGGTGGCCATCGGGTCAGTGCCGATACCGCGCTGGGCTGGGTGCAGCGCACCCTGCGCGGCTACCGGTTGCCGGAGCCAACCCGGCTGGCGGATCGGCTGGCCTCGCGGCGGGACGAATAGCTGCGCCGGCCATCTCCCGGCGCGCGCGTCAATCGTCGATCAACGATGCACGTGGCCACGATGGCCCTGCGCGTCCTCCCCGTGGTCGTGGCCCTCATGGCCCTTGTGTCCGCCGCCGTTGGCCGGCGCCGGTTCGCCACAGGCTTCGCCGCAGTGGTCCGCCTCGATCTGCAGCGTCACGTGCTCGATACCGAAGTCATCATGCAGGCGACCGCCCAGCTCGCGGCGCAACGCATCGGCGTCGGTGCCGTCGCGCATCACAATGTGCGCGGTCAGCGCCGGCGTGCTGGAAGCCAGCGCCCACACGTGCAGGTCATGCACGTCCAGGACTGCGACGTGGCCGGACAGGCTGTCGCGCACCTTGGCCACGTCCATGCCCTTGGGCACGCCTTCCAGCAGCACGTTGATCGCCTCGCGCATCAGCACGTAGGTACGCGGTAGCACCCACAGGCCGATCAGCACGGCCAGGATCGGGTCGATCGGTTTCCATCCGGTCCACTTGATCAACAATGCGCCCGCAATCACAGCCACCGAGCCGAGCATGTCGGCCCACACTTCCAGGTAGGCGCCCTTCACGTTGAGGCTCTCGCCACTGCCCGCCCGCAGCAGGCGCATCGAGATCAGGTTGATGACCAGGCCCGCAGCCGCGATCACCAGCATGCCGGAGGAGGCGATCTCCTGCGGCTGGCGGAAGCGGCCGACCGCCTCCCACAGGATGTAGGCGGCGACCACGAACAGCATGGCACCGTTGATCATCGCGCCCAACGCTTCCAGCCGTGCATAGCCGTAGGTGCGGCGCGCATCCGGCGGGCGCCGGCTCAACCGTACCGCGACCAGCGCGATCATCAGCGCCAGCGCATCGGTGGCCATGTGCGCGGCGTCGGACAACAGCGCCAGGCTGTTGGTCCAGAACGCGCCCACCACTTCGACGACGAGGAAGGTGGTGGTCAGGCCGAGTGCCCACCACAAGGGATTCTCGTGGCGGATCTGGGATGGCAGGTGATCGTGGTCGTGGCCCATGGCAACAGCTCCTTTGCGATGCGGTGCAGGCTACGCGGTGCCGGCGGAGGAGACTATTACGATGTTTATAACATTGCAGGCCACACGAGCCCTCGTCGGGCATGGCCCGGCGAGGGCTGCAGATCGACGCCGGCCTGCGGTCAGAAGCCGAAGCGCAGGCTGGCCCAGTACGCGCGGCCCGGCTCGTTGTAGGTCGCCGCCCCGGCATCACTGCTGTTGGCCTCGCGGAACAGGCGCTTGTCGGCCAGGTTGTTCACGCCGAAGCCGAAGCTGACCGTCTCGGTCACCTTGTAGCGCGCGCTCACGCCCCAGATGTTGTACGCGCCACGATCCTGCAGCGCGATCGATGCATCGCAGCTGCCGGTGCAGCGCGGGTCGTTGTTGATGTTGGTCGTGGCCGGTTCCTGCTTGCCGTAGAAGGTGCCGGTCAGCAGCACGGACAGCCTGTCGGTGGCCTGCCAGTCCAGCATGGTGTTGATCGTGTACTTCGGGATCACCGACAACGGCTGGTGCGTGGTCTTGTTCTCGTTTTCCACCATGTAGGTGAAGTTGTTGCTCCACTTCAGGCGGTTGCCCTGCTCGCCCAGCAGCGGAATGACCAGGTTGCCTTCCAGCCCCTGCACGATCGCCTTCGGCGCGTTCTCCCAGCGGAAGATGCGGCCCTTGGTGTCGGCGGTCAGCCCGATCTGGGTGTAGCCGGCCTGGATCTTGTCCTTGTAATCGTTGTGGAAGTAGGTCAACGACGCCTGCCAGCCGCTCTGCGGTGCCCACTCGATGCCCAGTTCCTTGTTCAGGCTGGTTTCCGCCTTCAGGTCTGCGTTGCCGCGCATGTAGCAACCGGCGCCCAGGCTCGGCAGCGCATTCGGGCAGCCGTTGCCACGGGTGTAGTACAGATAGTCCGGATTCGACTGGTACAGGTTCGGCGCCTTGAACGCGCGGGCGATGCCGCCCTTCACCACCCAGTCGCTGCTGATGCGGAACTGCGCATTGAGGCTGGGGCTGGTGTTGTTGCCGAACTGGCTGTGGTGGTCAAAACGCAGGCCCGGGGTAACGATCCAGCGCTCACCCAGGTAGATGTTGTCTTCCACGAACACCGCCGTGGTCTGCGCATCGGCCTTGCCGCGCGCACGATCGGCCGACAGCCCCGGGATGCCACCGCCGCTGCTGCTGGACTGGCTCATCGAGTACGGGTCGGTCAGCCGGCTGTCCAGGTATTCAAAGCCCAACGTCCAGATGTTCTCGGCGCCGCCCAGCGTGGTCGGGAAGCTCACTTCGCCATCCAGCTGGTAGTTGCGCAGGCGCGAGGTCGACCAGTCGGTGCCGTTGAAGCTGCCTTCCGGGCCACCGGCCAGGCCTTCATTGATGCGCGAGTTGTTCACCGCTTCAACTGCAGCGGTCACCCGCGAGGTGACATCGCCCCAGCGGCCACGATGGGTGATCGCGCCGGTGTTGCGGTACATGCGGTTGGTTTCCGCCTTGCCGTCGGCCAGGGCGGCCAGATCGATGCCGGTCGAAGTGCCGGTGGTGCTGACCGCGCGGTCACCAGCATAGATGTTGCCCTGGCGGCTGGTGCCGGCCTCGAACTCGACCACCTGGTCGGCGGTCACGTCCCAGCGCAGCAGCGCGTTGATGTCGCGGTTCTTGACGCCCTCGCGGCCAGCCGGTGGCACTGCGTTCGGCTGGGTGGCGTACTGGCGGTTGAGATCGAGTGAATCGGCGTCGGTCTTGTTGAGGTTGCCGTACAGGCGGAACGACAGCGTGTCGGTCATCGGCCCACTCAGCTGCAGGCCGACGCGCTCGCTGCCACCTTCGGCGCTGTGTTCGGGCACCAGCCCGTACAGGTCGACCGCACCGGTCAGGTCGCCGGTCGGGCGCTTGGTGATGATGTTGACCACGCCACCGGAAGCACCGGAGCCATAGCGTGCCGCCGCCGGTCCGCGCAGCACTTCGATGCGCTCGATCATCTCCGCCGGCACCCAGTTGGTGTCGCCGCGCGTGTTGCGCTCGCCACTGCGGCCCATGCGCACGGCATCGCGCGCACCGATGCGCTTGCCGTCGACCAGGATCAGGGTGTTTTCCGGGCCCATGCCGCGCAGGTCGATCTGGCGGTTGTTGCCATACTGGCCCGAGGCGCTGTTGCCGGTGAGGTTGACGCCCGGCATGGTGCGCAGCAGTTCGGCGATGTCGTTGGCCGGTGGGCGCTTGGCGATGTCCTCGGCGGTGATGGTCGAGGTACCCAACGCCTGGCGGGCAATCTGCGAGGCGGTGACGTGCACCGTGTCGATATCGGTGGCGTCGGCTTCAGCCTGGGCGGTCAGGGCGCTGCCCGCCAGCAGGGCGGCAACGGCGAGCGCCAGCGGGCGCGGCGAGAGGACAACGGCAGGAGACATGATCTGGACCTTCTGGCAGGGCAACGGGGCCTCTGGCAAAGGGCTTGAGGCAACGACGAGGGGGAGGCGGAGCGTCGCTGCAGTCGCCTGCGGCCCGATCCGTGCGCGCATTCTCCCATCAATGCGAGTGATTCTCAAATGCGTTCGCTCATTGCTACCGCAGGCGTGATGTGACCTGCGTGCCGGACGACCCTGCATCGCGCTTAAACTGGCCGGCTTGCCCACCATCAACCGCACGCCACCGCGGCCGATACCCGTGGTTTGCCGTACGCAGTCAGAGATCGACGTGGAACCACCCCAACTGGACGATGCCAGCCAGCCGCTGGCCGAGGCCTGGCAGCACTGCCTGCAACAGGCCGGCCCTGCCGCCACCGCGCTGCTGCACGCCGCCGCAACCGATGCCCCGCCGGCGTTGGCCCAACGCTTCTACGAAGTGCTGTTGCAGGACGGGCGTGCACGCCGCTTCCTGTCCCACGATCAGGTCAAGCAACGCCTGCAACCGGCCATGCAGCGCTGGCTGGTGCAGCTGCTGACCACCGATGCCGACGGCATTGCCGCCACCGTTGCCTCGCAACGGGTGATCGGCGATGTGCATGCCCGGGTCGGCATTCCGGTCGACCTGGTCACCCGAGGCGCGCGCGTACTCAAGCACGAGCTGTTCGTGCGCCTGCGCGACGACGCGCCCGACAGCGCCACCGCGTTCGCCGCCATCGACTGCCTCAGCGCGATCATGGACATCGCCATGGAAGGCATGACCCTGGCCTACACCCATGCACGTGAGCGCTCCACCCGCGCCGATGCTGCCTACCGGTTGTTCTCGCTGGTGCAGAATGTCGGTACTGAACGCGAGCGTCAGCGTGCACTGCTGCTGGACTGGGAGAACGCCCTGCTGTACGCACTCGCCGGCCACGTGCAGGCCAGCGAAAGCGCCAGCCTGGCGACCTCGGAATTCGGCCTGTGGTTCACCCACAAGGGCATCCCCAGCTTCGGCGAGAGCAGCGAAACCCAGCAGGTCGGCCAACTGATGGCCCGCATCGACGGCAACCTGCAGCGGGCAAGCCATGACACCCCGGCGCAACGACTGGCGGTGCTGCCGGCCATCCGCGAGGACCTGGCCGCCATCCGTACCCTGATGACGCTGTTGTTCGAACGCATCGGTGAACTGGATGCCGGCAGCGATGCCCTGACCAACCTGCTCAACCGCCGCTTCCTGCCTACCGTGCTGCGCAGGGAGATCGAGCTGGCCACGCGCAACCGCACGCCGTTCTCGCTGCTGCTGCTCGACCTGGATCACTTCAAGGCGATCAACGACGGCCACGGCCACGATGCCGGCGACCGCGCGTTGCAGCACGTGGCCGGCCTGCTCGGCCAGCTGACCCGCGGCAGCGACTACCTGTTCCGCTACGGCGGCGAGGAGTTCGTGGTGGTGCTGGTTGCCGCCAGTGAGTCACAGGCCTCGGTGATCGCCGAGAGCCTGCGCCGGCAGATCGCGCAGTCGCCAGTGGCACTGGCCAACGGCCAGGTTCTGTCGCTGACTGCCAGCATCGGCGTGGCCGGCCATGATGGCCACCCGGACTACGAACGCTTGATGGCACGTGCCGACGCGGCGATGTACGAGGCCAAGCGCAGCGGCCGCAACCGCGTGGTGGTGGCCAGCGCCGACCTGCAGGAAGCGCCGGGGCGGCGCGCGTTGCAGCGCTGAACTGGCGGAAATGAAGAATCCCGGTGGCGGATAGAGTCGACTGTTAGTACTACCGCGCGCAGCGCGGAGCTTTTCGCCGTCGGAACGAGGAGCAGTCGACTAACAGTCGACTCTACCGATTCGCGCGGCAGCCGCTGCTTTCACCGCCCGCCTCCGCCACGCTGCCCACCACAGCAGCGCCAGCAGCGCGATGCCGGCGCCCAGCAGGCACACGGCAGGCCAGCCGTGCCGGGCGTGCACCCAGGGCCCGGCAGCCGCACCGGCACCACTACCCACCGCATAGAAGAGCATGTAAAGCGCCACCAGGCGTCCATGCTGCTCGCCCGGCGCGCGCAGCAGCAGCGCCTGGTTCGAGACATGCAGCGCCTGCCCACCCAGATCGAGCACGATCACGCCCAGCAGCAGCAACGACAGCGACTGCGGCAGGCCCAGCAGCGGCCACCACGCGACCAGCATCAACAGCAGCGCGCCAAGACTGACCCGATCGGCAAAACCGCGGTCCATCCAGTGCCCGACCCGCGACGCCATCAATGCACCTGCCACCCCAGCCAGGCCGAGCGCACCGATGGCCGCAGTGGACCACTGCAGCGGTGGGGCCGACAGCGGCAAGGGGGCCGCCGCCCAGAACACGTTGAGTCCGGCATACAGCAGCAACGCCAGTGGACCGCGCTCGCGCAGCGTTCGATCCCGGCGCAGCATGCCCAGCATCGAGCCGATCAGGTCGCGCCAACGCGGCGGCACCACGGGTATCGGCACCGCCGGCAGGCGCCGCCACAGCAGTGCGGCCAGGGTCGCCATCAGCGCTGCCGACAGCAGATAGACTGCTTGCCAGCCGGCAATGGCCGCCACCGTGCCGGACAGCACGCGCGCCAGCAGCAACCCGATGAACACCCCGCCCTGCACCACCCCCACCACGCGCCCGCGCTGCGCGGCCGGAGCCATCGCTGCCGTGTAGGCGATCAAGCCTTGGGTCAGCGCGGTGCCCAACAGCCCGGCCAGCAGCAGGCCCGACAACAGCCAACCGGCCGTGCGTGCCGCTGCCAGCCACAGCAGGGCCGCGACCAGTGCCGCCAGCTGCAGCCGCAGCAGGTGCCGCCGGTCACCGCGATCAGCCAGCGGCAGCAACCCGAGCAATGCCAGCACGCTGCCGGCCTGGGTCGCGGCCAGCACCGCGCCGGCAACCGCCCGCTCCAGCGCGAAGGCGTGTGCAAGCTGATCCAGCAGCGGCTGCGCGTAATAGACGTTGGCAACGCTGGCGCCGGCGGCAACCGCAAGCAGCACCAGCAGGGGGCGTGGAATCGGCATGGCATTCGTCATCTGGTTTCATATTGAAACCAGATGCAGGCTAGCTACTTTGGTTTTAAACTGCAACCACATAGGACGGAGACCGCCATGCACGCAGACAGCCCCTGCCCCGTTGCCCGCAGCGCCGACCTGCTCGGTGATCGCTGGGCACTGCTGGTGATCCGCGATGCCTTCGACGGCGTCAGCCGCTTCGGCGACTTCCAGCGCAGCCTGGGCGCCGCCCGCAACATCCTCAGCGATCGCCTGCGCAGGCTGGTCGAGGCCGGCATCCTGCAACTGCAACCGGCCTCCGACGGCTCGGCCTACCAGGAATACGTGCTCACCGCCGCGGGCCAGGCGCTGTTCCCGGTGCTGGTCGCGCTGCGCCAATGGGGTGAACGCCATCGCTTCGGTGCAGACGAAGCTCATTCGCAGCTGATCGAATCCAGCACGCGGCGACCGCTGCCGTACATGCAGCCGCGCGGGCGCGACGGTCGGCCCCTGCAGGCCGCCGCCACCCGTGTGCGCAAGCTCAGGGACGACGGGCACAGCGCCTGACCCGCCCATTCGCGCACACCGCGACCCGGTCGCGCCGGTTAGCATCGGATGTTTCCGCCGCCGGACAACGACGATGTCGCGCTATCGCTCTTCCCTGATGACCGCCCTGCTGCTGCCGTTGCTGGCCTGCAGCGCCGGAACCACGCAGGCCCGCGAGGTTGCCGCGCCCGCCGACCACGTGCAGGCCGATGGCCCCTATGTGTTCCGCCAGGGCGACCGGGTGCAGGCCAAGTGGATCTGCGCCGACAAGGTCGAATCGCGCACGCTTGCCTCCGGGGCAACAGGGACCGATATCGCACCGCGCTGCGGCTACGAACACACCGTGCATGTGGCTGCGCCGAATGCAGCCTCGGTCTCGGTGCTGCCGGCCACACCGCGCATCGTCGCGCTGTCCGACATTCACGGCCAGTACGGGTTGCTGGTGCGCCTGCTGCGTGCCCATCACGTGATCGACGCGCAGGATCGCTGGGCGCTGGGCAAGGACACGCTGGTCATCGCCGGCGACGTGTTCGACCGCGGCCCGCAGGTGACCGAGGCGTTCTGGCTGCTCTACGGCCTGCAGCAGCAGGCGGCCGCCGCCGGTGGCGCCGTGCACTTCGTGCTCGGCAACCACGAAACCATGGTGCTGTACGACGACCTGCGCTACGTCAACCCCAAGTACCTGCGCAGCGCCCAGCTGCTGGGCCGCAGCTACCCGCAGCTGTATGGCGCCGACTCGGTGATCGGGCAGTGGCTGCGCACCCGACCGGTACTGCTGAAGATCGGCGATACCCTGTTCCTGCACGGCGGCATCTCGCCCGAGGCGGTGCAGCTGGCGCTGGACCCGGCACGCACCAACGCGGCCTACCAGGCCTCGCTGGGCCTGCCCAAGGCCGAAGTGAAGGCCGACCCGGCCACCGCACCGCTGTATGACGGCAAGACCAGCCCGATCTGGTACCGCGGCTATTTCGATGGCCGCCTTGACACCGCGGGTGTGCAGGCCGTGCTCGACCGCCTGCAGCTCAAGCGCATCGTGGTCGGCCATACGTCGATGCCACACGTCAGCAGCTTCCACGGCGACCGCGTGATCGCCATCGACAGCAGCATCAAGAACGGCGAGAACGGCGAACTGCTGTTCATCGAGGAGGGCAAGCTCAGCCGTGGCCTGCTGGATGGCTCCCGGATGCCGCTGGCGCTGGGTGAGCCGGGGCTGCAGGACTGAATGGAGGGACAGCGTGACGGCGCCGGGAGGTGCCGGCGCGCTCCACCTTCACCCGGTTTGCGGCTACCCTTCGGCAGCCGAGAGGCCCGCCCCGTCCAGCCGGTGGGCCTGACCGTTACAGGAGCCCCGCGCATGCGCGTTCTGATTGCTGAAGACGACCCGGACATCGCCTCCGGCCTGTGCGCCTCGCTGCGCCGGCAGGGGCACGTGGTCGACCACGTCGACAACGGTGCGCACGCCGATGCAGCACTGGGCTCGACCCAGTATGCACTGCTGGTGCTGGACCTGGGGCTGCCGCAACTGGATGGCCGCGACGTGCTGCAACGACTGCGCCAGCGTGGCGATGGCCTGGCGGTGCTGGTGGTGACCGCGCGTGACGGCCTGGCCGAGCGGGTGCGCGTGCTCGACCTCGGTGCCGACGACTACCTGGTCAAGCCGTTCGCACTGGATGAATTCGAAGCCCGCGTGCGTGCACAGCTGCGGCGGGTCACCAGCAATGGCAATCCGGACCTGCGCATCGGCCGCTTGCGCCTGGACCTGGCCGGGCACCGTGTATGGATCGACGACCAATCACTTGAACTGACCGCACGCGAGTTCGGCCTGCTGTCGGCGCTGGCGGTGCGTGCAGAGCGCATCGTGTCACGCGCGCAACTGGTGGAAGCGCTGTGCGACTGGGGCCAGGACCTGACCGACAACGGCCTGGACATCGCCCTGCACCGCCTGCGCCGCAAGCTGCAGCCGGGCGGCATGGGCATCCGCACCGTGCGCGGGCTGGGCTACATGCTGGAAGATGCGCAGGACGACAGCGCCCCGTGATCAGTGGACCGCCCAGCCTGCGCCGGCGCCTGCTCGCCTTCCTGGCGTTGCCGATGCTGGGCCTTCTCACCTTCAATACGATCCTGGCCTATTACGTTGCGCTGGACTATTCCAACCGCATCCACGACCGCAACCTGATCGACGACACGCACTCGTTCGCGCAGATGCTGAGCACCATGCCGGTGACCAGCGACCTGTCTCCGCAGGCGCGCTTCCTGATCGAGTACGAACCCGACGGCCATCGCTATTTCAACGTCGACAGCAGCCGCCAGGGGACGCTCAGCGGCAATGCAGATTTCAGTGCCTACGCGCCTTCGCAGGAATGCACCGGCGTGGACCCCACCCTGTACGATGGCATTCTCAACGGCCAGCCGGTGCGCATGGCCACCGTCTGCACGCGTGCGATGAACGATCCGCAGGACCAGCTGGCGGTGACCGTGGCCGAAAGCATGGCCGAACGACGCCAGCGCGCGCGAGAGATCCTGATGATCATCATCCCGCTGATGACCATGCTGGCGCTGGGCACTGCCGCGCTGGTCTGGTTCGGGGTGACCCATGGCCTGCGCATCCTGACCCCGCTGAGGACCCGCCTGGCACAGCGCCGCGGCGAACTGGCGCGGATCTCCGACGCCGACGTGCCGGAGGAAATCCAGCCACTGATCAGCACCATCGACGATCTGTTTGCCCGCCAGGCGGAAATGATCACCCTGCAGAACCGTTTCATCGCCGACGCCGCGCACCAGCTGCGCTCGCCGTTGGCCGGCATGGCCCTGCACGTGGACCAGGCACTGGCGCATGGCGACCCGGACACGGTGCGCGAGGCACTGCAGCACATCCGCCGGCTCAACCAGCGCACCGCGCGGGTCAGCACCCAGCTGCTGGCGCTGAGCCGGGCCCAGACCGTGCCGGAGACGGTGGAGGCACTGGACCTGTGCGAACGGGTGCCGCAGTGGGTCGGTACACGCGTGCCTGAAGCGATCCGCGATGGCATCGATCTGGGTTACCGCGGCAGCCCCCAGCCGCTGCGCGTGCTCGGCAACGGTGCCCAGCTGCAGGAAGCACTGGACAACCTGATCGACAATGCGCTGCGCTATGCCGGCCGCGATGCGACCGTCACCGTCGGCGTGCACGCGCTGGATGACAATGACGTCGAACTGTACGTGGAGGACAACGGGCCCGGCGTACCCGAGGACGTGATGCCGCGGCTGGGTGAGCGCTTCTTCCGCGCCCCCGGCACCACCGCCAGCGGCACCGGCCTGGGCCTGGCCATCGCCCACGAGGCGGTGGAGCACTTCGGCGGGCGCCTGACCTTCCTCAACCGCCCCGGCGGCGGACTCAAGGTCGCCATCACACTGCCGCTGCTGAAGGCCCCCTGACCCGGACCGGGGCGCTGAAAGGCTGGCGAAAATCGCGGTTGCGATCCTGACCCTCCCCACTGCCGTCCCGGAGCCGCCAGGTGACCGACTCGCACGACTTCTTCCTCCCCGGTGGCCCGCAGGGCGTGCTGCTGGTTCACGGCCTGACCGGTACCCCGGCGGAAATGCGCATGCTGGGCAAAGGGCTGAACAACGCCGGCTTCACCGTACACGGCGTGCAGCTGCCCGGCCATTGTGGCACCGTGGATGACCTGCTGGCGACCACCTGGGAACAGTGGTACCAGGGCGTGGAAGATGCGGCGGCAAGCCTGCGCGGCAAGGTCGACCAGCTGTTCGTCGGTGGCCTGTCGATGGGCGCGGTGCTGTCGCTGGCACTTGCTGCTCGACGACCGGACTGGGTGTCCGGCGTCGGCGTGTATGGCGCCACGTTCCGCTACGACGGCTGGAACATACCCGCTGTCGCCCGCCTCTCGTTCCTGCTGCCGTGGTTCAAGCGCTTCAACATCGGCCGCGACCGCATGTTCATGGAAGAACCGCCGTACGGCCTGCGCGACGAGCGCCTGCGTGCGCAGGTCAGCGCCGCCATGCTGTCCGGCGACAGCGCGGCGGCAGGCCTTCCGGGCAATCCCTGGCACGCGCTGGCCGAGATGCGTGCGCTGAGCAACTGGACCCGCCGCCACCTGCACCAGGTCACCGCCCCGTGCCTGGTGATGCACGCGCGCGAAGACGACGTGGCCAGCATGGGCAATGCCGAACTGGTGATGTCGCGGGTCAGTGGCCCGAAGGAACTGGTGGTGCTGGAGGACAGCTACCACATGATCACGATCGACCGCGAACGCCGCGAGGTGATCCGCCGCAGCGCGCGCTTCTTCACCGGGATCGGTGAACGCAGCGGCGTCCTCAAGGCGGTGGCCTGAGATGGGGGCACTTGCCACGCTGCTGTGGCTGGCCAATGTCGTGCTCGATACCGGTGGCCAGCTCGCCTTCAAGGCCGCCGCCAGCGACCCGCAGGAGGGCGAGGGACTGCAGCGCTGGAAGCACATGCTCAGCCGCCCCTGGCTGTGGATCGGCATCGCCTGTTACGTGCTTGAGTTCGTCGCCTGGATCGCCTTCCTGTCACTGGTTCCGCTGTCCAAGGGCGTGCTGCTGGGCTCGATCAACATCGTGGCGCTGATGATCGCCGGCCGCATCCTGTTCCGCGAGAAGCTCACGCCATTGCGGGTGACCGGGATGCTGCTGGTCACAGCCGGCGTGGCGGTGGTGGGGGCCGGCTCATGAGGCGCCTGTATGTGATCGGTTTTCCGCTGCTGATGGCCTTCGACACGCTGGCCCAGCTGTGCTTCAAGTACGCCGGTGAGGCGGCCCTGCCGGTCGAGGCCAACACCGCCTGGCTGCTGCGCGTGCTGTCGCAACCATGGGTGTACGGCGCCGTCCTGGGCTACGTGGGTGCGTTCTTCACCTGGATGAGCCTGCTGCGGCATGCGCCGATCGGCCCCGCATTCGCTGCCTCGCACCTGGAAGTGATCAGCGTGCTGCTGCTGTCGGCGTGGCTGTTGAACGAGCCACTGACCCTGCACCACCTGGTAGGTGCGGTCCTGATCGTGGCCGGCATCGTCTGCCTCGGTCGCGCGGAAGCGGACGACCCGCACAGCCCCGCCGAAAGCACCTCGTGAGCGGGCTGCGATGAGCCTGTTCGCGCGCGAACTGCCACCGACCGCCGGCCTGCCGATGCAGGCCACCGACTTCCTTCCCGGTGGTGGTGACCTGCGCGGGATCCTGGCCAACCAGCTGGGCACGCCGCCGCTGCAGCTGACCTGTTCCGGCACGCACGCGCTGCTGATCGCCCTGCGCACCTTGCGCAAGCGCGCGCCCAGGCGCGACACGGTGATCATGCCGGCCTACACCTGTCCGCTGGTGCCGATCGCGGTGCACAGCCTCGGCCTGCGCGTGCAGCTGTGCGATACCCGGCGCGGCCACTTCGACTTCGATCCCGGCCAGCTCGAACGGTTGGCCGATGCGCGTACGTTGGCCATCCTGCCAACCCACCTCGGCGGTCGCATCGCCGATGTCGAACGGGCCTGCGACATCGCCAGCAGCGCCGGCGCCTGGGTCATCGAAGATGCCGCACAGGCGCTGGGCGCACGGGTGGGCAACAGCAGTGTCGGCCTGCGTGGCGACATCGGATTCTTCAGCCTGGCCGCCGGCAAGGGGCTGAGCCTGCACGAAGGCGGCCTGCTGGTCAGCCGCGATGACGAACTGCGCGCCGAACTGGCCGAGCATGCCGCCGAACAGGTGCGCTTCAACCTGCGCTGGGAGCTGCTTCGCAGTGTGCAGCTGCTTGGCCTTGCCGCCTGCTATCGCCCCTCGCTGCTGTCGCTGGTGTACGGCAATCCGCTGCGCAGCGCACTGCAGCGTGGCGATCTGGAAGACGCGGTCGGTGACATTTTCCCGCTGGACATACCGCAGCACCGGGTCAGTCGATGGCGACAGAACATCGGTGCCCATGCCGCGCGGCGATTGCCGGCGTTCCTGCAGGCCGGGCGCCTGCGCGCACTGCAGTTGCGCGTGCAGCTGGCACAACTGCCGGCGGTGGAGGTGGTCGATGGCCTGGCCGGCACCGGCGGCACCTGGCCGATGCTGATGCTGCTGCTGCCCAGCCAGCGCGCGCGCGATGCCGCGCTGGACGACCTGTGGCCGCGCGGCCTCGGTGCCAGCCGCATGTTCATCCATGCCCTGCCCGACTACGCCTACCTGCGTGGCATCGTGCCGCAGGAGGACGTGCCCAATGCACGTGACTTCGCCGCACGCATGCTCACCCTTGGCAACAGCGCTTGGCAGACCCGTGAGGAGACGGCCGAAATACTGCAGGTCCTGGCCCGCGCCTGACCCGCACGTGCATGCGTGGCCTGCGCTCCGCGCATTCATCCATGTACTTTCCTGAACGCTTTCCCAGCCCGTCAAAAGCGCCTTTCAACAGGAAAGGAACGAGAAAGGCGGCCTGCCTACATTGAGCCTGCCCCGGCAATGTGCCGGACGCCTTTCTCATCGACGGACCTGCCCATGCGCTGGAGCATCCTGTGTGACTTCGACGGCACCATCAGCCTCGAAGATGTCATCGACTCGCTGCTGGAAAAGTACGGCCAGCCGGGCTGGCAGGAACTGGAAGACCAGTGGAAGGCGGGAAAGATCGGCTCGCGTGAATGCATGCAGGGCCAGGTGCGGCTGCTGGAACTGGATCCGGCCACGCTTGATGCCCATCTGGACCAGGTGCAGATCGATCCAGGTTTCGTCGCCTTCGTCGCTCGCACCGAGCAGCTGGGCCTGCCACTGCGCATCGTCAGCGACGGCCTGGACTATGCGATCCATCGCATCCTCGCCAACCACGGCCTGGCGCAGCTGCCGGTGGTGGCCAACCATCTGCGCTGGTGCGATGACCACTGGGAACTGGAATCGCCCTACCAGGCCGAAGGCTGCCGCAGTGGCACCTGCAAATGCACCTGTGCCGCACAGGCGCGCGCCAACGAAGCGCCGCGCGTGCTGATGATCGGCGACGGCAGTTCGGATTTCTGCGTATCCGAAGACGCCGACTTCGTGTTCGCCAAGCGCCGCCTGATTACCCATTGCACGAATGCCGGCATCGAGCATGCCGCCATCGACACCTTCCACGATGCAATCGCACTGCTGCCGCGCTTGCTCGATGGCAGCCTGCTGCAGCCACGTCGCCTCGACGCCAGCCCGCAGCCCGCCGCACTGCCCCTGCTGCTGGCCACCGCCTGAGCACTCCTTTGCAGGCGCGCTCCCCTGTTACCCCTTTCGAACGTCCTTCACGGAACCGAACTGCATGAACATTTTTGACAAGAACGCCGCCGCCGCTGCCTCCGATGCGCAGCTGCTGGCCGACGAAGCCCGCTACAGCTCCTTCGGCGATACCGTCCACTACGTCGATCCGCCTAAGATCTTCCAGCGCGGCGAAGGCAGCTACATGTTCGACGGCGCAGGCGTGCCCTACCTCGACCTGCAGATGTGGTACTCGGCGTGCAACTTCGGCTACAGCAACAAGCGCCTGAACGATGCACTGAAGGACCAGATCGACACCCTGCCGCAGGTCGCCAGCCAGTACCTGCACCCGACCCGCGTGCAGCTGGCCAAGACCATTGCCGTGGACATGCACGAGAAGTTCGGCCTCGACGGCCGCGTGCACTTCAACGTTGGCGGTGCGCAGGCCATTGAAGACTCGCTGAAGATCGTGCGCAACGCGCGCGGCGGCAAGAGCCTGATGTTCGCCTTCGAGGGCGGCTACCACGGCCGCACCCTGGGTGCGTCGTCGATCACCTCCAGCTACCGCTACCGCCGCCGCTACGGCCACTTCGGCGAGCGCGCGATGTTCATCCCGTTCCCGTACCCCTTCCGTCGCCCGAAGGGCATGACCCCGGACGAGTACTCCGACCACTGCGTGTGGCAGTTCGAGCGCCTGTTCGAAAGCGAGTACAACGGCGTGTGGGATCCCAAGGTCGGCCAGGCCGAGTACGCCGCGTTCTACGTCGAGCCGATCCAGGGCACCGGTGGCTACGTCATCCCGCCGCGCAACTTCTTCACCGGCCTCAAGCGCGTGCTGGACAAGTACGGCATCCTGATGGTCGTCGATGAAATCCAGATGGGCTTCTGGCGCACCGGCAAGCTGTGGTCGATCGAGCACTTCGGCGTGACCCCGGACGTGCTGGTGTTCGGCAAGGCGCTGACCAACGGCCTGAACCCGCTGTCGGGCCTGTGGGCGCGCGAAGAGCTGATCAACCCGACCGTGTTCCCGCCGGGCTCCACCCACTCCACCTTCAACTCCAACCCACTGGGCACCCGCCTGGGCCTGGAAGTGCTGAAGCTGGGCAAGGAAATGGATTACGAGCGCACCGTGCCGGAAAAGGGCGCGTACTTCCTCGACGGCCTGCGCGGCCTGCAGAAGCGCCACCCGGAAATCGGCGACGTCGACGGCCTGGGCCTGGCGCTGCGTGCGGAAATCTGCCAGGCCGACGGCTACACCCCGAACAAGGAGCTGCTGGACCGCATGGTCGACATCGGCCTGGCCGGTGACCTGCTGCACGACGGCAAGCGCATGGGCCTCGTGCTCGACGTGGGTGGCTGGTACAAGAACGTGATCACCTTCGCGCCGTCGCTGGACATCAGCTACGAAGAGATCGACCTGGCGATCACCCTGCTCGACCAGGCGCTGACCAAGGCCAAGGGCTGAGGTCGATGCGCTGCCGGTTCCCGTGCCGATGGAAATGACGTCACGCGCATCCAGCACCGCGCTGGAACCGGCCGCGCTGCTGGAGGGCTTCCTGGCCCACCCGCCGCTCGGATTCGAGGCGGGCCGCCTTCCCAGCGGCCTGCCGACCTTCCGTGCGCCGTTGGACCTGACCACCACGATGGACGACGAACTGCGCGGCAGGCTGCTCGGCCTGCCGCTGTCGCGCCTGTGGCGGCCTTGGATCACCTGGAAGACGCGCTTCGTCGGTGCCACCAGCACCGAGTACACCCCGTTGCCGGCGCACGTGGCGCCGGAGGCGCTGGCCGAGGACGTGACACGTCACGCGATCGGCGATACCCGGCTGCTGGTGGTGAAGGACCTGGCGATCGATTCACCGCTGCTGGACGACGCCGCCAACGCACACAGCGGCGCCTTCCTGCAGGCGCTGCTGGCACGCGGCTTCGTCGAACTGGAAGGCATGCCGCTGGCCTGGGTGGCGATCGATTTCGATTCGCTCGAGGACTATCTCGGCCGCCTGTCATCCTCGCGCCGCAAGAACATCCGTCGCAAGCTGCGTTCGCGCGATGACCTGCAGATCGACTGCATCGCCACCGGCAACCCGGCCCTGGCCGACCCGCAACTGCAGGCCGAACTGTACGCGCTGTACCTGGGCGTATACGCGCAGAGCGCGGTGCATTTCGACCAGCTCGACCTGCCCTATTTCCAGTACCTGCTGGCCGACAGCCAGGGTCAGGGACGGATGTTCCTGTACCGCCACCAGGGCCGGCTGATCGGCTGGAACCTGTGCTACGTGCATGCCGGCAAACTGGTGGACAAGTACATCGGCCTGGCCTATCCGCAGTCGCGCGAGCACAACCTGTACGCGGTCAGCTGGATGCACAACCTCGAGTACGCGCAGCAGCACGGCCTGAGCCACTACGTGGCCGGCTGGACCGACTCGCGGATCAAGGCCGAGCTGGGCGCCCGCTTCACCTCCACCCGGCACGCGATCCACGCACGCTCCCCGCTGCTGCGCGCCGCCCTGCGCAAGCTGGCCCCGCACCTGCAGGGCGAACCTGATGGAGGCGGTTGAACGATGCCGTTGCGTTCCCCGCTGATCCTGGACCTGGACGGTGGCGTGCTGCCGCTGCCACAGGCGCAGACCCTGGCCCTGCCGCAGTGGCACGATCCGCTGCGCTTCGCCTGCAGCAATGCCATCCTCGACCGTTTCGCCGCTGACGTGCTGGCACCACTGCCGGCCCAGCTCGGAACCGTCATGCTCGGCAGCGGCGACTTCCACCACCTCACCCTGCCACTGCTGCGCCGCATGCATGGGCAGGCCCCGTTCCAGCTGGTGGTGCTGGACAACCATCCGGACAACATGCGGTTCCCGCTCGGCATGCACTGCGGCTCGTGGGTGAACGCCGCCAGCAAGCTGCCGCAGATCTCGCACATCCATGTGCTCGGCATCACTTCCAGCGACATCGGCCTCGGTCATGCCTGGGAGAACCACTGGCGACCGCTGATGGGTGGATGCCTGACGTACTGGTGCATGGACGTGGACGTGGGCTGGGGCCACCGCCTCGGCATGGGCCGTGCGTTCCGACGCTTCGAGCACCCGGAAGCACTGGTCGCCGCGTTCGCCGCCGAGCAGGCCACATCCCCACAGCCGACCTACCTGTCGATCGACAAGGATGTATTCGCCGAGGACGTTGCGCGCAGCAACTGGGACCAGGGCCGCTTCCAGCTGGAACACGCACTGGTGGTGATCGAAGCACTGCGCGCCGGTGGCCTGGTCGGCAGTGACATCACCGGCGAAGTCTCGCTGGCGAACTACCAGAGCCGCTTCAAGCGCTGGTTGTCGTCGCTGGATGGCCAACCGGACATCAGCGCCGATGATCTTCCCGTCTGGCAGGCGCGTCACCAGCAGGTCAACCGCGAGCTGCTGGCGGCAATCGCCGCCGCACCGACGGCCTGCTGACCGCGTCGGCAATGCCGGCCGTTGGCCGGCGTGGCTTCGGTAGTGCCGGCCGCTGGCCGGCAACCTCGTTGTTCCCGGGCTCACAGGAATGCCGGCCAGCGGCCGGCACTACACTGGGCTCCTGTCCCCAAGAGCCGCCGCCATGCCCCAGACCGTCATCCCGCAACTGCGCATGCGCCACGCCGACACCACCCTGCCGTTCTACGTGCAGGGGCTGGGTTTCGTGGTCGACTGGGAACACCGCTTCGAGTCCGGCTTCCCGCTGTTCGCCCAACTCACCCGCGATGGCCAGACGATCTTCCTCACCGAGCACAGCGGTGACTGCGAGGTCGGCGGCGCGGTGTACTTCATCGTCGACGACGTCGACAGCCTGTACCGCGCCTTCAGCGCCGCCAACGTGCCGATCGAGCAGCCACCGCATGACACCGACTGGGGCAGCCGCGAAATGCTGCTGCGCGACCCCGACGGCAACCGCCTGCGCTTTGCCACCCACCTGGACTGAACAACGCGGGCTTGAGGAGGATATACGAAACATATACGCTTCGTATATTCCCACTCCAGGACCGCCGATGGGCATCGTCAACATCGATGACACCCTGCACGACCAGCTGCGCCGTGCCTGCACCGTCTCCAGCCGCTCGATCAACGCCCAGGCCAACTTCTGGATCCGGGTCGGCATGCTGTGCGAAATGAATCCCACGCTGAGCTTCCAGGACATCGTCGCCAGCGAACTGCGGGCTGCCGGCGTGCAGCCGCCGCTGCTGGCACCGGGACAGGTCTGAGCAGATGGCGATCATCAAGCGCCCCGACGAGATCGCGCTGATGGCCGAATCCGGGCGCCTGCTTGCGCAGGTGTTCGCCGCGCTCGACCGGCTGCCACTGCAGGGCCGCAGCACGATGGAGATCAACGATTTCGTCGAACGCATGATCGTTGACGAGCTGCAGGCGCGGCCGGCCAGCAAGGGCCAGTACGGCTTCCCGTACGTGCTCAACGCCTCGATCGACAACGTGATCTGCCACGGCGTACCCAGCACCACCGACGTGCTGCGTAACGGCCAGATCGTCAACCTCGACATCACCCTGGAGAAGAACGGCTACATCGCCGACTCCAGCACCACCTACCTGGTGGGCGAGGTCGACTACGCCGCGCGCAGGCTGGTGCGGACCGCCTACCAGGCGATGTGGAAAGGCATCGCTGCGGTGCGCCCCGGTGCACGCCTGGGCGACATCGGCCACGCCATCGCCCGCCACGCGCGCAGCCACGGCTACAGCGTGGTGAAGGAATACTGCGGCCATGGCATCGGCCAGGAAATGCACGAGGAACCGCAGATCCTGCACTACGGCCATCCCAACACCGGCAGGGTGCTGGAGGAGGGCATGGTGTTCACCATCGAGCCGATGCTCAACCAGGGCAAGCCGGCCATCCGCCAGCAGCCGGACCAATGGCCGGTCTACACCCGCGACGGCAAGCTGTCGGCGCAGTTCGAGCACACGGTGGCGGTCACCCGCAACGGTGTGCGCGTACTGACCCTGCGCCCCGGCGAAACGCCATTGTGCGCGGTGGATACGGCCTAGAGCGGACGCAACAGAAGCACTGTTGCCAGGCAGAACATGAAGATCGCGACGCCCCCATCCAGCACCCGCCAGGCGTCCGGCCTGCGGAACACCGGCTGCAACAGGCGCGCGCCATAGCCCAGCGTGCAGAACCAGGCCACGCTGGCGGCGCACGCACCGGCGGCGAACGCCCAGCGCAGGTCACCCGGGTAACGCGTGGACAGGCTGCCCAGCAGCACCACCGTATCCAGATAGACATGCGGGTTGAGCAGGGTGAACGCCAGGCAGGTCAGCAGCACCTGCCGTCCGCTGCCGCCCTGCGCCTCGGTGGCGGCCAGTACGCCACCACCGCGCCACGCACGCAGTCCCGCCTGCACGCCATACCAGAGCAGGAACGCCGCACCACCGAAGCGCAGCACCTGCAGCAGCAACGGCCACTGCAGCACCAGCGCGCCCATGCCACCGACGCCGGCCAGGATCAACGCGATGTCCGCGCCGGCGCAGGCCAGCACCACCCTGCCCACATGCCGCTGCTGCAGGCCCTGGCGCAGCACGAAGGCATTCTGTGCGCCGATGGCGATGATCAGGCCGGCACCTGCGAACAGGCCGGCGGCGGTAGCGGCGATCCACATCAGGACAGGCCAGGCAGCGAGGGGACACGCAGGGTGAGGCCAATGGCGATGTTTAGACAATCTGATTTTTCTTTATCCTGTGCAGGAAAACTGAAGGGGCACCGGCATGGATCTGGTACATCCACAATTGGCCGCATTCGCTGCGGTGCTGGAAGAAGGCAGCTTCGAGGCCGCGGCACGCCGCCTGTCGATCAGCCCATCAGCACTGTCGCAACGGATCAAGGCGCTGGAAGACAGGCTCGGGCAGGTCCTGGTGGTGCGCCAGGCACCCTGCCGACCGACCGCAGCGGGGGAAGCGCTGCTGCGCCGGGTACGCCCGATGCAGGCACTGGAAGCCGAGGCGCTGGCCGAGCTGCTACCCGAGCGTGGCAACGACGCTGCCCGTACGCCCATCCCCCTGGCGGTCAACGACGACTCGCTTGATACCTGGTTCGTGCCCGCCATCGCCGACCTGCACCAGCGCCATGGCTACCTGTTCGACCTGCGCATGGACGACCAGGACCACACCCTGCAGTTGCTGCGCGATGGCAGCGTGCTCGGCGCAGTGACCGCCGAAAGCCAGCCGGTGAAGGGCTGCAACGTGCACCCGCTCGGCGCCATGCGTTACCACGCGATCGCTTCGCCCGGCTTCGCCCGCCAGTACTTCAACGATGGCATGCAGGCCGCGGCCCTGGCGCGCGCACCGATGCTGGTGTTCAACCGCAAGGATGAACTGCAATGGCGTTTCGTGCGGCGCCTGACCCGCGCGCGACTGCAGCCGCCGCTACACTACCTGCCCTCTTCCACCGGTTTCGTCGAAGCCGCCGCGTGCGGACTCGGTTGGGGCATGGCCCCGGAAACCCTGGTCGCGCCCGCCGTGCGCGCCGGCCGCGTGGTGGTACTGGAACCCCGCCGCTGGCTGGATGTGCCGCTGTACTGGCAACATGCCGCCGTGCGCTCAAGCACGCTGCAGCACATCACCCAGGCGCTGCGCACTGCAGCCAGCGGCACCCTTCGTTGAGGACAATCGGATGACCGCAGACTCGGGCTTCACGCCGCGCGCACTACCGTTTGCGCACTTCTTTACCACTGGGACGGCATGGGCGTGATCGGCCGACGTACAAGGATGCACCGCGCGAAGGCCGCGCTGGCGCTGGTGCTGGCGACCTGCCTGCCAACCGCTGCGTCCGCGCAGAACAGCAACGACGCCCCCGCATTGGACTGGGAACAGGCACGCCAACGCCTGGAGCAGGTCTCCGATGCGCTGGCGGCCGCAGATGCAGCGGTACGCAACAAGCAGGACCTGCAGGACGCCACGCGCCTGCTGCGCCTGCCGGAGATCACCGGCGAAGTGCGCCGCCTGCAGTTCCAGAAGACCCTGACCCTGCCACTGGGTTCGCTGGCGCCCGTGGCTGAAGCCTTCGGTATCGATTCGCCGCTGTCGTTCACCGAGCGCGACTGGCGTACACGCCCGGTAGTGACCGCGGTGCTGCCGCTGTACACCGGCGGCGTGATCCCGGCCGCGCAACGTGCGGCCAGCGCCGCCCATGAGCAGGCCAACGCCGAGCGCGAGGCGCAGCGCCAATCATTGACCGTGCAGCTGGCTCAGGCCTACTTCGGCCAGCGCCTGGCCGAGCAGGCGGTGGACGTGCGCCGCGACGTGCGCGACGGCCTCAACCGCCACCTGTCCGATGCAGAAAAGCTGGAACGCGAGGGCTTTGCCACCCGCGCCCAGCGCCTGCAGGCCACCGTGGCCCGCGACAAGGCCGAGCGCGAATACCAGAAGACGGTGAACGATCTGGCTACGCTGAAGGCCGCGCTGGCCACGCTGCTGCGCAGTGGTGGCGAGGTGCAGCCGGTGTCGCCGCTGTTCGTGCAGCGCGTGCCGCTGGAACCGGTGACCAGCTTCGAGCGCACCGCGCAGGCGCGCCAGCCGCAGATCGCGCGCTTGCGCGCGATGGTTGCGCAGGCCGAACAGGGCGTGCGCGTGCAGCAGGCCAAGCTGAAGCCGCAGATCTTCGCCTTCGGCCAGTACGACTTCCGCCGCCGCGACGAAATGCTGACCGACCCGGACTGGGCGTTCGGCATCGGGCTGAAGTACACCTTCCTGTCGCCGAACTCGCGGCCGGCGCAGATCAGCGCCGCGCGTGCGCAGCAGGAGCAGGCCGAAGCGGGCCTGCGCGAGGCCGAGAACCAGGTCGCACTGGGCGTGCGCAAGGCCTGGAACGAACTTGAGACCGCGCGCCAGCAGTTCGTGCTGCTCGACAGCAGCATCGCCCAGGCACAGGAAAACCTGCGCCTGCAGGAGCTGGCATTCCGCGAAGGCCAGGCCACCTCGCTGGATGTGATCGATGCGCGGCTCGGCCTGGGCGGCGCCCGTGTCGAGCGCGCACAGGCCGCCTACCAATACGACATTGCGCTGGCACAGTTGCTGGAGATCAGTGGACAGATGGACCGTTTCGAAGAATTCCGGCGGCGTGCGGACGAGGTGATCGACCATGAGTGATGTGCTGCACGACGATGCGACGACGCCCCCCGGCAAGCGGCGGCTGGGACCGATCCTGCTGGTGGTCCTGCTGGTCGCGGTGGTGCTCGGCCTGTGGCTGGCCTGGCGCAGCCCGGCCGACCAGATCCAGGGCATGGCCGATGCGGACACGATCAACGTGGCCGCCAAGATCACCGCACGCGTGGCCCAGCTGAAGGTGCGCGAGGGCGATCGCGTGCAGCCCGGGCAGGTGCTGTTCCTGCTCGACAGCCCCGAAGTGGCTGCCAAGGAACAGCAGGCGCACGGCGCATTGGCGGCTGCGCAGGCGGTGGCCGACAAGGCCGACGAAGGCGCGCGCAGCGAAGACATCCGCGCCGCCGAAGCGAACTGGAAGCGCGCCGAAGCCGGCGCGACACTGGCCGAAGCCACCTACCGGCGCGTGCAGAACCTGTTCAACGAAGGGGTGATGACCCGGCAGAAGCGCGATGAAGCGCATGCCCAGGCCACCAGTTCGCGCGAACTGGCCCGCGCCGCCCGCGCGCAGTACGACATGGCATTGGCCGGCGCCCGCGAGCAGGACAAGCGTGCCGCGCAGGGCCAGGTACAGCAGGCGCAGGGCGCGGTGGCCGAGGTCAACGCCGCGCGAGCCGAAGTGGAAGGACGCGCGCCGGTGGCGGGCGAGATCAACAAGCGCATGGCCGACCCGGGCGAGCTGGTGCCAGCCGGCTATCCCGTGTTCACCCTGGTCGACATCGACCGCATGTGGGTGGCGATGAACCTGCGCGAATCGCAGATGCAGGGCCTGAAGGTCGGCAGCAAGCTGCAGGGCAGCGTGCCGGCGCTGGGCCTGGATGGCGAGTTCGAGGTCTACTTCATCAATCCGGCCGGCGACTACGCAACCTGGCGTACCACCCGCCAGTCGTCCGGCTATGACGTCCGCAGCTTCGAGGTGCGGGTGCGCCCGGTACGCCGCATCGAGGGCTTCCGCCCCGGCATGAGCGTGCTGTTCGCATGGCCCCAGCACTGAGCCCGGACCGCAACGGCTTCGCCGCTTCGTGGCGGCGCGAGCTGCAGTCGCTGCGCGGCAACCGTGCCGACCTGCTGCTGGTCACCGTGCTGCCACTGCTGATGCTGGTCGTGATGGCATGGATGTTCACGCCGTCGGTGATGCGCGATATCCCGATTGCTGTGGTCGACCTTGACCACAGCAGTGACAGCCGCCTGCTGCTGCGCATGCTCGACGCCAGTCCCGGCGTACGCGTCGCCAGCCAACCAGCGGACCTGGAGGAGGCACGATCGCAGCTGCGCAGCCTGGACGTGTTCGCCATCGTGCTGGTGCCGCGCGATGTCACCCGGCAGGCGCTGCGTGGGCGCCAGGGCACGGTGTTCGCCTATTACAACGCCACCTACATGACCACCGGCCAGTCGGCGTCGCGCGACATCGGCGACGCGGTTTCCGCATGGAACGCACGCCTGCTGCGCGAGCGCATCGGCCTGCAGGTCGGCCCGGGCAAGCTGCGCGCGGCGCCGATCGCGGTGCAGTCGGACATCCTCTACAACCCGGCGCGCAGCTACGAATTGTTCCTGCTGCCACTGATCTTCCCGGCGGTGCTGTCACTGGTACTGGCACTTGCCGTGGCCGGCAGCCTCGGCCGCGAGATCCGCGATGGCACCCTGCCCGCCTGGCTGGCTCGCACGCCGTGGTCGGCGATTGCCGGCAAGGTCGCGCCGTACCTCCTGCTGTTCTCGCTGTATGGCGCGCTCGGCATCGGCTACCTGGCGTGGCTGCGCGGCGATGGTGTGGCCGGCAGCGTGCTTTTGCTGCTGCTCGCGCAGCCGTTGTTCTACCTGGCCACGGCCGCCTACGCGCTGTTCTTCGTCGGCGTCACCCGCGACATGGGCACCGCGTTGTCTGCGGTCGGTCTGAGCATCGGCACCGCACTGGCGTTCTCCAGCGCTACCTTCCCGGTGCTGGACGGGCCGTTGTTTACCCGCGTCTGGCACCAGCTGCTGCCGTTGAGCGCCTACATCAAGCTGCAGACCCAGCAGCAGTTCATCGGCTCGCCGCTGCAGGTTTCGGCATGGCCGCTGGCTACGCTGCTGTTGATGACGGTGGTGGCCGGTGGCATCGGCGGCCTGCGCCTGATCGCCTTTGCACGCACGCCTGCCGCCGCACAATCCGCAGGGGCTGACGCATGAGCATACTCTGGCGCAGCCTGCGGCAGACCCTGATGGCGGTGCTGTGCGACCGCTACGCGATCGTGGTGATGGTCGGTGCGGTGATCCTGTATTCGTTCTTCTATCCAGCCGCCTACCGGCACCAGGTGGCCGGCAACCTGCCGGTGCTGGTGGTGGACGAAGACCATAGCGCGACCAGCCGCGAGCTGCTGCGCAAGCTCGACGCACTGCGCGTTGCGCGCGTGGTCGGGCAACCGGCGGACGTCGACAGCGCACGCCAGCAGCTCGAAGCCGGCCACGCCGAAGGCATCGTCGTGATCCCGGCCAACCTGGAGCGCGACATCCTGCGCGGCCATCCGGCCAAGCTGGTATTGCTTGGCAACGGTGCCTACCTGGGCCGCGCCAGTTGGGTGCTGGGCAGCGTAGCTGATGCGCTGGGTGCGTTCGGGCGTGATGCGGTGGTCGGCCAGGCCGCCTTCATGGGTGCGCCGCAGGCACCGCCGGTCACCCTGGTGCAGCGCCCGCTGTACAACACGCAGGAAGGCTATGGCAGCGCCATCGTGCCCGGCGTGGCCGAGCTGATCGTGCACCAGACGCTGTTGATGGGCATCGGCGTTCTGCTCGGCGGCCGCCGCCTCGCACTGGGCCGGCGCCTGCGCTTCGACCTGCCGACGCTGGCCGGCATGGCGTTGGGCTTCGGCCTGATCGGCCTGTTCGGCCTGTTCTGGTACGCCGGTTTCACTGCCTGGGTGCAGGACTATCCGCGCGGCGGCAACCCGATGGGCCAGCTGCTGGGCGGCACCTTGTTCATCGCCACCACCGTGGTCTTCGGCCTGTTCGTCGGCAGCTTCTTCCGCACCCGCGAGCGCGCCTTCCAGTACATCATCGCCACCTCCATCCCGCTGTTTTTCCTGGCCAACCTGTCGTGGCCGGCGGTGATGACGCCGCAACCGCTGGTCTGGCTGGCACAGCTGCTGCCGACCACCTCGGGCATCAACCTGATGGTGCGCCTGAACCAGATGGACGCCCGCCTGGCCGACATCAGCCACGAACTGATCACCCTCACCGTCCTGCTGCTGCTCTACGGTAGCCTCGCCACCTGGCGCCTCCTCGCCAAAAAAGGGGACGGAGGGAATTAAGTCGTAAGCGGCCTGTTCAAGCGGCGCGGCATGGCCGCTTTGATCCATCGTTTATGGATCCGGGGCATACCAGAACGGGATGCGGAACGCGCGGCGCCGTCCGGCCCCCCGCTCGCCGCCTGCAGCATTCCACACCAGTTCCAGGTCATGGCGTCCGGGTGCGAGCCCCCGGGTAGGCAGGTACCCCACCAGGCCGCGCATATCCAGGTCACGCCGCTCCATGGGCACGAAGCCATGCAGGTCGACCGGGGCGCCGTCCAGCTTGACCTGCCAGAGCCGGGAAAGGCACTCCACTGCGGCATTGGCGGCCTGTTGCCCGGTGGCCTCATTGCGCGCGTCCGGAAGTGCGGTGCAATGCTGGCGCGCCAGCGGATTGTCGCGTTGCGGGCGATGCGGAATGAACAAACGAAGCTGCGCACCGCTGATCGTGTCCGACGGGATCATCGGGTACGGCAGCAGCTGGTCATGCGCCGAACGCATCGATTCGTAATGCGCACTCAGCATGCCGTGCTCAACCGCCGCTTCCGTGACGATCTGGTAACGGTTGAACAGCGAGAACTTCAACGACGCCATCACCTGCACGGCCGCCAGCAGCATCGCTACCAGCACCGCGAACAGGTAGGCCGCCATGAACGAACGCGAGCGCAGGTTGCTCTGCATGGTCAGCTGCATGGTCTGCATCAGGCGCAACAGCGGAACCCGTTGCAGTGCCGCCAGCATGCCCTGCAGCAGTCGCTGCGGTCGCTCATGGGGTTGCCCGCGCGCCTGCCGCCGCGCCACGATCTTCTCCAGGATCCCGGGGGTAACAGCCAGCGCCAACATTGCGGCCAGCACAGTGCACAGGGCGAGCATGGCGACATGATCGGCGCCGCCGGACAGCGCGCCGATCACCATCGACACACCAAGCGTCAGGACGGCCAATACCAGGGTGCCCGCCAATGTCTGTACGGCAAGCAGGGTGGTCGAGAACAGCATCGTCGCCAGCCGGTCGGCACGTTCGATGCTGCCATCGAGGCCTCCGTCCCGGGCCTGCAGGAAGGCGCGCGTGACCGCCCCCATTCTTGGCAGGCGGTCCCAGTCAATGCCATCGGGGAAATGCGACCTGAGGCCGATCAGCCCGATCCAGTAGCCGCGCACCGTGAGGTGGATGATCAAGGCCACTGCCAGCACATAGCACATGCCGACACTGATGCTGAAACCGAACCAGAGCATCTGGAAGTACATGCCTTCGGTGTGCAGGCTGCTGCGCGCCCAGGCGTCGAACAGATAACCCGGCACGGCCAGCAGCGCAAACGCCAGCAGGCCCGAAATGAAGAGCTCGAGTTCATCGGTGCGATCACGCACCCGATGGGGATGGGCAGTCGCTTCCGGTATCGGGTCATGCCTTGCGAGCGGTGCCGGTTGGGGAGCTGGAGCCGATTCGTTCACTGGACATTCATCCGTTGAGTCGGCGCAGTATAGGCACGACGCCGGAGTCAGCGATACAGGTCCGGAACGAAGAACGCCGGCGCGGGGCCGGCGTTCGAGTACTGCGATGTGCAAGGGGGGAACGGGCGCTGTCGGCAACCGATCAACGATAGACGCGCTCGCAACGGCGCTCGACCACGCGGTCGCCGTTCTTCTGCTGGCTGTTGCCCTGGATCTGGCGACCGGCCGCACCACCGGCCACGGCACCGGCCACGGTAGCGAGCTTCTTGCCATTGCCGCCGCCCACCTGGTTGCCCAGCAGGCCGCCGATCACTGCACCCGTGGCCGTACCCGCAATGCGGTTCGGATCGCGCGAGTTGCGCTGCACTTCCACGTTCTTGCAGACCACGCGGCTGCCGTCATTGAACTTGCGTCCCTCATCGCGCGGGCCATAGGTCTGCGCGCCGGCCACCGACGAAGCCGCCAGCAGGGTGCCCAGCACAAGCAATCGGGTCGAGGTCTTCATGGCCATCTCCTGAGTTCCGGTATGACGCAAGTTTCCTCCTGCGGTTGGCAACCGGAAGTGAAATGCGCGTGTCCGCCACCTCATCGGCCATCGCGCGTTCAGGAAGAAAGTTGCGCCCATCGCGATCAGCCATCGCAATGGGCGCCGTCTCCCTACCGACATGCCACGTTCCAGCTAGAACTCTTCCCAACCACCGGCATTGGCCGCCAGTGTCGGCTCGATGCGCGGCGACAGTGCCGCCGGCCTGCGCACCGGAGTAACCGTCGCGGCCACCGCAGCCAGGGCCGGACGCACGGCTGCAACCGCGGTTGCCGCACCGGTGCGGAACACCGATACCGCCTCGGCCAGCAGGTTGGCCTGCTCCGCCATGGAGCGTGCCGCCGCGCTGGCTTCTTCCACCAGCGCCGCATTCTGCTGCGTGGTCTCGTCCATCTGCACCACCGCCTGGTTGACCTGTTCGATGCCCGAGCTCTGCTCCTGCGACGCGGCAGAGATCTCGGCCATGATGTCGGTCACGCGCTGCACCGACGCCACGATCTCGCCCATTGTGGTGCCTGCCTGGCGGACCAGCGCCGATCCATCGGCGACCTTGCCGACCGAATCCTCGATCAGGCCCTTGATCTCCTTGGCCGCACCGGCCGAGCGCTGTGCCAGTGTGCGCACCTCACTGGCCACCACCGCAAAGCCCCTGCCCTGCTCGCCGGCACGCGCGGCTTCCACCGCCGCGTTCAAGGCCAGGATGTTGGTCTGGAAGGCGATGCCGTCGATGACGCTGATGATCTCGGCGATCTTCTTCGACGAGGCTTCGATGGCCGACATCGTGGTGACCACCTGTCCGACCACCTCGCCGCCCTGCGAGGCGACACCATGCGCGCCGATCGCGAGCTGGTTGGCCTGGCGTGCGTGCTCGGCGTTCTGCTTCACGGTGGAGGTCAGCTCCTCCATCGACGCCGCCGTCTCTTCCAGGTTTGCCGCCTGCTGTTCGGTACGCCGCGACAGATCGGTGTTGCCCGAGGCAATCTCTCCTGCTGCCAGGTTGATGCTGGACGCACTGGACTGGATGCGGCCGACAATCTGCTTGAGCTGATCGACGGTGGCATTGCAGTCATCGCGCATGCGGGCGAACACGCCGTGGAAATCACCTTGCATGCGTACGGTGAGGTCACCGCGCGAAATCGCCTGCAGCAGGGTCGACACCTGTACCAGGTTCTGGTCGGTGGTCTGCATCAAGCGATTGAGCCCGGCCACCATGTCGCGGAAATCGTAGGCGAAGCGATCTTCATCGCCGCGCAGGCTGAAGTCGCCCGCCGCCGCGGCCGTCGCCAGCCGGCGGATCTCGCCGTTGATCGCAGACAGGCTGGTCTTGGTCTCGTCCATTGCCTGGGTAATCGCCGCCTTCTCGCCCGGCAGCGGATCCATGTCCACCGACAGGTCGCCACGGGCGTAATGCTTCATCACTTCGATCAGCCGGTTCTGCACCTGCACGTGCGAGCCGACCAGCGCGTTCGTCTCGTGCACCATGCGCCCGTAGTCGCCGGGGAACGCACTCTCGTCCATGCGATAGCTGAGGCTGCCGGCATCGTGCTGGCGGGCCAGCTCGCCCTGCGCCGCCATCACCGACTGCAACTGCGCCTGCATGCGCTGCATCGACCTGAGCAGCTGCGTCACCTCATCGTTGCCGGACGCGTCGATGCTGTTGTCCAGCCGCCCGTTGGCGATGCCGTCGGCCAGCTTCACCGCACCTTCCAGCGGGCAGGTCAGGCTGCGGGTGATGGCCCACGCGGCCAGCGAGCCCAGCATCAGGCTCAGCACACCGAACACGATCGACAGCGTGCCGGTCCAGGACTCGGTTGAACGGTATTCCTCGCGGCTGCGCGCGGTCAGTGTCTCCTGATGCCGCAGCAGGGTCGAGATCGTCTCGTTCCATGCGGTAGCCAGGCCGTGCTCGGCGAGCAGTTCCTTGCCCGCACCGTCGAAATCACCCGCCTTCATGCGCTCGTGCAGATGCTGGGTGGAGGCGTCGGTGGCCTTGCGTGCCGCGTCGATCTTCGCCACCAGGGCATCGCCGGTGGCGTCGCGTGGAATCTTGATGTACTTGGCCCAGATACCATCGTAGGTCTGCGACAGCTCCTGCGCCTTCTGATAATCCTTGTCGAAATCCTCGCCGCGCTTGATCACCATCAGCCGGCGGTGCATCAACACCGCGTTGTTGGTATCCAGCATCTCGTTCAACAGCCGCATCTTCACCATGTTGACGTCCACCACTTTCGAGAACTGGGCGGACTTCAGATGGTTTCCGTACAGCGCCAGGCCGACGATGGCCACGATGAACAGCAGCAGCAAACCGAACCCGGCACCCAGCCGGGGTCCCACTCGGAGGTTGCGTAAGGCGAGCATCTCAATTCCCTTGATCATGGCCGTACGATCGATGGCGGCGCAGGCAGGGGAAACTTTATGGGCCGATTATTATTATATCGATCCAAAACTCTGGAACTGTGCAGACAGGTGTGAAATAGGACGACTCACGAGGGCTTTCTATCCATAAGGTATATCGCCACGGGTAGCGAGATGGGATCAGACAGGGACCTGCCAGCCCGTTGCGCGGCATTACGGGGTAGCTGGCCCCGGGAAGACCAGATCCTTCCCGAGCCTTGCCGTATAGACGCTCTCGAACTGGAAGGAGAGCACAAACCGGAACCCGCACGCCGCAGCGTAACGCTTGATGAAGTGACAGATTTCCTCCCAGGCGCTTTTAAACCCGGGGGGGACGTCGGTGGTTCGGGTCCAACTTGCTGCCGATGAAGTAAGCGGCATAGGGCGCCAGCGCACCAACTACTCCTGCGCACCAAAAATTGGACCCAACAAAGAGACGACATGGCCCTAGCTACTAACTCCCCAGCCGTCACCCTCATAAGATAGTGGCGGGGCGTACTCCCCATCCCGAATCACCGGACACCAACCCATGCTGGCATAGAAGAACTGCAGATCAATAACATCATAGAGACCCAAACTCACCGGCCGAATCGTGATAAGCCCTCTCGCATAATGAGAGTACTTCCCGCCGGCGCCCGCAACCGCCCGCAGCGCCAGCTCCCGACGATCCCACTCCTCCATAACACCTGTGACTTCAGGACTGCTGTCGAAGATGACCACCTCAAAGCAATCAGCCACTTTACACAAGCACGGAATTCGCTCCTGATTTATCAGACCCTCAGAAGCAAGATTATCTGGAAAGCTAACCCTCAATTTCATTTTTGCACTCCCCTCGGAATTACAACATCACCTGAGAAATTTCTCTCGAACGTGGACAATGCACTGAAGTACTGAACACCATGAGGATCTCGAATAGCTACAACCTTGACACCGGCGAGCTCTGTCACACCATCGACCACGACAAAATGGGAGAACGTGGAACCTCCACTTGACAGGATCGCAAGATTAGCAGCCATCTCTTCGGTCTTCGTCATGACCGACGATTGATCGATAGCACCCTGCATGTAGATGTCAGGGTGAAGAGATGATACATAGCCCCGCATCAAGCTCAACGTCGAAGATAGACCCTCCAAAGTTGCCTCGAGGTTTCGCCGACTCTCGTCCATGAACCATCGATCGAGACCCTTGTCCATCCCCTCTCCGACGGCTGTCATACCCGAAGCGAGGGCGACATTTTTAAGCTGACGATAAGCAAATTCTGCGTCCGCTCCCGGCGTGGGTCCAGCGACCCTGTCCTCAACCGCAACACCGTACTGTTCGCAGTATTGATCGACACGAGTCGCCTACTCGTGCTTCCAGTCGTCCTCTGAAGTAGCTGGAGAGGAGCGCATGCTCAGCTCAACAGCAGCACCGTACGCAAGCAGCTCACGGTCGCGTTATGCGTTCAACTCGTCATACGCACGTGTCACAGAGTCCTTGCAGGCTCGGACATCGCCCCCTTCTCCATCACACGCGGCCCGCTCGGACTCCATGAGTTCGATTTCCTGCCTGCCCAGCCAGTTGCCCGCATGGGTGCTGGCAATCACCCCGCCCACCAGGGTTCACGTGGCCGGCATCGACGTGGTCGCCGCCATTGCCATTGCCGGCAAACAGGCCGCTCTGCTGGCCAACACCCTGATAGCTGCCGCTGGCCTTGCCTGCGCTGGCATACCCGTCGGCATTCCACGCGGTACCGAACGACACCTGCGCATACGGATTGCCCCCTTCCCCACATCCTCACCAGCCGGTATCACCGGCAGCCATCGCCACAGCTATCAGCGCGAAGCGCCCGGCTGTGATGGTGAGGCGTAGCAATCATCATGACTCAACCTTAGCCCAGCGTTCGATGACTTCGTTCAAGGGCCTGATTGGCGTACGACCTCCCCAAAGACGCCTTGGCGTGCTTCGCCAGCTTGCTGTCGAACATCCCTCCTAAACAAGCGTAGACCAGGAGAGATGTATCGTTGGTTCAAGAACCAACTCAGCCCTGGATAGGCCCAACCCAGGAATAAATTCAATACGCAAACTGGACCTTCCATTATTTTCAAATATCGAAATGGAATTCACACCCTCCGATGAGATAACAGAAACATCCACCCCACCAATAGAGATCAAAGCCTGAAAAGACCGCATTACCAAGCTAAAGGAGAACTCAACCTCAACCTGCCCTTCCGAGCTTGCCCTGTAAACAAACAGGCCAATCTCCGGATCCACTCTAAAAGGCTCAAGCCCAAACCTATCAAGAAACTCTTCCCGCGCAGGATACTTCATAGACCACCTTATTTATCTAGATCGCATGATCGCATGCAATCCACAGCTAAGAAATCCCGAAAGACTCAAGCTCCTTCAATGTAATGAATCGAAGCCTTTCACCCCTAAAGGCCGAACCATTCAAGAGTTCGCCATAGCCGCATGCATCACACTGAAATGCGGGCGTAAAACTGATCAACCCCATATATGCCCGCATATACGCCTCCCCGCAGCGGGAACACACCCTGTCAATCTCGACGGCGACCAACTCCTCCATCAGATCTCTGACAAACTGCGCGACACCGTCATCACTTGCATTTCTCAACTGGATCGCACGCAAATACACGCGCCCAACATCCGCTTCCCCGATCTCTGCGAATGGATATTCATCCAATCGACCGTCCATGTTCACCATCAAGTCAAAGCCATAGCTTAGGAAGGGTTCTCTCCGAACCTCGCCTTCGCATTCCACAACCCATTTGATCAGTGCCTCAACAACCCCCCTCGCACCTGAGCTATTATTTACGTCCGAAAGACCCTGAATCAATCCAGCCCTCAAAACCACCGACAACCGAGCCATTACTGCCCACCTTTTATTGGAAAAATTGCAATCGAGCCTCCTGCCCTATATTTGAATACTTTGATGAAGGAAGCCCCCCCCCAACCCCTCAATGAAAATATCCCAATCGACCACCCAATGCCGCCCCCCCCTTCAATCCCTATCACCATCAGAGATGGCAACCGCCCAAAACCCTACGCCCCAACCTTTCGAACCGAATCCGTCCACTCAATCCAGACAGAGGAATCACTCAGACAACCGAAATCACTTAGAGGCGACGTGAGACGCCCAATAACTTCGAGCAGAGGAAGATCCTCACCAGATCGATCAAAAATCCCCTCAAGGAATACCAGCATCACTGAGAATGCATCGAGCAACGTCAAACGCCCCCCTGATGAATTCATTTGTGCGCTACAGAATTCAGAACTGAGTACATTTCCAGCGATGGCAACCTCCGCAAATGCGTCGCGCCAGTCATCCCACATGGCCGGATCGTTGGGCAAGCCATTCGCCCACAAAAATGAGCCGCCCGAAGATAATAGATCAACCAGAGTGTCCTGCCCGCCCCCCCTCTCTCTGTACTTTTGCAGGAAAATGCACATCAACACATATGCAGTCTGAGCGGAAATTCTCTCGAAACCTTTCTTATCGCCCATACTCATCTCGCCGCCCTCTCCTGAACCGGCTCCTGTCCGTACTGCCTTCCGCAACGTCCGGGATACTTTGGCATCCACCGCTCTCTGTGACCAGCTCTCCTACGTGACCAGAGCCTCTCCTGTCGCATTGACAATCTTAGCGCGATCGACATTTTGCTTACGAGAGAGAGCCTCCAGCTTTCGCTGAACGTTTCACATCAGCGAAAGGGCGACTTGGAAATAACCTTAATCAACTCAGCCCCCCCTCCCCACCGCTCTCAACATAAGATCTACAAGCCCCCTCTACAAGATCAGAGAATTCAGCCCCGGAAAGGAAGAGCGTTTCAGCACCATCGCCATGCCCGCATATAAAACGAACGCCTTCAAACCGATCCGCCTCATAGAAACTAACCGGATCCGGGAAAGCGCAGCAAGCACCATCAACACCACACCCATCACCACCAGACAGCTGACTTACAACTCTGGCAAATATTCCCAGCTCAAAAATTCTATCAAAATATGCTTTTGCGACCCATTGAGGATCCTGATCATCGCATGCTTCAAAATAGATAACATAATCATTCCATCAGATTCACGCGACCGGAATCGACGTGGTATCCGCCATTGCAGGCAACCAAGCCACTCTACTGACCAACACCCTGATAGCTGCCACTGGCCTTTCCTGCGCTGGCTGCAATAACCATCGGAATTCCACCATTAATAATCAAATGATGCCTGATTTCAATATTCAACACTACGTCTGCCAGCTGAATTGAAGAAGCCCATGCCACCTCGCCGTCAGTCCCCGCTCGTGACAATCGCATGCGGCAAGTTGCCCTGGGCAAATCGGGGAGCGCGGAACGCAAGCGATCAGTCATTCAAAGAACTCAATAACCCCCTCCACTTCGTACCCAAACCGTAAACTCCCATCCGGATAGCAAACAACAAACCGCCCCTCCAGATCAGGGACATCACTGAAGTGATCTCCAATAAGAACCCCAGAATCGAACTTCGGCGCCATCCGAATGGCCAGACGCCCGAGCTCCTCATCGTTTAAATTCAAGCAACTGTAGGCATTGACGATGGTTTTGAACTGACCGTCATCATGCATAACCCATATCCCCACCGAATCCTTGATCTGCGCGTGATCCCAATACTCATCAGAATCGAACACATTCGATTGCGGCACGCCCAACGACTCCGACAGCACCTTGCGAACATCATCAAAGCTCAAATAGCGCTCAATCGAAAACTGAAAGGAATCCACATATCACCTCAATTTATTTACCCGAGCCACGCGAATTGTAGAGTTCCAGCAACCTCGACCTAGAAGTCGCGTTCACTCCTGCGTTCCCCGCTGCGATCATACCCTCAAGAGCCTTCTCTGATCCGCCCCGGAGACCTCCATCTCGCACCATGTCCGTGTAAACACGGAACTCTGCCCGTGACAGCTGAACAATTCCCGGCCCCTCCTTTGGGAACATCGAGGCTCTATCAGGATGAGTACCCCAGATGCGGCCCGAGGGCACAAGGACGTCGCCATTTGGGAGCAAAACACCTTTCCCTGAGTTCAGATCATTTACGTCCTTGGCAATATCATGCCCCCCCCCTTTTACGATGGACTTTGGCGTATTGGCGCTACCGTCACCAAACCAGGTCTTCGCTCCAATTGTGTCCACACTGTGTGCCGCACTCACCTTCACAGAATCTCGCGGCATGAACGGCTTCCCTTCCAAGGTTCCGCCGTCCACAACCTTTGAAAGAGAGCCGCCTTTGACCCGGAGAATCCCAGCCAATTGATTCCCTGATCTTGCAACCAGGGCCAGATATGCTTGAGTCTCCTCGACCTTCGTCATTACCGATGCTTGATCCAGCATCGACTGAATCTCGATCGATGGATACTTGGAAGTAATCAACCCGCTTGCAGCGTTGAATTGGCCCAACATCCCGTCGCGAAGTGCCTCCGCGTCCTTGGCCATCTTGTCCATGAACCATGCGCTGGGCCCCTTGTTGGAAATGGATAAAAGTGCCTGCATGCTGCCTGCTAGCATCTGCCTTTGTATTTCCCTGAACGCGTAAGCAGCATCGGCTCCAGGTGTAGTTCCAGCTACTCGGTCCTGCACTGGAATACCTGGATACTGCTGCTGCCAGTAGACGTCGATCCGCGCCGCAAACTCGCGCTTCCAGTCGTCTTCTGAAGTTGCTGGATAGGACCGCATACTCAGCTCAACAGCGGCACCATGCGCAAGCAATTCGCGATCGCGCTCTGCGTTCAGCTCTCATACGCACGAGTAACAGAGTCCTTACAGGCTTGGACATCCCCCCCCCCCCTTTCCACCGCACGCAGCCCGCTCGGACTCCATGAGTGCGATTTCCTGCTTACTAAGCCAGTTGTTCTCAGCCGAATTCTTGGCAATCCCCGCATTCAACGCGATCCCAGCCAGATCCTGGCCCGACAACCCACCGGCCAGCGCGCCCACCGCTTGTGATAGCGCCAGAACCGATTCCCTTTGCCGCGGGCTGAGATTCGCGGGGTTGCCACCGAACAACTTGTCCGTCAACACATTCGCAGCCAACTCGCCACCGGCTGCACACATGGCGCCGGTCCCCGCACTGCCACCATTGACTTCCGCCAGCAGCGCACCCAGCACCGCATGCGACGCCAGTTGCGGCATCGCATTAGGGTCACTGTCGTGATTCGGATCAAGCATGCTGCCAATGGATTGGGCGGCATAAGGCGCCAGTGCATTGGAGGCAACCCGACCAGCGCCTGCCCTCCGCGCCGTCCGCCAGCGCAGTCGTCACCGCATGACAAGCACAGTTGTACTCATCGCAGCGCCCCACGTTCTCGCGCCGCTGTAGGCCTGGCTATTTGCCGCCACCACTTTGCTGCATACAGGCAGCCGATTCCATCTCCCTCAATCACAAGGCCGCATTGACCCTCATCAGTCGTCCAATCCGCGGCCAGATCAACATGTAGAAGGCACCCACGGCCAACCCGATGAAAAGCATGATGCCAGCGCGCCTGGGTGCCCACTCAAGCCAAAAGGAAGGACTGGTCCAGACCTTTATCCAAGCGCCAGGAGAGAAGGCACCCTCGAACGCGAGCCACGCCAACAAGGCACAGACTGGTGCAGCTATAACATGGCGAGCTTTGAGCCGCGGAAGAAATTTATCCACAAGCATAACCCCAGGCGCACCGAAGATGAGGCCCAACACAGCAGCTATGGCGCAAACCAGCGATGCGAAAATTGCAGCCTGCGAAAGACTGCCTATCCGATAACTCAGCGGTATGGCTATGAATAACAACCCTCCAAGCATAGAACTGGCAATCACGGACATAATCTTTGCCCCCAATTCACGCTCACTCACTGGCAGACCTCCACCATCTTTCCATCAGGGCCCCGGTAGCTCATGCATTTCTACCTTGAGGGAAAAGTACTCCAAGGCCACTGCAACTTGCCAACTTCGCTACCAATATCGCGCGTATTGGCACTCCACACTTGTCTATCGGCCCACGAATTCGAGTTGAACATTGGACTCAAACCCGTACCCCAGCCTCTCTGATTGAGACTGAGAATCCACCGAATCCATCCGGAAGCAACTGTCGGATCACAAAGCCGGGATCCAATGCATGTGCTCCAGGCACCGTGATGTTGATCAGACTACTGGTGCTCGGATCGACCAGGTGCGTTACGTAACCCAGAGACAGGCCCATGGTGGAAAGATAGCTCACCACGCCGTTGTCGGCCAAACCCTCGTCATCCGTACCGGGTCCTGCAGACCGCTTGAGCGCGTTGTATTGTGCAACGGCATCGCCACATGAGCTTGTTTAGCTCACTACGCATGCAACCGAAGTCGTCGAATACTCATGCGGTTGCTTGGTGGACCCCACCGCCCATTCATAAGCGCCCAAAATCGACTGGAAAGTAGTACCAGGTACGCCGACTGTGTATTCAAGCCCCTTCACGGAATCAATGAACTCCTCCCGATCACCACTGCCGTCAAAATACTTTGGCATTCCAGCCGACATGTTACCCACCAGCAAGATGGCATACGTTTCAATGTCAGATATCGAGCCAAATGTAAGCTTTCCAGCATTGTTCTTAATTTCTTGAACCCCAAGCTTGCTCACAGCAGCTCTGGCCATCATCCATTAAACACAGGCATCCGTCCCACCGTCCGCCCGTTGTCTTATTTTTCTGAAGCGATGCCCAGCCCGGATTTACGCGCTACGGAGAGCTTCAAGAAGATTGATAGTCATCAAACTCCCACTTCATAACCCTACAGAGCTTGGTTGCTATTTCAGCCCAAGTGTCTGCCTCACAAGAATCAATGTAACTGGAAATCACTGATTCGATCACTGAAAAATCAAATTCACTTACCACCAGCATTCCACGACCCCAGAGAGCAGACGAAGAATTTTCAACAAGCCATCCGGGCGTACAAACATTCAAATCAAAGTCATCATCTCCAGGAATACCAACCACACCAACATTAACTCTGACATCGACACTGAAGTCGACCTCACCCGGAATCCATGTTCTCAGATCCAATACATCATTGAATATTCCATTCAATCGCGCCCTCATATCAAACTAACCTTATTTGTTTATATCCATATGCCCGTTAGCAATCTTCTTGCGAGCACCCGCTATTTTGTTTACGCCATACCGCTCAAAGTTCGCCTGAATGCCCGTTACCGCCAGCTCACTCAATTTCTCTGACGGAGGTCGATTCACTCTGGTGCCATCAGCACTAACCCAACCAGTCCCATCACTGGTCCGTCTTGCCCCGTCACCGACCCATATCTTCCCCAATTGATCTGCTTCAGCATGGGTACCTTGTCCAACGCTGAAGTTTGGATTACTTGTACCGCTCCCGCTGACGGCAGTTTTGAGGCGAGTCTTGGATCTGCTGGGAGGTGATGCCTCTGACCTATCGATTGCTCCAATTGAATAGCGAGGCCAATGCTTACATTGAAAGCTGATTCAAACTTGGATGACGGGCGACCATTTTCTTCATATCCGAGAATAGATCATCCCACCCCTGCAGTTCACGGCAAGTACAGAGCGCAAGACACTTCTCAAGCAAGCTTCATCAAAGCTCGGTGTCGTTACAAGCCCTGACCCATTCGTCAGGATCGTCGTGACGCCACCGACATGAATCGGACTACTACGTCCACTGTTCACGGCCATCTGCGCCGATCCAAACCAGACCCGCCGGAGCATCGGTCAAGAACCAGAGGCCGAATCCATCGATATCATCTTCACCTGGATTTTCGGGCCAAGCGTTTGAGATTAGCGTCAGCTGCTCCCTCCAGTCGCCTTGCAAGAAGACCCCGTCCGTTGCAAGCCTCACTTTCCCTTCCCTCAACAAACGACCCATCAACTCGAAGAACGCGTCTTTTCTTTCGGAGATCCCAACACCTCCCATTTCCATCGTCATGTGCTGCCAGACGGCACCCATTGATAACCCAAACGAAGAAGTCACCACTGCACAATAAATCCCATCTTTCATTTGAACTTCACCTCTACTCGCTTTCCATTATTTATGGATTTATCCTGCACATCAATTGTCCAACTCGCACCAGTCTTCTGCGCACTCGTTGAAAAATCTCTAAGAGTTATCTTTGCACCAGAGCTCGTGGTTGCCGTATAAAGAAGACCCTTTCCAGGTACGACCCTCGCGACAGGCATGCGATCAGTTCCAGTCAGCTGTCTGAAATACAGCATGACATCGGATGTGCTTGCACCAATATAAACCGGAGCACCCGTACTGACTTGAGCATCGGCCTTCAAGACCTTTGAACCAAGATTAAGCTGAAAATCCTTAGGATCCAATGACTTGCTATTGTATTGGTGTGCGAGGTCATCAATTCGCTTTTGCGAGTACGCCTGAAGAACGGATTCAGGTTGTTTGAGAGACAAATCGGGTCCTGCCGGGCGACCTGCGATTCTCTCCAGTGCGGACTTCTCCGCATCCACCTGCGTCCCGCTTGAGGTATTCGGTGTCCCATCACTCCGTCCGCTCCCAAAGCCTCCGTTGCCGCCGACTATATTGACCATTCCATAGCGTCGTGCCAGCAACTGTGCCAGCCCAAGGCCTACTTCGCCTGCAGTCTCCTTGGACCATAGCCCATATTGATCGATGGAAGTGTCGACACCGGCGGTCCACTGTGCCAGCGCGGCCACCGTATATTCCTGAGGCAGGATATAGACGGGCTGGAGTCCCCCGTTCTCAAAAATCAGCTCGCGATAGGCACGTCCATCCATGGAGTGGGCGAACGAAGAAAGCGCCTCGCTGCTACGGCCGAGATCATCGAACAGTCCAAGCTCTCCGGGCCACGAGCCATACTTGTAGGAAACGGCCGCATTCACAAACGCCTGACACGCAGGGCTCGCTGAGTTCGCAGTGCACACTGAGAGCAGCTCGTAATCCATTCTCTCCGACAATTGCTTGGCAACGTCGCGCACCGTCTTCTGGCATGACGTGTCGCCGCCGCACTCGTCGAGCTGCTGCTTCAGTACACGAGCCTGATCCTCTGAAAGGAAGTTGTTCTCAACCGAATTCTTGGCAATCCCCGCATTCAACGCGATCCCAGCCAGATCCTGCCCTGACAACCCACCCGCCAGTGCTCCCACCGCCTGCGACAACGCCAGCACCATCTCCTTCTGCTCCGGGCTCAGCCTGGAAGGATCTCCTCCGGTCAATGTACTGGTCAGCACCTTCGCGGCCAACTCGCCGCCAGCCGCAGAGACCGCTCCGGTTCCCGCATTGCCACCATTGGCTTCCGCCAGCAGTGCACCCAATACCGCGTGCGACAGCAATTGCAGAGTCGCATTGGGATCGCTGCCGTGGTTCGAGTCAAGCTTGCTGCCGATGAAGTAAGCGGCATAGGGCGCCAGCGCATTGGACGCGACCTGACCGGCGCCCTGGCCGGCTACGCCCCCTACCACAGCCGTCGTCACTGCGCTCAGGGCACGGCTGTACTCACCGCCATCACCCCACTTCTTCGCATCGTTATAAGCTTGGCTGTTTGCCGTCAGCACCGCATCGCGCTGCTCCGCGCTAAGCGCGTTGAACGCCTTCTTATCATCGCTTGATAGGCCATCATAGTACGCCTGGGTTGCCTTCTTGCTCTGATAGGCTTGAACGTCCCATGCAATCTGCTGGCTGGTGGCCATCACCGTCCCCGCCGCAGCCGCCATCGCCTGCTGGTCCGCCAGCAACTTGCTCGCATCCGGCAATGCATCCAGCGCACGATGTGCCCCACTGGCATCGGTGTTGATGCCCAGCTCAGCCGCCGACGTCTGCTTGCCACCGATGGTGATGTTGCCCTCGGTCAAGGTGGCAAGGGTGGAGCTGCTGTCGCTGCCCTTTTCCATCATCGGCAGGCCCGGACCACCTCGGGGTGCGGCCGTTCCCGGCTTGGGCGCCCAGCCATCCATCTGCCCGCCCGCACCACCACTGATGCTGCCGGAGCTGGCCGTGTAGTCCATGTGGTTCTGCAGGTCGGTGAACGTCAGCGAGCCCGCAGTCAGTTCACTGTTGCCTGCATTAGTGCTGGCAATCGCCCCGCCCACCAGGTTCACGTGGCCGGCATCGACGTGGTACCCGCCATTGCCGGCAAACAGGCCGCTCTGCTGGCCGACACCCTGATAGCTGCCGCTGGCCTTGCCTGCGCTCGCATACCCGTCGGCATTCCACGCGGTACCGAACGACACCTGTACGCGGCCACCCACTTGGCTGTTCCTGGACATGCTCTCGGCGATGTCCTGCAGCGATTCAATGGTCAGCGTGCCGCCGGTCTTGACGTCGATGCGATCAGCGGTCGCCGTGGCGCCACGCAGCGTGGTATCGCCCTCGGCCTTCATCGAGATGTTCTTGCCGGTCAGCGTGGTGTTCTGCCAGGTGCTGCTCTCGGCATTGGCCTTGCTGCTGCCAACACTGGCTTCGGCGTACACGTACACGCCGGTCTGCGCGCCCACCGAGACGCCCACGCCGACTTCGGCGCCTGCATTGCTGCTCTTGCTGCGGTCGGCCACATTCGCCTTGCCTGCTTCCAGCAGGATGTCGCCGGCCGAATCCAGGCTGAGGGTGTTGCCTGCACTCAGGTTGCCCTGCACCACATGGATGTCGCCCTGGGTGCTGGTGAGGTTGACGTTGCCGCCGCCCTGGATGGTGGAGCCACGCGAAACCATGCTGCTGCCATCTGCACTGCTGTTGGCGGTCTTGAAGCCGATGCCTGCTTCAGCACGGAACAGTTCGCCACTGCCGCCACGGCCGGACAGTGCCGAGATCGCACTGGCTGCCTGGTACGCGTTGGCGCCCGCCGCCATGCCCTGCATCTTCTGCAGGCGGTCATCGGACTGACGTGCCGCGTCCACGTTGTTGATCAGGTCGATCAACGGCGACTTCACCCGCGCGAACACGCCGATCTTCAGGTCCTTGTCGCTCTGCGAGTAGTGGCCGCTCTCGTCGGCGGTCAACAGCTCGATCTCGGCGGCGGTGATGTTCACGTCCTTGGCGGCCACCACGTTGCTGGCCGTCTGCGTGTACTTGCCACCGGCGGTCAGGTTCACGCTTCCGCCCAGACTGCCGATGCTGCTGGCCACCTGTGACACCTGCGCGCTGTCGTCCTGGTGCTGCTCGCGGTGCCAGCCGGAGAACTTCTCTGTATCCGATATCTGTACCGTGCCGATCGCCTTGCTGTCGGACGTATTGGCGTTGCTGACCGTATCCTGCCCGCTGCGCACCAGCAGATCGCCGGCCGCACGGATGCTGACGTCCTTCTCGGCGGCGATGTTGGCCGCGGTCAGGCTGATGTTGCCTTCGGTGGTGGCCATGCGCACGCCGCCGCCAACGGACAGCTGCGTGCCAGTGATGGTGTCACTGCTACCGCTGCCCTGACTCTGCGAGTTGTTGGTACCGAACGGCAAGCCGCTGGTGTTGTTGGCAAAGCCCCAGCCCTTGCCATGGCTGCTGCTGTCGCTGCGCTCGGTGTTGTGGGCCACGTCGAACACGATGTCCTGGGTGGCCAGCAGCACAGCGTTGCCCTCGGCCGACATCTGTGTGCCCTGGCTGAGGATCGAGCCGCCGTTGGCAATCAACGTGAGATCGCCGCCTGCAGCCAACTGGCTGACGCGGGCATCACTGGTCGAATGGCTCTGTTCGCTGTTGGTGCGCTGGCTGCCGGCAGTCACCACGGTCGACGTGGTGGCCGCGCGCAGGCCGGAGGCGGCGCCTTCGGCGGTGCGGGTGATCCGCCCCATCGCCGAGCCACTATCGGCCATACCGTCGGTGGTCGAATCGCGGGCGCTGCGGTAGGCCTTGGTCGGGTCGTAGGTCACGCCCACCGAGAAGCCGCTGGACTTGCTGGCCTGACTGGATTGGCTGTCCGTGGTGTCCTGTCGCGCCAGCAGCGCAATCTCCTTGCCCACCAGTGTCAGGTTCTCGCCTGCGGCGACGTCCGACGCCTCGATCGTCAGTGTGTTGCCAGCATTGATCAGCACATTGCCGTCGCGCGAGGCGATCGCCGATCCCACCTGGGTGGTGGATTGTTCGGCGCGGGTGCTGCTGTTCTTCGCGCTGCTGTAGCCGACCGATGCCACGCCGTTGCCGAAGCCTCCGGTAACGCCGGATTTCTTTTTGCGCTCGCTGGACTCACTGCTGTGATGGTCCTCGGCGGCAGTGATCAGCACATTGTTGCCAGCCCCCAGAATCACGTTGCCGGTGGCATCGACCACCGCACCTACCGCAGTCAGATCGCGTCCAGCCGTGATGTTGATACGCTCGCCCTGGATCGCCGTGCCGATGGCATAGCTGTCGCTCGCGTCGACGCTGCGCGTGGTGGTGGTACTGGAGAGCGTCTTCTTTTTCTTGTCGTAGCTGTCCAGGCTGTAGTCGTGCGTCTCGTTGGCCGAGAGCAGGTTGACGTCGCGGCCCGCAGCCACGCTTACCGCGCCGTCATTGCTGTCGACCAACGCGGCTGTCAGGTTCACATCCCGGCCCGCGTTCAGCAGCAAATCTTCCCCGGCCTGCAATGTACTGCCCCGCACCGTCTCATCACTCTGGCTGACCTGCAGCGAGCTGCGCTTGCCCGCGTTCGCAAAATCCCGGCTCTCGCTGTCCACCAGCGCCTGGCTGTTGATGTCCCCACCGGCCTGCAATGCCAGACCGCCCGCCGCCCTGATCTGCGCGGCGGCCAGGTTGATGTCCTTGCCGGCCGCCAGCACCACATCGCCAGCGCCCTGCACTGACGTGGCAGCGTGTGTCGTCCTGCTGCTGCGCTGATGGTTGCGTTCATCGAAGGTGGCGTCGCGGCGTTCCTCCAGCGCAATCGCGCCAACATCCAGAGTGCCGCCTGCGGCCAGCTGGGTCAGGCCGTCGGCGCCGGCGTTGCGGATCTGTGCGGCCTGCAGGCTGATGTCACCACCGGCCACCACCGACAGCATGCCGTCGCCACTGGGATTGGTTACATACAGACCAGCAACCCGATCAATGCGGTTGGTCTCGTACTGGTAGGTGCCACCGCCCTGCTGTGTCTCCACCGTGGAGGCCACCGTGACATTGCCCGCAGCCTTGACCGACAGCGCATCGCTAGCCGTCACGGCGGCACCGACAACGCGGATGTCCTTGTCCGACGACAGCCCGACGTACTGGCCGGAAATGCTGCCGCCCAGATGCTCGATGTTGCCGGCATCGATGGTCACCAGCTTGCGCCCGGCGATGTTGCCGGTGTTGACCAGGTCATTGCCCAGTTTGATATCGACATTGGCGCCGGCCAGCAGTGCACCGTTGCCGTCCAGGTCGCCCGGGCGCAGGCGCAGGTAGACCTGCGGCACCAGCGCGGTGGTGGTGCTGCCATCGGCCAGGGTGACGGTCTGCTCGACCAGCCAGACAATGTCACTGGTCAGCTGTGCCATCTGCGCTTCGGTCAGCGCCACGCCGGGGCGAAGGCCCCATTCGCTGGCGACCGTGGCACCGGCCTCCAGCAGCGCGCGGTACTGCGCCTCGTCACTGGCGTAGCCGTCGAGGAAGCGGCGACCGGTCAGCTGGCCGATCTGCTCGCGCACCAGCTTCTGCTCGTAGTACCCATCACCCAGCCGCTTCTGCACGGTATCGGGCGAGTAGCCCATCTGGCCCAGCAGATGGTCCGAACTCAGCCAGGTCTTGTGGTCGGTGAAGCGCGGATCGGTCTCGACCAGATAGTGGCCGCCGTTGGGATTGACGTTGAACAGGCTGGCGCTCGGCGCGCGCGTGTCCGGTGCACCCATCGCGATGCGATCCGGTGATCCTCCACTGGCTGCGACCACGCGCGGCCCGGACGTACCGGTGTTGCCGCTCACGCCGCCGACGCTGCTCCCTTGCTGGGTACTGGCACCATCGGCCGCCTGTGCCAGCGCGCGTTCGGCACCGGTGCCGGCGGACTGGCCCGGCCCCTGCGCACCGCCATGGCCCGGCCCATCCGGCAGCGCCGTGGGCCCCTGCACGTTGAGGTTGGCCATGGCCGAACCGTTCTGCACGTTCGGTGCGTTCCGTCCCTGGTTGAGGTTGCTCAGGTCACCGACGTCGATGCTCAACGAGCCGCCGCTGACAATGCGGCCGCCAATCTTACCGGTCACCTCGGAAATGGCCGGAGCACTCCAGGTCATCACATCCCCGCCGAAGGTGTGGCTGACGTTGGAGAACTGGTGCGTGCGATACAGCGTGGCCGCCAGGTTCTCCACCTTTGCCGCGCCGGTCAGGCCGATGATGTCCAGATCGCCGCCGGCGGCAATGCTGCCGTAGTGGTTGCGCAGATCATCGCTGCGGATGCGCATCGCACCGCCTGACCGGATGACCGCATCGGCACCGACGCTCGGCTGCAACACATCTTCGGTCACGGTGCGCGTGGCCAGGCGATACTGCTCGTTGGCACTGGTGGAGTTGCCGCCCGCAAACTGTGGGCTGGTCAGAATGCGGTCGGGATCGTAGTCCTTGTAGGTCCACAACTGCACGCAGTTGGTCGTACAGGTGCCATACGCTGACGAGTAGGTGAGTTTGTCATCGACGTAGCGGAATGCCGGCGAATCGGGATGCAGGGTGGCCAGCTCGGCAAACGGATCGTCGGCACCAGCGGCAACCTGGTCCGGATTGACCTGGTTGTCCTGGCGGCCGACGTAGTACATCACCACCGTGCCGTCCTGCACGTTCAGCCGCGCACGCTCACCCAGCGCGGCATACAGCCCACCGCGCCCGAAGAAGTAGGCACTGGTCTGCGCGGTCAGTCGTACCACCGCACGGTGCACGGTGAAGCCATCCGGCGTGATATGCGGCGTGTCTTCCAGGATATCGGTCGGATTGAGGTAGTACACCTCGTGCGCCGAATAGTGACTGGTGCTGCGAATGTCCTCGGTGCCATTCTTGCCGTTGCGCCACCAGGCGGGTCGATCCATGCGCACCGGAGCGTTCACGGTGGTGGTCTGTGTGATGACCACGTTCTCGCGGATGTTGTTGACCACCTGCGCATCGATGGACAGGTTGCCGGTGACATCGATGACCGAGCTGATGTTGTCGATCCGCCCGGCAATGCCGCTGGCGATGCGATCGGCACTCAGCGTGCCGCCGATGGCAGCATCACCGCCGCTGTAGATCAGGCCCTTGCCGGTGTTCTGCAGCTCGCGCACGCCCAGGTCCAGGCGCTCGCGTGCAGCCACGGTGCCGACGCGGGTGGCACCACCGGCCTCTTCGGCGCGATTCTTCAGCACGCCGGTGGAGATCGCCACGCGATCACCATAGATGCGCCCGGTGCCAAGATTGTCGATTTCGCCGGCCTCCAGGTGGGTCAGCGCGCCATCGATCAGGCCCCGGTTGGTCAGCTGGCCACGGGCATTGAGGTGGGTCGTGCCCTGGCTGGAGATCTCACCCGAGGCCGCATTGGTGATGTTCTGGGCGTTGAGGTCGAGGTTGCCACCGCGCACCACACCCTGGTTGTCGAGGTCGCCGGACAGGTTCAGCGACAGCGTGCCGTTGGCGATCCATTCGCCACGTTGGCGCATGCCCTGCTGCAGGGTGAGGCCGAGGTCACGCTGCGCATGCACCTGGCCGTCTTCGCTGAGCGCACGTGCGACCAGGGTCTGGCTGCCATCGGCGCGCAGCAGGCCGCCGCTGTTGGCGACGTTGTCCGCCTGGCTGTCCAGGTTGCCGCCGGTGCTGATCACGCCGCCGGTGTTCTGCAGCTGGCCGTTGATCTGCAGCCGCGCACCGCCATCAGTGACGACCTGGCCCTGGCTGTTGTCCAGCCACTGTGCACCGAACTGCAGCTGGCCCGCCTGCAGGCCACGCGTGCCGTCGCCGCCACGGGTGTTGCGGTTGTCCACGCTGGCGGCCGTGAGGGTCAGCAGCTGGCCGGCCGCGATCGCGCCGTCGGCGTTGTCCAGGTGCCCGTCCAGGGTCAGGTCGAGGTTGCGCCCGGCCTGCACGCGACCACTGGCATTGGCCAGGCTCGCCGCCTGCAGCGACAGTTTCGCGGCGCTGGCAAGTGTTCCACCGGAACTGTTGTCGACGCGGGCCAGCAGCAAGCGCGCATCGCCTTGTGCATTGACTGCGCCGCCACGGTTGTCCAGCGCGCCACCATCCAGCTGCAGCTTCCCGGCCGCCAGCAATCCACCGCTGCCGGCCGTGAAACGGTTGTCGATGTCCTGCCCGGCCGTGTTGATGGCCAGGTCGGCCGCCGACTGCACGCGACCGCCCTGGTTGTCCATCGCGCCACTGCGAACGCTCAGCGCGCCCTTCTGCGTGCCCAGCGTGCCGGCGCGGTTGTCCAACCGCTGGCCGCGGGTATCGATGTCCAGCTGGCCGCCCAGCAGCGTGCCGCGCTGGTTGAGCAGGCCGTTGCCCTGCAACTGCAGCCGTTCGCCGGCCTGCATCGCGCCGTCGCTGTTGTCTACGCCTGCCGCCGTGGTCGCGCTCAGGTCCTTGCCAGCGACCAGGGTGCCGTGGCGGTTGTCGAGACTGTCGGCGCCCAGGGTCATCGTGCCGGTACTGGACAGCAGCCCCTGCTCGCCATTGTCGAGGCGACCGTCAACGCCCAGCACCAGCGCGCTGCCGCCCGCATGCACGGTGCCGCCCTGGTTGCCGAGGCTGGCCGCGGTGACCGTGCCGGCACCGCCGAGCAGGATGCGGCCCTTCTGGTTGTCCAGCGCCTGGCCGATCGCCAGCGTGGAGTGGCCCGCGCCTGCACCCTGCAGCGTGCCCTGTGCATTGATCAGCTGCTGCGCGGTGACAGCCAGCGCGCCATTGCTGGCCAGCGATCCACCGCGATTGTCCAGCACACCCTGTACGCGCAGGCGCAGCGCGTCTTCACCGGTTGCGGTGAGCGTGCCACCGGCGGTGGTCAGGGTATCGGCGGTGATGTCGACGCGGCGCGCCGAGGTGGTTGCCGCGGTCAGATCGAGGTTGGCGCCGTCCAGCGCGAAGCTGCCATTGCTGAGCACGCTGCCGCCGTTGCCCAGCAGGGTCTTCGCCGAGACCTGCAGCTGGCCGCTCCCCGCGTGCTGGATCCTGCCTGCACGGTTGTCCAGCACCTGTGCCAGCAGGGCCAGGTCGCCATTGCTGGCCAGCGTGCCACCGGCATTGCCCAGCGTCGTGGCCTTGATGCGACTGGCGCCTTCGCCGCTGGCGATGATGCGGCCACCGGCGTTGTCGAGCGTGGTGGCCTCAAGGTCGAGGCGATCGGCGCCCAGTGTCGCGTCACGATGATCCACGTCGCCAGCACGCAGGGTCAGCGTGGCCGAGGAGACCAGCGTGCCCTTGCTGCCGTCCAGGCGGCCGGTGGTGATGTCCAGGCCCTGGTTGCCGGCCTGGCGGATGCTGCCGCCACTGTTGTCCAGCCGTGCGGAAGTGACCGTCAGGCGATTGGCATTGCTGGCGATCGTGCCTTCGTGGTTGTCCAGCGCAGCGACGATCTGCAGCGTGCTGTCAGCCGTTCCGGCACCGCTGAGCGTGCCCTTGCGGTTGATCAGTTCACCGGCCTGAACATCCAGCGCGCCGTTGCCGGCGATCGTGCCGCCGCTGTTGTCCAATGCCTGCGCCACACGCACTAGCAGCGCCTCGCTGCCAGTCGCACTGAGGCTGCCGCCGGCATTGTCCAGGCGCTGCGCATCGATGGCGGTGCGCTCGGCCTGGGTAACGCTGCCGGCGCCGAGCACAAGCTCGCCCCCTTCCAGCGTCAGCGACGACTGGCTGAGGATCCGGCCCGCCGCGCCCTGCAGGCTGTCGGCCCGGATCTGCAAGGTGCCTCTGCCCGCGTGTTCGATCGCGCCGCCGCGGTTGTCCAGGCGCGCTGCCTGCAGCTGCACATCACCGGTACCGGCCAATCGGCCACCGTTGCTGTTGTCCAGCAGCTCGCGGACCTGCACCTGCAATGCAGCGCTGCCTGCGGCCAGTACCTTGCCACCCTGGTTGACCAGGCTGTCGGCCTGAAGCTGCACCTGGCCATTGCCGGATATCGCGCCGCCGCTGTTATCCAGCGTGCCGCGCACCGTCAGCGCCACACCCTGCGTGCCGGCCGACTGCAGCGTGCCCTTCTGGTTGTCGATGCGACCGGCGTCGATGCGCAGGCCTCCGTTGCCGACGATCTGGCCGCCCTGATTGTCGAACGCATGGCGCACGTCCAGCGCCAGCGCCGAGACACCCTGCGAGACGATCTGGCCCTGGCGGTTGCGCAGTGCCCCGGCGTGGATCTGCACGCTCTGCGCCGATGTCGTACCACCACTCACGTCCAACTCCCCGCCGGACAGCACCAGCGCGCCGTTGCTGAGCAGGCGCCCTTCGCTGCCACGCAACGTATCGGCCTGCACGCTCAGGGTGCCGGTGCCAGCCTGCTGAACCAGGCCGTTGCTGTTGTCCAGCGTGGTCGCGACCAGTGCCAGATCGCCGTTGCCGGCCAACGTGCCGCGGGCACTGTTGTCCAGCGTCGTGGCCTTCACCGAACTGGCCCCGCTACCCAGCGACAGCAGGCTGCCGCCCCGGTTGTCCAGCGTCGCGGCCAGGATCTCGAACCCGGCCGCACTGAGCGAACCGTTGCGCAGATCGGCGTTGCCGGCCGACCATTGCAGGCGGCCCAGGGTACTCAGTCGCCCACCGCTGCCGGCCCAGTCGCCCGTACCCAACGCGAGACCATCGCCACCGGCATGTTCGATACGGCCACCGGCATTGCCGACCTGGCCTGCGCGCAAGGCCAGCTGCGTGGCATTGGTGGCCAGCAGACCACCGTCGTTGTTGAACAGGCCCTGCACCGTCCACGACGATGCCGCTTTGCCGGCGTGGCGCAGTTCACCACCGCGGTTGTCGAGCGACTGCGCATCCAGCCACAGGTCGCCGGCCACGCTCAGCGCACCCTTCTGGTTCGACAACAGGCCCACCTGCAACGCGGCATCGCCATGCACCTGCAGCATGCCGCCGTCATTGCGCAGCTCACCCCCGGCCTGCAGCGCGCTCACTCCCAGGCGACCGCCGCTGTTGTCGAGACCGTTGCGTGCGACCAGTGACACCGTGCCGCCGTTGCTGATGCTGCCGCCGTCGTTGTCCAGCGTACCGGCGATGGCGATCAGGCCCTCGGCCAGGGGCAGCTCCGGCGACGTCGGCGTACCCGCCGAGCCGCCATTGCCGCCTCCGGTTCCCGGCGTTCCCGGCGTGCCGGTTCCCGGTGTTCCACCGCCATTGCCGGGCGACGTGCCGCTGCCAGCGCTGCTCCCGTTACCACCTGACGCTACGGCATCCAGTGCACCCAACAGGCCATTGCTACGGTTGCTGGCTGCGTCGGCCTTGAGCGCCAGCGCTTGCGCGCCGGTCTGTTCAATGGCGCCGCCATGGTTGCGCAACCCGTGCGCCTCCACCTGCAGGCGCTGTGCATTGAGCGTGCCGCCGCTGTTGTCCAGCGTGCCACCGGCGGTGATCGCAACTTCGCGCTTGGCCGCGATGGTGCCGCCATTGGCAAGATCGCCACTGGCCTGCACGCGCATGTTCTGCCGCGACTGCAGGGCGCCGGTGTTTTCCAGCCGGCCATCCACCGTCACCACCAGCTCGCCGGCCTGTGCGCCAATGCTGCCGGCATTGCGCACGCCCACGCCGTGCTCGTTGCCGACCAGCCAGATCTTGTTGGCGAACATGCCGCCCAGCGCGCCAACGTCCAGCGCGAAGGCCGGTGCCTCGCCGCTGGCCGCGGTCGCGCTGGCCTGGCTGTGGTCGGCACTGACTACGTTGTTGCCCAGCGTCGCCTGCAGCTGGTTGGCCCAGATGCCGGCGTTGACCTGCAACGAACGGGTGATCAGGTCGGTGTAATCGGCACGGCTGGTGTCCAGGCCATCGCCATCGATCTGGATCGCGCCACCGGTGACCCGATAGCCCTCAAGTGCGCCTGCACCCGTGAACATCGGCGTGCCGGTGGTCAGGGTCACCCGGCTGGCATTGAGGAAACCGCCGCCATTGACCTGGATCCCGGCCGGGTTGGCAATGATCACTTCGGCGCGCTGCCCGGCCACTTCCACATAGCCGTTGAGCCCGCTGGCCGGACCATTCACTTCATTGAGGATGACCCGTGCACTGCCGGTGGCGAGCCACGGGTTGCCCTGCACCCAGCCGCCCAGCTGCGTCTGCACCTGGCCGCGGGCGTTGTTGAGGATGACGCCATCGCGGCCCACGTCGAACTGCGAATAGCGGTTGCGCGACACACCCGCCGCCGACGGCGTGGTGATGTTCACCATCGGCACGCCATTGGGTGCGGTCACCATCGTCGGCCGTTCACGGCCCGGCGCATTCGGATCGGAAATGATGCGCGCATCGGACTGCGCCAGCGCAGGCGTTCCCAGGCTGACCCAGCCCAGTGAGCACATCAGTGCGAAGCCCAGCGGCGACAGCGCGGCGCTCTGCCGGCCCGGCACATGGCCGACCAGGCCACCGCCGCCCTTCACCAGCTCCGAAGCCACCTGCCAGACGCGCAGCGCGCGGTTGAAAACCAGACGATAGATAGTGTTCATGTCACGTGTCCTTGTGGCGGATCAGTAGCGCCAGGCCAGGCTGAAGCCGAATGTGGTGTAGTCGGCGGGGAAATGGGCGGGTTTGTGCAGCGCCGAACCCACGAAGCCATCCCAGGAAAGCTGCTGCCAGCCGCCGCGCAGGCCCAGTGCCATGCCGGCCAGGTCATGGCCGGACTGCCACTGCGCGGATGGGCCGCCAATGCGGCCGTAGTCGGCAGCCACGTAGAACTCCTGGCCGCCCCCGATACCGAGCGAAAGATCGTTGCGCAGCGACCAGCCACGCTCGCCACTGAGCGAACTTTCACCGTCGAAACCGCGCACGGTATAGCGGCCACCGATGGCGAAGCGATCCTGTGGCGAGAGCGGTGTGCGGTTCCACTGCGCCCGCCATGCGGCGGTGTAGCGCAGGCGCTGCCTGCCCAGCTGGAACGGCACGCTGAACTGCGCGTCGGCGGTGATCAGCTTCATCCGCGAGGTGCCTTCCAGCGGCAACGTCGGGTCCCACAACTGCGCCATCTCTTCCGGCGAACGCAGTGCGTGGAAGGCGCCCGTGCCACGCCGGTAGGCCACGCTGGCATCGAGCGTGGCAGTGCCGATGAACTGCTTGTGGGTCAGGCCCAGTTCCCAGCCAGCGGTGCGGCGGCGCTGCACTTCGATCTCGGTATCGTCGATGTAGTTCTTCGACTCGCGCTGCCAGCCGCGTGCGTAGGCACTGAACTTGACCTTGGCATTGCGCAGCAGCAGCCGGTCCACCCGCGCTTCGGCGTTGCGGCTGCGGCCGCTGTACTCATAGCGTTCAAAGGCGCCGACCACGTTCTGGCTGTAGTCGTAGGCGCTGGCAGTAGCACCGAACAGCCAGTAGCCGTAGGGCACGTCGTAGTGCGCGGTCCAGCTGTCGGTGTCCTTGCCGCGGCCGTTGAACACGCCACGGCCCGCACTGACGTAGAACAGCTCGTTCAGGCCCAGCGGATTGTCCAGCGACAGCGTCGCGTTGGCCTGCAGCTTGCCGGTGCCGCGGCTGCCGGCATCGTCCAGGGTGACGCTGGCGCGCACCGGCGAGCGCTGCGTCCAGTCGATCTGCAGGTCGCTCTGGCCCGGCGCCGCGCCCTCGCCGTCGGCCGGCGCGATCTTGATGTCGGCGCTGACGGTGGGCACGCGCTGCAGGTTCTCCAGGCCCTGCTCGATGTCACGCAGGTTGAGCAGGCCGCCGCTGCGGATCGGCAGTGCATTGGCGAGGGCCGGATGCCGTCCCTGCGGATCGGAGAACACGGCCTCGCGGAACCGGCCCGGCACCACCGACAACGCCAGCGTGCCCTGGTTGAGGTCCTGCGGTGCCGACAGCACGCGCGTGGTGACATAGCCACGGGCGATGATCGCGTTCTGCACACGCTTCATCACCACGTTGATGCCTTCGGTTCCCAGGCAACGGCCAGTGGCCGGATCGTCCGTCGGGTCGGCCGCCGCCAGTGCCCAGCCGAAGCGCTGGCTGTCTTCGCCTTCCAGCACGATGCGATCGATGCGTACGCACGGGTTCTCCCGCGCCGGCAGGCGGTCGCCCTCCTTCTGCGCGTCCCGCTCCAGGCGGACGTCGGGGCGTTGTTCCTGCTGCTCGCGCAGCACGCGTTCGCGCTCCTGCTGCCGCAGCAGTTCCTGCGCGGCGGGATCACCGGCCTGCTGGGCGGTCGCCGGCCATGCGGCAACGGCGAGCATCAATGACCAACCACGATGGAGCCTCGGCCCCGGGTGCTTCTTCCCTGTTTCCACGCTACGTTCCATTCGAAATCGTCCTGCCAGCGCCCGCGGTGCCAGCCGCGGTGCTGCAGGAACGTGAACCGAGGCTGCGCCACCATGGACAGCCACGGCATCGCGCGACAGGCGCAATGCCGGAGTACAGATCGGCCGGCGCGGGAGTTTCTGAAGGATGAATTTCCGGAGGGCGCGCGTCAGCCCGGTGCAAAGGCTCGCGGCAAAGCGCTGGCAGGTTGCGGAACGAGCGTTCGCCTCGTGCCTGCAAAGCGGCGCATGCTGCTGCACGACAGCCGTGCAGCGAAGTGCAGCCGCGAAGTATGCGGTGCACGGCCCACGCCCGCAAAGCGATTCCGTTCAGCCGCACACGCCCTGCGCGCGGGTCACGCTACAGTCGGCGCATGACCATCGTCCTACAGATTGAAGGCGCCGCCATCGATGACATCGCCAGCCTGTACGCGGAGATCAACCGCGTGTTCATGGCTGGCGAGGCGTGGCAGCTCGGGCCGAGCCTGGATGCGCTGGACGACCTGCTGCATGGCAGTTATGGCGCGTTGGCCGGCCAGGCGCAGGCCACGCTGATCTGGCGCGATATCGCCCACAGCCGCACGGCCCTGGGCATGGAGACCACCCGCCAATGGCTGCAGGCAAAGCTGGACACACCGGGCAGTTTCAATACGCAGGCCATTGCCCTCCAGCTGCAGGACATGCAACGGGGCGAAGGCCCGACCTACTTCGAGATCGTCATGCAGATCATCGACGGCCACCAGCAGATCACGTTGGTCCCGGCCTGACCCCCCTTTCCGTGCCGTACCGGCCTGCCACCGGTGGCGGCAGCCCTGCGCCCCAGCAGTTACCATGGACGGCCCTGTACGCGCTCCGCTGCCGCTGCCCTCCGGCGCGGCCGGATGCCCTGATCCACGAGTCCCATGTCCAAAGACAAGTCCGCCGAACATACCCCGCTGATGAAGCAGTTCTTCGCAGCCAAGTCCGAGTACCCGGACCTGCTGCTGTTCTTCCGCATGGGCGACTTCTACGAGCTGTTCTACGACGATGCGCGCAAGGCCGCGCGCCTGCTCGACATCACCCTGACCCAGCGTGGCAGCTCCGGCGGCGCACCGATTCCGATGGCCGGCGTGCCGGTGCATGCCTACGAGGGCTACCTGGCAAGGCTGGTGGCGCTGGGCGAGTCAGTGGCGATCTGCGAGCAGATCGGTGACCCGGCGCTGGCCAAGGGCCTGGTCGAACGCAAGGTGGTGCGCATCGTCACCCCCGGAACCGTCACCGACGAAGCGCTGCTGGACGAGCGCCGTGACACCCTGCTGATGGCGCTGTCGCGCACGAAGCAGGGCTACGGCCTGGCCTGGGCCGACCTGGCCGGTGGCCGCTTCCTGGTCAACGAAGTGGAAACCGACGACGCCCTGGAAGCCGAACTGGCCCGACTGGAGCCGGCCGAGCTGCTGGTGCCCGACGAAGAAAACTGGCCGGAATTCCTGCGCCAGCGCACCGGCGTGCGCCGTCGCGCCCCCTGGTTGTTCGACGCCGACAGCGGCCGCCGCCAGCTGCTGAACTTCTTCAAGCTGCATGACCTGAGCGGCTTCGGCATCGATGACAAGCCGCGCGCGACCGCTGCCGCAGGTGCCCTGCTCGGCTATGTCGAGGAGACCCAGAAGCAGCGCCTGCCGCACCTGACCTCGATCGCGATGGAAACCGCTGGCGAGGCGATCGCGATGAACGCCGCCACCCGTCGCCACCTGGAACTGGACACGCGCGTCGACGGCGATACCCGTAATACCCTGCTGGGCGTGCTCGACAGCACGGTGACGCCGATGGGCGGCCGCCTGCTGCGGCGCTGGCTGCACCGCCCACTGCGCCTGCGCGAGGTCCTGGTACAGCGTCACCATGCGGTGGAAACCCTGATCGACCGCGGCAGCGACGCCGATATCCGCGAACAGTTCCGCCGCCTGGGCGACCTGGAACGCATCCTCACCCGCGTCGCGCTGCGCTCGGCGCGCCCGCGCGATTTCTCCACCCTGCGCGATGGCCTGGGCTTGCTGCCCGCCGTGCGCGAGGTGCTGGCGCCGCTGGATTCGCCGCGCCTGCAGGCCCTGCACGCCGCGCTGGGCGAGCATGACGCGTGCGCGCAGCTGCTGGCCAGCGCCATTGCCGAAATGCCGCCACTGAAGCTGAGCGACGGCGGCGTGCTGGCCGACGGCTTCGATGAAGAGCTGGACGAGCTGCGCCGCCTGTCCACCCATGCTGACCAGTTCCTGGTCGATCTGGAACAGCGCGAACGCGAAAGCAGCGGCATTCCCACCCTGAAGGTGGGCTACAACCGCGTGCATGGCTACTACATCGAGATCAGCAAGGGCCAGTCCGACCGTGCGCCGGTGCACTACACCCGCCGCCAGACGCTGACCAATGCCGAGCGCTACATCACCGAAGAACTGAAGGCGTTCGAAGACAAGGTGCTGTCCGCGCGCGACCGTTCGCTGTCGCGCGAGAAGTACCTGTACGAGCAGCTGCTGGACACCCTCGGCGAACAGCTGGAACCGTTGAAGCAGTGCGCCGCTGCGCTGAGCGAACTGGACGTGCTGGCCGCCTTCGCCGAGCGCGCGCAGGCACTGGACTGGTCACGCCCGGAACTGGAAACGGCACCGTGCCTGAAGATCGAACGTGGCCGCCACCCGGTGGTCGAAGCGGTGCGTGAGCAGCCGTTCGAACCGAACGACCTGGACCTGCACCCCGATCGTCGCATGCTGGTCATCACCGGCCCGAACATGGGCGGTAAATCGACCTACATGCGGCAGAACGCGCTGATCGTGCTGCTGGCCCATATCGGCAGTTTCGTGCCGGCCAGCCGCGCTGTGATCGGCCCGATCGACCGCATCCTCACCCGCATCGGCGCCGGCGACGACCTGGCGCGCGGGCAATCCACCTTCATGGTCGAGATGGCCGAGACCAGCTACATCCTGCATCACGCCACCGCCCATTCGCTGGTGCTGATGGATGAGATCGGCCGCGGCACCTCCACCTACGACGGCCTGGCGCTGGCCGACGCGGTCGCACGTCACCTGGCCTACCAGAACCGCTGCTATACGCTGTTCGCGACCCACTACTTCGAGCTGACCGCGCTGGCCGACGAACAACACGAGGGCGGCCGCAGCGGCATTGCCAACGTGCACCTGGATGCAGTCGAGCACGGTGAAGCGCTGGTGTTCATGCACGCGGTGAAGGATGGCCCGGCCAACCGCAGCTTCGGCCTGCAGGTGGCCGCACTGGCCGGCCTGCCGCGGGCTACTGTGGCGCAGGCGCGTCGCCGCCTGGCCGAGCTGGAACAGCGCGGCGGTGAAAGCCACGCGGCCGAACTGGCACCGCAGGCACTGGATGCACCGCAGCAGTTCGGCCTGTTCAGCGCGCCGTCCAGCAAGGCGCAGGAAGCGCTGGCGGCGATCGACCCGGACGAGTTGACGCCGAAGCAGGCGCTTGAGGCGCTGTACCGGTTGAAGACGCTGCTGTAACCGCGCCCGCTGGCAGGCCTGGGCCGAGCGCGGGCAGGGCTCTACAACTCACGCCCTGCCTGTAGAGCCGAGCCCATGCTCGGCTCCACAACGACCCCGTCGCGCTCTGTATGTAGAGCCGGGCCCATGCTCGGCTCCACAACGACCCCGTCGCGCTCTGTATGTAGAGCCGGGCCCATGCTCGGCTGCCTTCGCATTCCCGTAGTGCACGCAGCGTTATGCTCGGGCCGTCCTTCCTTCACAGAACAGAGACTGCCATGAACACCGAATCGCTCGCTGCATCCCTCTTCCAGCAGCTGCAGCAGGGCCAGGGCCTGCAGCAGCTGTCCCAGCAACTCGGCCTGGACAGCAGCCAGACCGCCCAGGCCGTCGGCAGCGCCCTGCCCCTGCTGCTCGGCGCGATGGGGCAGAACGCCAGTGAGCCGCAGGGCGCGCAGTCGCTGCTCAACGCGTTGCAGCGCGACCACAGCGGTGGCGGCGGTTTCGACCTGGGCGGGATCCTGGGCGCGGTGATGGGCGGGGGCGGCAGCGGCGCCACCGATGGCGCCGGCATCCTCGGCCACGTGTTCGGTGGCCAGCAACCGCAGGCGGCACAACTGCTCGGGCAGAAGACCGGTCTCGACAGCGGCACTTCGGGCAAGCTGCTGGCAATCCTCGCCCCCATCGTCATGTCCTTCCTGGCCCAGCGCTTCGCCCAGGGTGGCAACGCAGGCCAGCTGAGCCAGGCATTGGGCCAGGAAACGCAGCAGTCCGGCGGCATCGGCAACCTGCTCGGCGGCGTCCTGGACCAGGACGGCGACGGCCAGTTCGGAGCCAGTGACTTGATGAAGCTGGGCGCGGGTCTGCTGAAGCGTTGATCGGACACGACCGTCCTAGTCGGACGGCTCCATAGTTCACCACTATCGCATCGGTTGAATCAATCGAATTTACCCATTGCTAGGCGCCACCTATCGTGGTCAGGCCTCCCCCGATTCCACCTTTCGCCAGTCCACAGGTAGAGACCCATGAAAAGCGAAGCGAAGTGCCCGTTCAACCATGCCGTCGTCGGCGACGCGACGACCAACCGCGACTGGTGGCCGAACCAGTTGCGCGTGGACCTGCTCAACCAGCATTCGGCGCGCTCCAATCCGCTCGATGCCGGCTTCGATTACGCCAAGGCCTTCAAGGGGCTGGACTACGCCGCGCTGAAGGCGGACCTGAAGGCGCTGATGACCGATTCGCAGGACTGGTGGCCGGCCGACTTCGGGCACTACGGTGGCCTGTTCATCCGCATGGCCTGGCACAGTGCCGGCACCTATCGCATCGGCGACGGCCGCGGCGGCGGCGGTCGTGGCCAGCAGCGCTTCGCACCGCTCAACAGCTGGCCGGACAATGTCAGCCTGGACAAGGCCCGGCGCCTGCTGTGGCCGATCAAGCAGAAGTACGGCCAGGCCATTTCCTGGGCCGACCTGCTCATCCTCACCGGTAACGTCGCGCTGGAATCGATGGGGTTCAAGACCCTGGGCTTTGCCGGCGGCCGCCCCGATACCTGGGAGCCGGACCAGGATGTGTACTGGGGCCGCGAAACCACCTGGCTGGGCGGTGACGTGCGCTACAAGCATGGCTCGGAAGGCGTTGAAGAGAACCATGGCGTGCTCGTATCCGATGACGATGCCGACGGCGACGTGCACTCGCGCACGCTGGAAAACCCGCTGGCCGCAGTGCAGATGGGCCTGATCTACGTCAATCCGGAGGGGCCGGATGGCAACCCGGATCCGGTGCTGGCCGCGCATGACATCCGCGATACGTTCGGCCGCATGGCCATGGACGACGAGGAAACCGTCGCGCTTATCGCCGGCGGCCACAGCTTCGGCAAAACCCACGGTGCCGGCCCGGCCGACAACGTCGGCAAGGAACCGGAAGCCGCCGGGCTGGAAAACCAGGGCCTGGGCTGGGCCAGCAGCTTCCGCAGCGGCAAGGGCGGCGACGCCATCACCAGCGGCCTGGAAGTGACCTGGACGCGCACCCCGGCGCAGTGGAGCCACGATTTCTTCGAAATCCTGTTCGGCAACGAATGGGAGCTGAGCAAGAGCCCGGCCGGTGCCCACCAGTGGGTGGCCAAGAACGCCGAAGCGGTGATTCCCGACGCGCACGACCCGTCGAAGAAGCACCGCCCCACCATGCTCACCACCGACCTGTCGCTGCGCATGGATCCGGCCTACGAGAAGATCTCGCGCCGGTTCCTCGCCGAGCCCCAGGCCTTCGCCGATGCCTTCGCCCGCGCCTGGTTCAAGCTGACCCACCGCGACATGGGCCCGCGCGCACGTTACCTCGGCCCGGAAATTCCGGCCGAACAGTTCATCTGGCAGGACCCGCTGCCGGAAGCACAGCACCCGCTGATCGACGCCAAGGACATCGCCGCGCTGAAGCAGCAGATCGCCGCAGCGGGCCTGAGCGTCGCCGAGCTGGTGTCCACCGCATGGGCGTCGGCTTCGACCTTCCGTGGTTCGGACAAGCGCGGCGGCGCCAACGGTGCGCGCATCCGCCTGGCGCCGCAGAAGGACTGGGAGGTGAACCAGCCGCAGCAGCTGGCCAAGGTGCTGGCCGCGCTGGAAAAGGTGCAGGCCAGCTTCAATGCCGGCGGCAAGCACGTGTCACTGGCCGACCTGATCGTGCTGGCCGGTGGCGTAGGTGTCGAACAGGCGGCCAAGGCCGGTGGCCATGAGGTCAGCGTGCCGTTCACCCCGGGCCGCACCGACGCCAGCCAGGAACAGACCGACGTCGAATCGTTCGCGGTGCTCGAGCCGGTCGCCGATGGCTTCCGCAATTACCTGAAGGGCGCCTACAGCGTGCCCGGGGAGGCGCTGCTGATCGACAAGGCGCAGCTGCTTACGCTGACCGCGCCGGAGATGACCGTGCTGGTCGGCGGCCTGCGCGTGCTCGGTGCCAATGCCGATGGTGGCAAGCACGGCGTGTTCACCACGCGCCCAGGCACGCTCAGCAACGACTTCTTCGTCAACCTGCTGGACATGGGTACGCAGTGGAAGGCCACCGGCCGCGAAAGCTACGAAGGCCGTGGCCGCACCGACGGCGCTGTGCGCTGGACCGGTACCCGCACCGACCTGGTGTTCGGCTCAAACGCGGTGCTGCGCGCATTGGCCGAGGTCTATGCCAGCGCCGATGGCGAGAAGAAGTTCGTGCAGGATTTCATCGCCGCCTGGACGCGGGTGATGGAACTGGACCGCTACGACCTGCACGGTTGAGGCGTTCGGGGTAGTCGCCGGGCATGGCCCGGCGCTACCGGCGCGCTCAACCGGGTGCGAAGCGTCGGTTCGCATGCTCTCCGCAGCAGTACGCCATTTCGGCTGGCGTCCCGCAGCGCCTGGACGCAGGCACGGTCCGGCGAGCTCTCGTTGAAGCCGTTGCCACCGCGCTGCGGCGTATCCCGGAAGGTGATGTCGCCGGCGAACGCCGGGGCTGCGTCACAGCGCGTCGATGTCCCCCAGCGCGCGGATCAACCGGCGTGCGCGCTTGTCCGGCTTGTGCTCCGGCGGCTGGAACCCGTCACGCGCGGCGATGCGCAGCGCACGCTGTTCGGCACGACGCGCCTTGGAGGCCTCGCTCTCGGCATACAGCTGCTGCGCCGTCGCTGCGGGCCCGCGCTGATCGCTCAGGCCGAGCACCTGGACCTCGAAATGCTCTTCACCACGGTCGACCTGAAGCTGCTCGCCCACGCGCACCGCGCGTGAGGATTTCGGACGCTGCCCGGCAACGCTGACCTTGCCGGTCTCGATCGCCTGCTTGGCCAGGCTGCGGGTCTTGAAGAAACGGGCCGCCCACAACCAGATGTCCAGGCGGACACTGGGTGACAGCGGGGAAAGCTCGGGCATGGGGGCAGGCTACTCCAGTGGCTTGTTGAGGGGACGCGGGTTGTCCGGGTCGGCGCGGCAGCCGGTGCCGCCGATCAATGGCCGCACCCCGGAGGCCAGGTCCTGGCGCTGGCTGCCGACCAGGCACTCGGGACGGTCGGTTGGCCGGATCTGGGTATCACCCAGCCGGTCGTCCATCGAACATGCGGCCAATACAGCGCTGATCAAGGCCAGCGCCAACCTCCGCTCCACCTGCAGTCGTTGATGCATTGCCACATCCCGCAAACCGGCTTGGTGCTAGTGTGCGCCTCCCGGGATTCGATCACCACTCCATGGCCAAGGCACCGCTTGACCTGACCTCCGGCCCGATCGGGCGCAATCTCCTGTTGTTCTCCCTGCCGATCCTGGCGGGCAACATCGCGCAGTCGCTGAACGGTTCGGTGAACGCGGTCTGGGTCGGGCGCTTCCTCGGCGAGGCGGCACTGACCGCCACCGCGAACGCCAACAACATCATGTTCTTCCTGATCGGCTCGGTGTTCGGTTTTGGCATGGCCTCCACCATCCTGATCGGCCAGGCGATCGGCGCGCGCGACATCGCGCAGGCGCGGCGCGTGGTCGGCACCAGCGCCACCTTCTTCATCGGCCTGTCGGTGATCATCGCCCTCGCCGGCTGGTTCATGGCCCATCCGCTGCTGGCGGCGATGGGCACGCCGGCCGCTTCGCTGCCATTGGCCGAGGCCTACCTGCAGATCATCTTCCTGGCGATGCCGACGCTGTACGCGTTCGCCTTCCTCACCGCCGCGCTGCGCGGTGCCGGTGATTCGCGCACGCCATTCCGTTTCCTGATGGTGTCGGTGGCGCTGGACATCGTGCTGAACCCGGTACTGATCTTCGGCATGGGGCCGTTCCCTGCGCTGGGCATCGCCGGCTCGGCGTGGGCCACGCTGGTCGCGCAGACGCTGTCGCTGGCCGGCCTGCTGCTGTACATGCGGCACAAGCGCCACACCCTGTGGCTGGGCCGCGCCGACATGCGCCTGTTCAAGCTCGACATGACCATCCTCAAGGCGCTGGTGGTCAAGGGCGTGCCGATGGGCCTGCAGATGGTGCTGATCTCGCTGTCGGTGATCCTGCTGATGACCATGGTCAACCAGTACGGGACCGACACCGGCGCGGGCTACGGCGCTGCCCTGCAACTGTGGAACTACCTGCAGATGCCAGCGATGGCGATCGGTGCAGCGTGCTCTTCGATGGCCGCACAGAACGTGGGGGCGCAGCGCTGGGACCGCGTGCGCGGCACCGCGCGCCAAGGCGTGCTGTTCAACTTCCTGCTGACCGGCGCGTTGATCCTGCCGCTGGTGCTGTTCGATCGCCAGCTGCTGGCGCTGTTCCTGCCACCGGCCAGCCAGGCGCTGGAGATCGCGCGCCACCTCAACCACGTAGTGATCGGCTCGTTCCTGTTCTTCGGCGTCAGCTTCGTGATCTCCGGCGTGGTGCGCTCCACCGGCGCGGTGATTCCACCGCTGCTGATCCTGGCTGGCTCGCTGTGGGGCGTGCGCGTGCCGTTCGCCGAACTGCTGCAGCCTTACTGGGGCGCCGATGCGATCTGGTGGAGCTTCCCGGTCAGCTCGCTGGTGTCGATGCTGCTGTCGCTGGCGTATTACCGCTGGGGTGGCTGGCGCAAGGCGAAGATGATGGGCAAGCCCTCCCATGCCGATGCGCTGGCCACGCCCTCGGAGATTCCCGCCTGCCCACCCTCGCCGGTGGCCGACCCGGATGCGGCACTGGAGCCAGCGCCGCCACGTTGAGGTGGGTGCGGACCGTTGGTCCGCACAGGCCTGTCAGCCGAGCATGGGCTCGGCTCTACAGAAGACGGTCAGCGCTTCTTCTTCGCCGCGTTGAACGTCGCCGCCGCGCGCAGCAGCGCCTTGAACGTAGCGGCATCCGGCATCGCGCCTTGATGGATATCGATCGCGCGCCGGGTGTTGCCGTCCAGGCTGGCATTGAACAGGCCCTTCGGGTCCGGCAGCGCCGCGCCGTGGGCGAAGGTCAGTTTCACCGCCTGCCTGTAGGTTTCGCCGGTGCACAGGATGCCGTCCTGCTCCCACACCGGCGTGCCGCGCCACTTCCAGGTCTCCTGCACGTCGGGCAGGGCTTCATGGATCAAGGCGCGCACGCGTGCCAGCGTTTCGCCGCGCCAGTCACCCAGTTCGGCGATGCGCGCGTCGATCAGTTCAGCGGCCGGTGTTCCGGCATCGGCAGGGTTCGGTGCATGCGTGACCATCAGCGGCTCTCGTCGGGAAGGGAATCGGAACGTCGGGGTTACATGCGCTCGCCGGGCAACGCGGCGGCCTGGCGCACCCAGTCGCGGAACTGCGTTTCATCCAACGGGGCATCTTCGAAGATGTGCAGGTAACGCGTATTGGCGCTCCTGGACGGCTCGGGCGGCACTGGCGCCAGTGCCGCGCCGCGGAAGAACGCCACCTTGATGTAGCGGGTGAAGCAATGGAAGCTGAGAAACCACCCTTCGCCCGGCGCAACCGCATACATCGGCGAGTTCCACTTCACCGCCTTGTGCACGCCAGGTACGGCCTGCTCGATCAATGCATCCAGTCGCGCGCCGATCGCACGTTTCCAGTCCGGCATGGCGGCGATGTATGCCTGCACCGGCGCATCGCCCTCGCCCTTGGCGATCTGCGGGTTGCCACCGGACAGCAGCGTGGGCGCAGTGGAAGGTGCGGTTCGCTTGGCAGGCATCGCACGGCACGGGCATCGGGATGAAGCTGCAGCCTAGCGCGGGCCCGCCGTGTGGTCACGGCGCAGTGCGCCATCGGCTCAGTCTGCCTGCCGTGCGCGGAACCGTCGCCAGTCCGGCAGCTTGCGGTGGCGGCGCAGCGAGCGCATCAGCGCCGCCATCACCATGCCGAACAGCACGCCAGCCGACAGGCCGGCCACCAGCAACAGCGCCAGCGGGCGCTCGCTGCCCTGCCACAGCATCAGCCACATCAGCGCGGTCCAGAACAGCCCGAACAGCAGGCCCTGCACCAACGCGTTGGTAGCAAATCCGGCCAGGATCGGCGGCGGCAGTGCAATGCCCAGGCGCCACAGCAGGCGATGCAGCAGCGGTGCCGACTGCACGCGCGCCAGCCCCTGGCCGTCCAGGAAGCGCAGCGCCGACTGGATCACGGCAGGATAGCGCGGGTTGATGTCGCTCATCACCTGATCGTGGCCGATGCGATGCCGGAAACGCAAACGGCCACCCGAAGGTGGCCGTCGCGGCAACAACCGAAGTTGTTTATCAGGCCTTGTCGGCCAGACGGGCAGCCTTGGCGGCAGCAGCGGCAGCCAGGTCTTCCTTGATGCGGGCAGCCTTGCCTTCCAGGCCACGCAGGTAGTACAGCTTGCCGGCGCGGACCTTACCACGACGCTTCACTTCGACCGAGTCGATGATGGCGCTGTGGGTCTGGAAAACGCGCTCGACGCCGTAGCCGTGCGAGATCTTGCGCACGGTGAACGAGGAGTTCAGGCCGGCGTTCTTGGTGGCGATGACGACGCCTTCGTAGGCCTGCACGCGCTCGCGGCTGCCTTCCTTCACCTTCACGTTGACGACAACGGTGTCGCCCTGGCTGAACTTCGGCAGTTCGCGGGTGATCTGGGCGGATTCGAATTCCGCGACGATGGACTTGTTCAGCTTGCTCATGGGTTACACCGATTCTTGTTCGGGTGGGCGTGTCGTATCGACAACGTGGGCTCATGCAGTCACCGGACTGTGCTGCACGTTTGTTTTGGGTACTGCGCGCGCCAACCGGGGCTGGCGGGAATTGGCCATGATAGCCGATAAAGCCAGCCCTGCGCTAGGGGCTGGCCTTCTGGTTCCGGGCTTGGCGGCCCTGCTCCAGCAGTTTGCGGTCGGCCTTGCCCAGTGCCTGTTCATCCAGCAGGTCCGGGCGCCGCTGGGCGGTCCGGAGCAGCGACTGCTGGCGGCGCCAGGCGGCGATGGCCGCGTGGTTGCCCGAGCGCAGCACCTCCGGCACGTCCCCCAGCGGGTGCTGGGCCGGCTGGCTGTAATGCGGGCAGTCGAGCAGGCCGAGGTCGCCCTCGAAGCTGTCCTGCGCCGCCGACTCCGCATCGTTCAGGGCACCGTCCTGCAGGCGGGCCACGGCGTCGATGATCACCGCCGCGCCCAGCTCGCCCCCGGACAGCACGTAGTCGCCGAGGGAGATTTCCTCGTCGACATTGGCCTCCAGGAAACGCTCGTCGATGCCCTCGTAGCGGCCACAGAGCAGGACCATGCGCGGCAGCGCCGCCAGTTCCCGCACCTTGGCCTGGGTCAACGGCGCGCCCTGCGGGCTGAGGTAGATCACCCGCGCCGGGGTTGGATCGGCCTCGCGGATCGCCTGCAGGCAGGCCTGCAGCGGCTCGATCAGCATCACCATGCCCGGGCCACCGCCGAACGGACGGTCGTCCACCCGGCGGTAGTTGCCTTCGGCGTAATCACGGGGGTTCCAGCCATGCAGGCTGAACAGTCCCTTCTCCTGCGCGCGCCCGACCACGCCCAGTCCAGCGGACTGGGCGAGGAACTCGGGAAACAGGGTGATGACGTCGAAACGCATGCTCACACTCAGAACTCGGGGTCCCAGTCGACCACGATCAGGTTGGCCTCGAAATCGACGGATTTGACGAAGTCCGGCTGCACGAACGGAATCATCCGCTCGCGATCACCCCGGACCACCACCACGTCATTGGCGCCGGTGCTGAACAGATGCGAGACCTGGCCCAGGGCAACGCCCTCGGTGGTCTTCACATCCAGGCCTTCCAGGTCCACCCAGTAATACTCATCGGGCTTCGGCGGCGGCAGGGCACTGCGGGCCACGTAGATCTCGGTGCCGCGCATCGCTTCGACCACATCGCGATCCTCGACCCCGGGAAAACGGGCCACCAGGTGCTTGCCGCTGTCGCGGCCGCGTACACCCTCAACCGTGGTTTCCACGCCGGACGGGCTGCGCACGATCCACGGCTGGTAACGGAAAATGGCGGAACGAGGCTCGGTCCAGGACTCGAGCTTGATTTCGCCGCGCACACCGAAAGCGCCGACAACCCTGCCCAGCAGGATGCGGCGCTCGATATCTTTCATCTGCGTCAACCAAGAGGGCCACGCCGAAGCGTGGCCCGTCAGGATCAGGCCGCAGCGGCCTGGGACTTGGTCGCTTCCTTGATCAGGTTGCGGACCTTGTCGGTCGGCTGGGCGCCGTTCTTGACCCAATGGTCAACGCGGGCCAGGTCCAGCTCGATGCGCTTCTCGGCGCCCTGGGCGACCGGGTTGTAGAAGCCAACGCGCTCGATGTTGCGGCCGTCGCGCGCGCTGCGCACGTCGGTGACGATGATGTGGTAGAACGGACGCTTCTTGGCGCCGCCGCGGGTCAGTCGGATCTTGACCATGGTGTTTTTCCTATTGCCCAGTCGCCAGGATGGCGAGGTAAGCGGGCGATTATAGCGGCAGATCGCGGCCGGGCCAACCCCGGGGGGTCAGATCGCTTTTGTGCCGCAAAAGCGGGCTGACCCCAATCCCTGCCAGGCCACCGCCGCCAGCACCACCCTGCCCTGTTCAGCCAGCGCCTGCGAGCCGGGCAGGACATGCCCGTCAATGGCCTCCAGCGCCCACAGGCCGCTGGCGTTGCAGGCAAAAGCCGCCTTCACGCCGGCCAGATCGGCCAGCGGCAGCGGCTGAGTGACCTGAGGTCCCGGCCAATGCTGCTTCAGCAGTGCCTCGGCAGTCCCGCGCAGGGCCGGCGCCTGTGGCCAGAGCAGCCGCTCACCATCGTGCACGGCCAGGTTCCAGGTGCTGCCTTCACTCACGTCGCCATCGGCGGTGACAAACAGCGCATCGTCGAATCCGGCCGCCAGCGCCGCGCGGCGTTCGGCGAACAAACCAAACGTGCCGACGTGCTTGATCTGCGGCAGTTCACGCTGCCAGGCCACGCTGCGCACGCGCTTGGCGACGGTCAGCGTCACCGGCGCTGACACCGCCACCAGCACGTCCACCGGCACCGCCGCCAGCGGATTGCGGAAATCGAAGCGGCGCGAGTACACCGTCACCCGCAGCGAGGCATCGACCTGCCCTGACTGCTGCAATGCCTGCGCCATCCATGCCTGTACCTGCACCGTGTCCAGTTCGCTGCCGAACAGTTCGCGCGTAGCCTGTGACAGCCGCGCCAGATGCAGGTCCAGCCCCTGCACTGCACCACCACGCACCTGCAGCGAGGTGAAGTGGCCGTAATTCACCAGCGCCGGCAGGAGATCCTTCACCTGCGCCGCCCGGCCGTTGCAGCTCACCATCATGGCAGCAGTGCCTGCGCCTGTTCCCACATGCCGCGCAGCACGTCGGCGGCCGGCTGCGCCGGTGCCATCCACGCCGACTGCCCGGCCCAGGCCTGCATCGCTGCGAGACGATTGTCCTGCGCCGCCTGCCTGCGCATCGGGGCGGTCAGGCCGCGCTGCACCGGGTATGGACGCGGCGCGGGGGCGCCTTCTGCGGCAGCGGCGCGCACATAGGGCGTCGCCAGGCCACGGCCCAGGCGACCACTGAAGGCGCGGGTCGGCCAGGTATCTTCCGGTTCGCTGGCGGCCAGCCCATCGGCCCACGCCGAAGCGATCGCCGCTTCCGGCGTGCGCAGGAAGGCGGTGCCGATCTGCACCGCACTGGCACCCAAGGTGAGTGCGGCAGCGATGCCACGGCCATCGGCGATGCCGCCGGCGGCAATCACCGGAATCTGCAGCTGATCGGCCAGGCGCGGCAGCAGCGCAAACAGTCCCACCAGCTGGCGCTCGGCCATCGCCGGATCAAAGGAACCCCGATGGCCGCCGGCCTCCGCGCCCTGCGCCACCACCGCGTCGGCGCCGGCGTCCTGTGCCGCGCGCGCTTCGGACAAGGTGGTGGCACAGGCGATCCAGGCGATGCCGGCGTCCTTCAACTGCTGCACGTGGCGCGGCAGCAGCACGCCCATGATGGTCGAGGCCACCGCAGGACGCGCCGCCAGCAGTGCGGCGAACTGTTCTTCGAAGTCGGCCGGCGTGGCGTCGGCGGCGCTGGCCGGCACCTCCGGGCCCCATTGCGCGAGGAAGGCGCGGCTGGCGGCCTCGGCGGCAACGTCACGGGCAGGTACAGGGTCCGGCATCCACAGGTTCACCTGCGCCGGACCGCTGGAGGCTGCGCGGAAGTCATCCATCCAGCGACCGATATCGGCCGAAGAGGACAACACCGCGCCCATTGCGCCCATGCTGCCGGCGTTGGCCAGCGCAGCCGACAACGGTACCGGGCAGGCACCGGCCATCGGTGCCAGCAGGATCGGAACGGAAACGCCAAAGCGCCGGCAGAACGCCTCGGCGCGGGAAGCTACAGCGGAACTCTGCATGACGGCCCATCGTTTCGGACAGGCCCCCATGGTGCGCGCAGGACAGGGGAAGAGTCGAGCCTGCTGCCCGACGGCCTGCTGCGGCGCTTGTGCGCCGCCGCCCGAGCGTGGGCCCGGGCGCTACATCAGATTGCGGACGGGGCCGTCATCAACGGAACGGCATGCCGCGGCCGCCCATGGCGCCCATCATGCCCTTCATGCTGCGCAACATGCCCTTCATGCCACCGCCGGCCATCTTGCTCATCATCTTTTCCATCTGCATGTACTGCTTCATCAGCTTGTTGACGTCGGCCGGCGTCACGCCCGAGCCCTTGGCGATGCGCGCGCGGCGCGAGCCGTTGAGCAGGTTCGGATTGCGCCGTTCCTTCTTGGTCATCGAGCTGATGATGGCGATCATGCGCGGCACTTCCTTGCCCTGGCTGACCTGCTGCTTCAGATGGTCGGGGATGTTGCCCAGGCCCGGCAGCTTGTCCATCAGGCCGCCGATGCCGCCCATGTTCTGCATCTGCTCCAGCTGGTCACGCATGTCGTTCAGGTCGAATTTCTTGCCCTTGGCGACCTTCTCGGCCAGCTTGGCGGCCTTGTCCTTGTCGACCTGCTGCTCGACCTGCTCGACCAGCGACAGCACGTCGCCCATGTCGAGGATGCGGCTGGCGATACGGTCCGGGTGGAACACGTCCAGGCCTTCCGGCTTTTCACTGACACCGACGAACTTGATCGGCTTGCCGGTGATGTAGCGCACGCTCAGCGCGGCGCCGCCGCGGGCGTCACCGTCGGTCTTGGTCAGCACCACGCCGGTCAGCGGCAGGGCATCGCCGAAGGCCTTGGCGGTATTGGCCGCGTCCTGGCCGGTCATGGCGTCGACCACGAACAGCGTTTCGGCCGGATTCACCGCAGCGTGCAGGGCCTTGATCTCGGCCATCATCGCTTCGTCGATGGCCAGGCGGCCGGCGGTATCGACCAGCAGCACGTCGACGAACGACTTGCGTGCATCGTCGATGGCGGCGCGGACAATGGCTTCCGGCTTCTGGTCGGCACTGGACGGGAAGAACAGCACGCCGACCTGCTCGGCCAGGGTCTTCAGCTGTTCGATCGCGGCCGGACGGTAGACGTCGGCCGAGACCACCATCACCTTCTTCTTGCGCTTTTCCTTCAGGTGCTTGGCCAGCTTGCCCACGGTGGTGGTCTTGCCGGCGCCCTGCAGGCCCGCCATCAGGATGATGGCCGGAGCGGGCACATTGAGGTTCAGGTCGCTGGCTTCGGCGCCCATCACCGCAGTCAGCTCGTCGCGCACGACCTTGATCAGCGCCTGGCCCGGGGTCAGCGACTTCAGCACTTCCTGGCCGACCGCGCGCACCTTGATGCGCTCGATCAGGGCCTGCACCACCGGCAGCGCAACGTCGGCCTCGAGCAGCGCGATGCGCACTTCGCGGGTCGCCTCGCGGATGTTCTCCTCGGTCAGGCGGCCACGGCCACGCAGGCGCTCGATGGTGCCGGAAAGGCGCTGGGTCAGGGACTCGAACATGCGGCGCAACCTGTCTGAAAGCGGGGGACAATAAGGCAGGCAGTATAACGGGTCCGGCTGTCTCCCCGGACTGCGGCCACGGGGCCGTCGCCAGCATCACGGGGGTATGCGAAACTGCAACGATGACAATCGTTCTCATCGCCGTCCTGCTCTACCTGGCTGCCAGTGCCCTGCTGGTGCGCGCGCTTGGCCGCGATGAGACGACCGGCTCCCCCATCTGGCTGTGGCCGGCCCTGCCCGCCATGCTGCTGCACGGCGGCTACCACGTGATGGTGGCGATGCGCACCAACGGCGGGCCGGACATGCACTTCTTCGCCGCACTGTCGCTGGTCGGCCTGGGCATGGCCTGGCTGACGTCGCTGGTCGGCGCGCGCGGGCGGATGTCGGCGCTGGGCGTGGTGGTGTTCCCGCTGGCCGCCGTGCTGCTGCTGGCCTACCATGGTTACGGCCACGAACCGAGCAAGGTACTGGGCTGGCGCCTGGCCAGCCACGCCTGGCTGGCCCTGCTGGCCTACGCCACGCTGAGCATCGCCGCGTTGCTGGCGATCATGCTGTGGCTGCAGGAACGCGCGCTGCGCCGCCGCGAGTTCCGGCCTTGGCTGCGGGCACTGCCGCCGCTGGCCGACCTGGAATCACTGCTGTTCCGGGTGATCACCGTCGGCTTCGCGCTGCTGACCCTGACCCTGGTCACCGGGGTGCTGTTCGTCGACGACCTGCTGGCGCAGAAGCTGGTGCACAAGACCGTGCTGAGCGTGCTGTCGTGGATCGTGTTCGGCGTGCTGCTGATCGGCCGCCGGCGCTACGGCTGGCGCGGCATGAAGGCGGTGCACTGGACGCTGGCGGCGATGCTGTTGCTGCTGCTGGCCTTCTTCGGCAGCCAGTTCGTGATCGAACTGGTGTTCGGGCATTCGCGATAGGCGGTGTGCCGACCAACGGTCGGCACCCACCGGCGCTACCGTCAAGGCTGGGCCAGGATCGTCCGCACCGAACGACCACTGTTGGTGACGATGTCATCAACCTGCCAGCACCCCTGCCCGTGGCGCACCATCGGCAGGCGGGTCAGGTAGGCCTTCTTCCACACCGAATAGCGCATCTCGACCTGGCCGGCGGAGGCCGAAGCCTCCTTCCAGCTGTAGCGCACCGGGGTTTCGATGTCACCGTCCTGCGCATCCAGCCACGGATCCGAATCGATGGTGCAGATGCCCTCTTCGCGCTGCTGGCAGGCGCGCTCTCCACGCAGTGCCTTGCCGAAGGCAGGGCTGACCAGCGCCGGGGGTGGCTCCAGCAGATCACCATCGCCCGTCGTTGCCGCGTAGAAGGCGCGGGCCACCGCCTCTGGTTCCTGGCAGGCGGGTGACGCCTGCACGGCAGGGGCCAGCAGCAGCCCGGCGATCATCAACATCCCTGTCTTTCGCATGTATTTTTCCCTGAGGTAGTGCCGGCCGCTGGCCGGCAATACAGGATCTCCCGGTGCTGCCGGCCAGCGGCCGGCACTACCCGATATCCGGCCTACAACCCGTAACGCTCGATCACGTCCAGATGCGGCTGGCGATCCTGGTCACAGGCTTCAGCCAGGCGCAGCCAGCAATGCGGATGCGGCCACGTCGCGGTGTGCTGCTGCAGGAAGCGGTGCAGTGCCAGCGGTGCGTGGTCCTGCGGCTGGGCCACGGTGAACAGCAGGCCGGGCAGCGTACCCTCTTCCACATCGGGGTCGGTGACGGTGTAGTCCGGCCGGCTGTGTGACCACACCTTCCAGCCCTGTGCTTCGGCCGCCTCGACGAAGGCATTCCAGGCATCTTCGCCCGGGTGCGCGCCATCGATCATCCAGCTGCGGGCGAAGCCGCCGCGCTCCAGCACATGCACCTGCGCATAGGTCGGGATGAAATGCTCGCGTGCTTCCTCCTCCTCTGGTGCCGGATGCACCAGCGCGGCATCGAACACCACCCAGTCGCCCACCTGCTGGGCGCGGTTGGACGGCGCGTTCTCGACGATGCGCGCGGTCACCGGACCGCTGCGACGGGCGTAGTACTCCATCGGCTCGCCGTTTTCTTCACTGCGGATGATCACCCAGCCCCACGGCTCCTCTACCACGCCGTCCTGGCTGGACAATTCCATGCCAAGCGCCGCCGCCGAGCGGCGCACGGCGTCCCAGTCGCGCGCGGCGCTGGCTGCGCTCATGTGGTCCCAATGCGCGGCATTGGGCTCGTCCAGCAGCTCCACCAGCTGTGCATAACAGGCCTGGGCCTCGCTGAAACGGCCGGTTTCCATGTACATGCGCGCCAGCGTGCCGCGCGCGCCGTGCGAGCCCGGAGACAGCTCCAGAAGCGATCGGGCCGCCTGCTCCAGCGCCGGCCAGTCGGACACGCGGCGTGCACGCTGCACCTCGCACCAGTGCGCGAACACTGGCACGCTGCCGCGATACAGATCGGCCAGCTGGCGCAGTCCGTCGTCGTCGCCCTGTTCGGCCAGCCAGCGCATCAGCGTGTAGGCCGCGGGGCCATCGTGCTGCACATGGCCGCGTACGAACCGCCACAGCAGCGACCGCGCCTCGGCCTGCGCGCCGCAGGCATTCAGTGCCGAGGCGGCCATGTCGGCCAGCGCCTCGTCATCGGGTAGCTCGGCATGCGCCTGCAGCAACCACTGCGCTTCGCGCTCGGGATCGCGCGACTGGTTCTGTTCGCCCTGCGCGTCCAGCCATGCCAGCAGCTCGCCCGCCGGCACCGGCAGCGGCGCGACGTCCGGCAATGCCTCGATGCGCGCGGCCAGGCCGGCCACCAGCGCCGCGGCACCCCGATCCTGGCGCAGCTGCGCCAGATGGGTGCGGGCCAGTTCGAGCTGCCGCAGTGCGACCCAGCGCGCGCCACGCTGCAGGGCGAGTTCCAGGCTCAACGCCGCGACTTCGATCAGCAGGCGGTGCGAACCGACCCGTGCGAAGTGCTCGATGATGGTGTTGAAGCGCGTGCCCAGATCCCACGTATTGCGCGCGGGATCACGCTGGCACAGTGCTGCGGCGGTGTTTGCCCACAGCCGCCAGTAGTTCGGGGTCAGCTCGCTCCACGGCACCAGCTGCTGCAGCGCCTCTTCGTCGCGGCCAAGCTGGGCCAGCGCCCAGGCCTTGGACAAGCGACGCGGCACCGTGCAGTTGGCCGGCTCGTACTCTCCGGACGCAGCAACTTCGGCTTCCCGTTTTTCGATCAGCGCCAGTGCCTCATCGGCACGGCCCATGCCCAGCAGGATCTTGATCTGCATCTCCGGGAAGCTGTCGAACACTTCCTTGCCACAGGCTTCCACGGCATCGGCCTGCACCTGCAGGTAATCCAGCGCCGCCTGGCCACGGCCATCATCGAGCAGCGCATCGGCCTTCTCGCAGCTCAGGCACTGGAAACAGGCCCAGCTCGGATCGATGCGGCCAAGGGTTTCGTCGCAGACCTCGATGCGCTCGGGCACCCAGCCCGGGCCGTCGATGTTGCCGTAGCAAGCGGCCAGGTCCTGGGTCACGCAGATCGACTGCGGGCATTCCAGGGTGTCCTCGCGGTGCGCGCGCTCGAACAGCGCTACGGCTTCGCCGAGTGCGCTCTCGCCTTCCACGCGGTTGCCGACGCGGTTGCGCAGCGCCCAGTGGCCGACATAGACGTCAACCCACGGGTTGTCCAGTGCCTTGCCCAGGGCGCGTGCTTCGGGCAGCAGCGCATCGACGCGGTCGATCTGCAGTTCACTGACCTCGTCGGCGAGGCGGTTCAGCAGGTGCGCGTTCTGCGCCTGGCCGGCCTGGCGCAGGTCACCCTGCAGCTTTTCGACCCAGTTCCAGATGTCCATGGGGGTAATTGCTCCTGTCTAGCGAAGGCTGGATGAGAAGGTGCGGTGCTCAGCGCAGCATCTGCTGCAGGGCACCGGCGATATCGGTGAAGGCACCATTGAGATCCGGGCCCGGCGTAGCAGTCGCGCGTGCCAGCGGGCGGCCCTGCGCGGCGACGATGACTTTCAGCGAGCGCAGCAGGCGGGCTGCGGCCTCGGCCTGTGGGTGGCCCTCGCGCTGGGCGCGCAGCAGTGCCTGCACCGCCGGGTTGTCGAGATTGAGATACAGCCGCGACGGTGCGCGTGATTCGATGCGCGCGGTGAACTGTCGCGCCAGGCGCAGCGCGGCCATCGAGACGCGCTTGTCGTTCTCGTCGTCTTCCAGCCGTTGCTTCAGCTCGGCCTCGCGGTCGGGCACCACCACCACCGGCAGCGCCTCCGGGCTGAAACGTGCGGGCAGCAGCTGCTCGCCGTCGCCCAGCTGTTCGCGCAGCCACGCCAGCTGCGCCTCGTCGAGGCTGTCATCACTGCGGAACAGTGCGCGGTTGCCCTGCTCGGTGCCGAGCTCGACCAGGCGCAGGCCCTTGGCCTGGGCCCAGCGCCGCAGGAACGGCACCACCGCGTAGCGATGGCCATGCGCGACCGGTACGCCCATCGCGCGGAACAGCATCTCTTCAAAGCCACCGCCGTTGTCGAGGATGACATGCACGGCACCGCGCGCCGGCAGCGCACTGGCCGGCAGGTCGCCCTGCGAAGTCGGCACCCGCACATGCTCCATCAGCAGTTCGAACAGGCGGTCATCGCACAGTGCCGCACCCAGCAGCGCCTCGTTGTGGCGGGTCAGCACGCGCCGCCAGGCTTCCGGTTGCTGCTTCGCAACGTCGGCCAGGCCGTCGATCAGCGCCTCCAGCAGTGCATGCTGCACCGCGCGGTACTGGTCATCGCGCTGCAGGTCTTCGCGGCTGGCGGTGGGCGTCAACCGCGAGGATTCGATCACCCCGCCGATGAAACCGGCCCACGGCGGCAGCAGGTCGCGCGCGTCGTCATCCAGCAGCATCCCACGCACGAACACCGACAGGTTGCGGTTGTCGCTGGTGCCATAGGTGGCGCCGTCCTGCACCCACAGCAGGCCAGTGGCATCGCTGTTGCCATCGGCACGCAACGGCACGGTGACGATCGGTTCGAAATCGTGCTCGAACCGCGCGGCGAACTGCAGCGCCTGCCGGCGGGCCTGCACCGGATGCACGGCGACCTCCCCCTGGCCGCGCCACGGCGGCGGCTCGGGATTGAGCGCCTCGCCCGCAGCACCGATGAAGATCGGCTCGGACAGCAACGCGCAGTAGCGGCCCAGCACCTCATGCAGGCGCGCCTCGTTGGCCAGCGGCAGGAAGTCCGGATGCAGCTCCAGCTCCACCTCAGTGCCCACCGCGCGTGCAGGCACTTCGCTGACGGTGTATTGCTCGGCGTTGCTGGACACGTACAGATGGCCCAGATCCGGCGTCTGGTAAGAGGTGGTGCGCACGCTGACCCGGCGGGCCAGCACGAAGGCCGACAGGAAGCCGAGGCCGAACATGCCGATCAGCCCTTCATCGTCCTCTCCGCCCTGGCGCAGGCCACGGGTGTAGCCGACGCCGACGGTGGCCAGGTAATCGTGGATCTCCTGGCGGGTCAGGCCAGCACCGGTATCAGTGATGCGCAGCACGCCGGCACCGGCATCAACCTGCACCGAAATGCGCGAAGGCACGTCAACGCCGGGCTGCTCGATGCGGCGGCGGATGATCGAGTCATGCGCGTTCTGTACCAGCTCACGCAGCGCCACCACCGGGGTGGAATACAGGTGCTTGCCCAGCACCGTCATCAGTCCATTGAGATCGACCCCGGCACGACGGATCTCGGCGTTGGGGGTGGTGAGTGCGGTGTCCTGCATGTAATCGTTTACTCCTGGGCACGGAAAGACGCCAGAGGGCGACTTCGTCGAGCGGGAAAAACTAGCACAGTGAAGCTGACCGTTACTGCATTGGGCACTTGTAGAGCCGAGCCCATGCTCGGCTGCTGTTCGACCACCAGTCGAGCATGGCTCGACTCCACAGAAAGCAGCCGAGCGTGGGCTCGGCTCTACAGGGCTGGCATCACGCCGCGTCGATGGCCTCGGACAGGCGTTCCACCGCGATCACCTCCATGCCTTTCACCGAACCGCCCTTGGGCGCATTGGCCTTGGGCACGATGGCGCGCTTGAAGCCATGGGTGGCGGCCTCGCGCAGGCGGTCTTCGCCATTGGGCACCGGGCGGATCTCGCCGGACAGGCCCACCTCGCCGAAGGCGATGGTCTTCTCCGCCAGCGGCCGATCCTGCAGCGACGACAACACCGCCAGCAGCACCGGTAGATCGGCGGCGGTCTCCTGGACGCGGATGCCACCGACCACATTGACGAACACGTCCTGGTCGCCGACCAGTACACCGCCATGGCGATGCAGCACTGCCAGCAGCATCGCCAGGCGATTCTGCTCCAGGCCGACCGCGACACGGCGCGGGTTCGACAGCGGCGATGCGTCGACCAGCGCCTGTACCTCCACCAGCAGCGGCCGCGTGCCCTCGCGGGTGACCATCACGCAGCTGCCCGGCTGATGGGTGCTGCCGCCGGACAGGAAGATCGCCGAGGGGTTGGAGACCTCCTTCAGGCCCTTGTCGCCCATCGCGAACACACCCAGCTCGTTGACCGCACCGAAGCGGTTCTTGAACGCGCGCAACAGGCGGAAGCGGCTGCCGCTCTCGCCTTCGAAGTACAGCACCGCGTCCACCATGTGTTCCAGCACGCGCGGGCCGGCGATGCCGCCTTCCTTGGTCACATGGCCGACCAGGAACACGGCGGTGCCGGTTTCCTTGGCGAACCGCACCAGCCGCGCCGCGCTCTCGCGCACCTGGCTGACCGAACCGGGCGCAGCGGTCAGGCTCTCGGTCCACAGGGTCTGCACCGAATCGGCCACGATCAGCCGCGGCCCAGCCCTGGAGGCATGCTGCAGGATCGACTCGACCCCGGTCTCGGCCAGCGCATTGACGCCGTCCAGCGGCAGCTCCAGGCGATGCGCACGGCCAGCCACCTGCGCCAGTGACTCTTCGCCGGTGACGTACAGCACAGGCAGTTCAGCGGCCATCTTCGCCACCGCCTGCAGCAGCAGCGTCGACTTGCCGATGCCCGGGTCGCCGCCCACCAGCACCACCGCGCCTTCGACCAGGCCGCCGCCCAGCACACGGTCGAACTCGCCGATGCCGGTGGAGACCCGGCGATGCTCGGTCTGCTCCACATCCTTCAGCGCAGTGATCTTCGGCGGATCGATCTTGCCGGCCCAGCCCGCCCGGCGCGAGGCCGGCGCCTTGGCCGCCGCCGCGCTCTCCAGCACGATTTCCGACAACGAGTTCCAGGCGTTGCACTCGGTGCACTGGCCCTGCCACTTGCTGAATTCGGCGCCGCATTCATTGCAGACGTAGGCGGTGCGGGCTTTGGCCATCGGAGGATTTCCAGCAACGGGAACAGGCGTGGCAGGATAGCCGAGCCGGGTCGCAGCTGCTGCGACCGCTCAAGTCCTGCCCACCCGCGCCGATAGGGGTCGCGGGCGTGCGCCTTGCGGGCGCCCCCCTTCCTCCCCCACTGGATTCAACATGACTGGCAGTTACAGTCAGAGCCTGGTCATCATCTCCCTGCTGGTGGCCATTCTTGCTTCGTACACGGCGCTGGACATGGCCGGGCGCCTGGCCACCGCCGAGGGGCGCGTGGCGCGCTGGTGGCTGGCCGGAGGCGCGGCGGCCATGGGCCTGGGCATCTGGTCCATGCACTTCATCGGCATGCTCGCCTTCGACCTGCCGATCCCGGTGGGCTATGACCTCAGCATCACCCTGTACTCGCTGGCGGTCTCGATCGGTGCCTCGGCCTATGCGCTGTGGCTGGTATCGCGCCCCAGCCTGCCGTGGCGCCGGCTGCTGGCCGGGGCCGTGCTGATGGGCCTGGGCATCGCTACCATGCACTACCTGGGCATGGCTGCGATGCGCATGCAGCCCGGCATCGACTACCACCCGGGCTGGTTTGCCGCCTCCATCGCGGTGGCCATCGGTGCCGCTGGCGCCGCCCTGTGGATCGCCTTCCGCCTGCGCGCAGAGCAGCGCCACACCCTGCGCCTGCGCGCGCTCGCATCGCTGGTGATGGGCCTGGCCATCGTGGGCATGCATTACACCGGCATGGCGGCGGCGCGCTTCCCCGAAGGCAGCCTCTGTGGCGCCGTCGGCAGTGGCGGCATCGACACGCGCTGGCTGGCGGTGCTGGTGATCGTCACCACCGTGGCCACGCTGGGCATCGCCCTGGTGGCCTCGCTGTTCGACCGGCAGATGCGCGTGCGCACCGGGCTGCTGGCCGATTCGCTGGCGCACGCCAACGACAAGCTGATCCAGGCCGCACTGCACGATCCCTTGACCCAGCTGCCCAACCGCATGCTGCTGCAGGACCGCATCGAGCAGGCCATCGAGAAGGCGCGGCGCCGCAATCATGCGGTGGCGGTGATGTTCTGCGACCTGGATGGTTTCAAGGCGGTCAATGATGCCTATGGTCATCAGCTTGGCGACCGCCTGCTGGTGGCGGTGGCACAGCGCATCGGCGGCCTGCTGCGCCCGCAGGACACGTTCGCCCGCCTCGGCGGCGACGAGTTCGTGATCGTGCTGGCCATCGACATTCCCGACGATGCGGTCGTGGTGGCCGAGCGCATCATTGCCGCCGCCGGTGAGCCGTTCACGCTGGATGCGGCCGAACTGCAGGTCAGCGCGAGCCTGGGCATCGCCCTGTACCCGGATGATGCCAGCAACGAGCGCGAGCTGATGGCGCACGCCGATGCGGCGATGTACCACACCAAGGAAACCGGGCGGAACGGCTATACCTTCTTCACGCCCTCGATGCAGCTCAGTGCCAATCGCCAGTTGCGCCTGCTGCAGGACCTGCGCAAGGCCATCGCCCGCAACGAACTGATCCTGCATTACCAGCCCAAATTTCCGGCCGCGGGCGCACCGGCCACCGGCGCCGAGGCGCTGCTGCGCTGGCAGCACCCGGAGCTGGGGCTGCTGGCGCCGGATGTGTTCATTCCGATCGCCGAACGCAGCGGCCTGATCCTGCCGATCGGTGACTGGGTACTGGACCAGGCCTGCGCGCAACTGCGGGAATGGCACGATGCCGGGCATGCGGAATGGACAATGGCGGTGAACCTGTCGCCGCTGCAGTTCGCCTCGCCGGCACTGCTGGACAGCGTGCGCGAGGTGCTGGAGCGGCACCGGATCGAACCGGCACGGCTGACCCTGGAGATCACCGAGACCACGGCGATGAAGGACGTCGATGCCAGCTTGGCGATCCTCAGCGACCTGACCGCAATGGGCGTGCACATCGCCATCGATGATTTCGGTACCGGCTACTCCAGCCTGCTGTACCTCAAGCGGATGCCAGCCACCGAACTGAAGATCGACCGTGCGTTCGTGCACGACCTGGAACGCAATGACGAGGACGCCGCCATCGTCTCGTCGATCATCGCGCTGGGCCGCACCCTGCAGCTGCAGGTGGTGGCCGAAGGCGTGGAGACCCAGGCGCAGCGCGAGTACCTGAGCGAGCTCGGCTGCGACCAGCTGCAGGGCTACCATCTGGGCCGGCCGATGGAGGCCGAAGAGTTCCTGCGCCGGGTGGGATGAGGCGAGCGTCTCCTCCACGCACGGGATGGAACCACGGGTAGAGCCGGCCGCTGGCCGGCGTCCCGCAATTGCCGGCCAGCGGCCGGCACTACCGGACAACGGAAAACCAGAAAGGCCGCCCGAGGGCGGCCTTTCTGCGCGGCAACGTCGCGAGGACGTCAGTGCATCATGTGCACGTTCATGTTGTGCATGACCCACAGGGTGCCGATCACGATGATGCCGATCACCACGACGGTGAAGGCCGCAGCGTTGACGTTCCAGCGGCTTTCCGAAGAGCGGTCCAGGTGCAGGAAGAACACCAGGTGGACCAGCATCTGCAGCACCGCGGTGACCGCGATCACCACACCGTTGACGGTGCGCGAGAAATCGCCCGACATCACCATCCAGAACGGGATGACGGTCAGCACCACCGCCAGCACGAAGCCGATCAGGTACGACTTCACGCTGCCGTGGCTTTCGCCGCCGGTGCCGTGGTCGTGTGCATGGTTGTCATGTGCCATTACAGCGCTCCATTGAGGTAGACGACGGAGAACACGCCGATCCAGATCAGGTCCAGGAAGTGCCAGAACAGGCTCAGGCACGCCATGCGGGTCTTGTTGGTCGGGGTCAGGCCGTACTTCTTCAGCTGCACGAACATCACCAGCAGCCACAGCAGGCCGGCGCTGACGTGCAGGCCGTGGGTACCGACCAGGGCGAAGAACGCCGACAGGAAGGCACTGCGGTCCGGACCGTAGCCCTGATGGATCAGGTGCTGGAACTCCCACACTTCCATGCACATGAAGCCGAAGCCCAGCAGCCAGGTGATGCCCAGCCACAGGTACATCTGGCCCATCTGCTTGCGGTGCATGGCAATCATGCCCAGGCCGAAGGTCAGCGACGAGGTCAGCAGCAGCGCGGTTTCCCACGCCACGAACGGCAGCTCGAACAGGTCCTTCGCGGTGGGACCGCCATCGGTACCGCCTGCCAGCACCACGTAGGTGGCGAACAGCGAGGCGAAGATGAGGCAGTCGCTCATCAGGTACACCCAGAAACCGAAGACGGTGTTGCCGCCGGTATCGTGGTGCTCGTGGTCGTCATGGCCATGGGCCGCCGCATGCGCGGCGTGCCCGTGGCTCAGGGTCGAGGTATTGGTGCTCATGCCTTCAGCTCCGACTTCACCAGGCCCTGGGCTTCCAGGTGCTTGCGGTGTTCGTTCTCGATGCGTTCCACCTCGGCGGCCGGGACCCAGTAGTCCACGTCCTGGTCGAAGGTGCGGTAGATGAACGTGGCGATCATGCCGACGAAGCCGACGATGGCCAGCCACCAGATGTGCCAGATCATCGCGAAGCCGAACACCAGGCTGAAGGCACCGATGACAACGCCCGTGCCGGTGTTGCGCGGCATGTGGATGTCGGTGTACTTGGCCGGCTTCGGCCAGGCTTCACCCCGCTGCTTGCGCTCCCAGAAATCGTCCAGCTCGGTGACTTCCGGCAGCGTCGCGAAGTTGTAGAAGGCCGGCGGCGAGGAGGTTTCCCACTCCAGCGTACGGGCATCCCACGGGTCGCCGGTCAGGTCGACGGTCTTCTTGCGGTCGCGGATCGACACGGCCACCTGGATGATCTGGCACAGGATGCCGGCGCCGACGATGAACGCGCCGCAGGCAGCAACCAGCAGCAGCGGCTCGTAGGCCGGGTTCACGGTGCTCTGCAGGCGGCGGGTCATGCCCATGAAGCCCAGCACGTACATCGGCATGAAGGTCACGTAGAAGCCGATGAACCAGCACCAGAACGCGCACTTGCCCCAGAACTCATTGAGGCGGAAGCCGAACATCTTCGGCCACCAGTAGGTGATGCCGGCGAACATGCCGAACACCACGCCGCCGATGATGACGTTGTGGAAGTGGGCGATCAGGAACAGGCTGTTGTGCAGCACGAAGTCGATGGCCGGAATCGCCAGCATCACGCCGGTCATGCCGCCGATGACGAAGGTGACCATGAAGCCGATGGTCCACAGCACCGGGCTGGTGAAGTGCACGCGACCGCGGAACATGGTGAACAGCCAGTTGAAGATCTTCACGCCGGTCGGGATCGAGATGATCATCGTCGTGATGCCGAAGAAGGCATTGACGTTGGCACCCGAACCCATGGTGAAGAAGTGGTGCAGCCACACGATGAACGACAGCACGCCGATGCAGGCGGTGGCGTAGACCATGCCCTTGTAGCCGAACAGCGCCTTGCGCGAGAAGGTCGCGATGACTTCGGAGAACACACCGAACGCCGGCAGGACCAGGATGTACACCTCCGGGTGACCCCAGATCCAGATCAGGTTGATGTACAGCATGGCGTTGCCGCCACCGTCATTGGTGAAGAAGTGCGTACCCAGGTAACGGTCCAGGGTCAGCAGCACCAGGGTGATGGTCAGCACCGGGAAGGCCGCGACGATCAGCACGTTGGTCACCAGGGCGGTCCAGGTGAACACCGGCATCTGCATCAGCTTCATGCTCGGGGTGCGCATCTTGAGGATGGTGATGAAGAAGTTGATACCACTGAGCGTGGTACCCAGGCCCGCCACCTGTAGACCCCAGATGTAGTAGTCCATGCCGACGCTTGGACTGTATTCGATGCCCGACAACGGCGGGAACGCCAGCCAGCCGGTGGCAGCGAACTCACCGATCCACAGCGACAGCATGATCAGCACCGCACCGGACACGAACAGCCAGAAGCTGAGCGAGTTGACGAACGGGAACGCGACGTCGCGCGCACCGATCTGCAGCGGCACGGCCAGGTTCATCAGGCCGGTGATCAGCGGCATCGCCACGAAGAAGATCATGATCACGCCGTGGGCGGTGAAGATCTGGTCGTAGTGGTGCGGCGGCAGGTAACCCTCGGAACCACCGACGGCGATGGCCTGCTGGGTACGCATCATGATGGCGTCGGAGAAACCGCGCAGCAGCATGACGAAGGCGACGATGAGGTACATCACGCCGATCTTCTTGTGATCCACCGAAGTGAACCACTCCTTCCACAGATAGCCCCACAGCTTGAACTTGGTGATCAGGGCGACGACGCCCAGGCCACCAAGAACCGCGCCGACCAGGGTGGTCAGCACGATCGGATCGTGGGGGATCGACTCAAGAGAGAGTTTTCCCAACATGTTCATTCTCCCGAACCCGCGTGGCCGGCATGGCCTGCGTGTTCGTGTTCGGTGGCATCCAGGTTTTCACCCGATTCCTTGGAATCATGCGCGTCACTCGGGGCGTGGCCCTCGTGCGCTTCATGGGTGGCGGCATCGGCAGCGGCGGCACCGGCATGCGAGTGCTTCATGCCGTAATGCTTGTTGTCGCCCATGTGCTTGGCGATGACCCAGTCGAACAGGCCTTCTTCGGTCTTGCCGAAGTAAGTGACCGGATACCACTCGGCGTTGCGTGCTTCACCCAGGGCCTTGAACGAGGCCTTGTCCAGGGTCTGCTCGCCGGCGCGGACCTGGTCCAGCCACTGGCGGTACTCGGCATCGGTGACCGAGTAGGCGGTGAAGTGCATCTTGGCGAAGCCCGCGCCGCTGTAGTGCGAGGACATGCCCGGGAATTCACCGGTCTCGTTGGCGATCAGGTGGAGCTTGGTCTCCATCGCAGCCATCGAGTAGATCATGCTGCCCAGGTGCGGGATGAAGAATGCATTCATCACCGAATCGGACGTGATCTTGAAGTTCAGCGGCGTGTTGACCGGGAACTTGATTTCGTTGACGACCGCCACCTTCTCTTCCGGATAGATGAACAGCCACTTCCAGTCCAGCGAGATCGCCTCGATGGTGACCGGCTTGACGTCCGAATCCAGCGGACGGTACGGGTCCAGTGCGTGCGACGAACGCCAGGTCAGGACCGCCAGCACCAGCACGATCATGCAGGGAATGGACCACACCACCACCTCGATCGCCGTCGAGTGGGACCACTTCGGCTCGTAACGGGCCTTGGTGTTGGAGGCGCGATACTTCCACGCGAACGTCAGGGTCATGATGATGACCGGGATGACGACCAGCAGCATGAGCACGGTGGCCGTGATCAGCAGGGTCTTCTCATCCTGGCCGATCTGGCCCTTCGGACTGAGGATGGCCACGGCATCGCAGCCGGTGAGCATCACCAGCAACGACAGCAGCAGGCCCGGGCGCAACCAGCGCCCAAGGGTTTTCAACGGAATCATCGGTCGATCCAATTGCGAGGGAATGCCGTTCCCCGTCCCTGCCTGTTCCAGCCAAAGCCGGTCCCACCGGTCCGGAAGACAGGCAGGGAGGTGGGGGCGAGTCAGCCTTTCAATTTTAGGCCGTCACCCACCATTTAAGAAAGGCATTGACAATGATCGAGCGCAGGAAAGGCCCGATTCTGGCTGCGACACGTTGTCGCACCGCGCAGGCGCGGCGGGCAAAACAGCCGGGGGCGGCATCCTAGCATCGAGTGGTGGCCGGCGCTCCGCCCTCGTTCGGCAAAGTCATCTGAACCTGTTCAGGCGTGCTGGCAGGTGCCTGGCGTGGGATGCTCGGCGCAGGAGGAAGGCCCGTGGACAAGATCGACTTCAGGAAGCGCGACCGGGCGCTCTATCAGGCCCCGATGGGCCGGTTCGTGACCGTGGACGTACCGCCCCTGCCCTACGTGATGGTCGATGGTCGCGGCGACCCGAACACGGCCCCCGCCTACCTGCAGGCCGTGCAGTGGCTGTATTCGGTGAGCTATGCACTGAAGTTCGCGCTGAAGGCCGAAGGGCGCGACTACGTGGTGCCACCGCTGGAAGCGCTGTGGAGCGCCGAGGACCCGGCCAGCTTCGCCGCGCGGCGCAAGGATGAGTGGGCCTGGACCGTAATGATCCGCACGCCCGAGGGCATCGGCCCTGCACAGTGGCAGTCCGCGATCAGCAAGGCGCGCACGAAGCTGGGAGAGGCTCCGCCCAGCCTTCGCCATGAACTCCTTGCCGAGGGCCCCAGCCTGCAGACCTTGCACGTGGGCGCCTACGACGACGAAGGCCCCATCCTGGCGCAGCTGCATGACGAAGTAATGCCCGCACTGGGATACACCTTTGCCGGCCCCCATCATGAGATCTACCTGAGCGACCCGCGCAGGACCGACGCAGCGCGGTTGAAAACCGTGCTGCGGCAGCCGGTGCGGCCGATCAGGCCTGATGAGGATTCCCGCAGATGACACAAGGAATGCCATGCGCCTGATCAGCCGGCTGCTGCACTGGACCACCCTGCCCGCCGGGCGCCGCCTGATGGCCGTGCTGGGTGCTGCGCTGGTGATCGTGCTGGCCTGCAATCCGGATCTGCTGCCGTTGCTGCCGGTGGTGGATGCGCTGGGGCTGGACGTGCTGATGCTGTTGCTGGGTGCGCAGGTGGTGGCGGTACTGCCTCGGGTGCGGGAGCGGGCCGCGCGCGGGATCAGAGTGCTTGCACGCCTGATGATCGGCGCATCGGCGGGAGCAGCAGGTGGTTATCTCCGGCAGCTGGCGTGGTGGCTGGCGAAGGATGCGGGTATGACGCGGCGTTGATGGCGTCGCGCCGCTAATCGGCCAAACAAAAAGCCCCGACCAAAGGCCGGGGCTTTTCTACAACTGGTGCCGGAAACAGGAGTCGAACCTGCGACCTACGCATTACGAATGCGCCGCTCTACCAACTGAGCTATTCCGGCGGAGCACGCGATTTTACGGGCTGCGCGCCCCGACGGTCAATCCATCTGGCTCAGCCCGCCTCCACTCGGTTCGCACACACCCGCCCCTCGGCGAAATCCCGCAGGTTCCCCAGCGTGATTGCCGATATCTCCTGCAGCGCCTCTACGGTGAAGAAGCCCTGGTGGCCGGTCACCAGCACGTTGGGGAAGGTCATCAGGCGCTGGAAGACTTCGTCGTCGATGATCTCGCCGGAGAGGTCCTGGAAGAACAGCGCGCTTTCCTGCTCGTAGACGTCGATGGCCAGGTGACCCAGCCGCCGCGACTTCAGCGCGCGGATCACCGCATGGGTATCGACCAGCCCGCCGCGCGAGGTGTTGACCAGCATCGCGCCGGTCTTCATCCGCGCCAGCGAGGCGTCGTTGATCAGATGCTGGGTATCGGGTGTCAGCGGGCAATGCAGCGACACGATATCGGCGCGCGCCAGCAGTTCATCCAGCCCAACCATGTCGCCCACGCCGGCGAAGGCCGGCGATGGATACGGGTCATGCCCCAGCACGGTGCAGCCCATGCCGCGGAAGATGCGCGCGGTAGCCAGGCCGATCTTGCCGGTGCCGACGATGCCGACCGTGCGCCCATGCAGGGTGCGGCCGAGCAGGCCATCGAGCATGAAGTTGCCCTCGCGCACGCGATTGTAGGCGCGATGGGTCTGCCGGTTGAGCGTCATCACCAGCGCCAGCGCGTGCTCGGCCACGGCTTCGGGGGAATAGGCCGGCACCCGCGCGACGAACAGGCCCTGCGCTTTGGCAGCTGCCAGGTCCACATTGTTGAAGCCGGCGCAGCGCAGCAGCACGGCGCGCACGCCCAAGGCATGCAGCGCGTGCAGTACCGGCGCGTCGAGGCGGTCATTGACGAACACGCATACCGCGGCGCAGTCCTGTGCCAACGCAGCGGTATGCACGTCCAGCGCGGCATCGAAGTACACGAATGCAAAGCCCTGCCCGGCCGCATCGCGCTGGTTGGCCTCGTCGAGGAAGCGACGATCGTAGGGGCGGGCACTGAAAACGGCGATCTGCATGGGCGGGCCTGGCGGGAATTCCCTGCCGACCATACCGCAGCACCTGCCCTGATGGGATGGCCCCGGCGATACGGATATCGCCGGGGCCGAGTGCCCTTTAGAACCGGTAGCCCAGGCCCAGCATCACGCCGTTCTGGATCTGCCCATCGCGGCGTTCGCCCACGTAGTCGGCCATGATCGACAGGCGCTCGCTGGCACGGCTGGTCACGCCCAGATTCCAGGCCAGCACCTGCTCACCCACGGCCTGGCTGCTGGCACCGAACAGCAGGTCCGGAGCTGCGGCGAAGCCGGTGCTGTAGCGGGCCTGGGCGTCACCCAGCTCCTTCTGCCAGACCACGCGCGCGCGCGGGGTGATGCGCTCGCCGTTGTTGCCTTCGAAGGTCTTGAACAGCTGCAGGCCCGCACCCACACGAATGCTCTCCAGGCTGCCACTGCGGCCAACCAGCGCACCGGCGCCCTGCCCCTCGTTGAAGCGGGTGGCCGAAGTGCGCGCGTAGTCCACCACCGGCAGCAGCGGCTGGATCACCAGGCCATTGCCGGTGGTGAACGAGAACGCATGTTCAACACGTGCGGAGATCGCATCGTTGCTGTACTTCGCGCGCAGAGGCTGCTGCAGCCCATCAATGCCGCCGACACCGCGGCGGGTGTCATGCCGCAGGTCGGTGTAGCGCACGGCCGCCGACAGATAGCCCCGCGAATAGGTCGCGTCCAGATAGCCCCCCACGTCCAGCGCGCGCACGTCTCCGCTGAATTCGGAGCCATCGCTGGCCTTGGTCGACATGTCGGCCGCTGCCACGCTGACGCCAAGGGTGACGCGGTCATCGGCCACGCGGGTGTCGGCACCGACCACGATGCCACCGATGTTGTGGCTCAGGCCGGCCACGCCGCCGTCGGCATCGATGCGGCCATGGCTGGCGAAACCGCGCGCCCACAGGCCACGGCTGCGACCCGCTACGCCGCTGTCGCCGGCACCCTCGCCCGCCGGCTCGACCAGATGCATGGCCAGCTGGTTGAACAGGCTGCCATGGCGCATGCCCGGCTGCGCCGACACCGACTGCGCCGCCTGCGAAGCCAACCCGTCTGCATCGCCGCCACTGCGCATCGCTGCCTGGTGCTGCTGCACCACGTTGCCGATGCTGCCGATCAGTGCATTGTCGGCCAGGCGCAGGCTGGCATGCGCATCACCGCGCAGGGCGCCAGCCTGCTGTGCGATCACATCGCGGTCGCTGAACTGCAGCGCGCCGAGCAACGACTTCAGGCCGCTGTCCTGGCGGTCCGCTGCAGCGGCCAGCGCGCGCCCCAGGCCGTCGCCGGAGGTGCCGTTGGCGAACAGGCCCAGCTGGTCGAAGCCCGGGTTGGCGGTCAGCCACAGGCCGTCGGCGGTCTGGTTGACGTTGAAGCTGAGCAGCGAATTGTGGCGCGGGCGGAACACTTCACCGGCCGTGATGCTGGCGCTGTAACCGGCATCGCCCAGCCGCAGGGCATCCTGGAAGCCCCCCTGGTAGATCGGTCCTTCCACCAGGTCGCGACGGTAGCCACCGGCATAGAAGCCCTGGGCCACGTTCAACGCCAGGTGTGCGCCCTGCGCGATCACCAGCGCACCCTCCTCGGAGCCGCCATCGTAGAAGCTGCCCACGCGCAGGCGGCCACTGCCGGTACCACCGGCTTCGGTAACGTCGAACAGCACCTGCCCGCCGGGCATGATGTTGACGTAGCCGTGGGTCACCAGATCACCACCACGCGGCATCAGCGTGCCGAACACGCGCAGGCGGTTGAAGCCGTCTTCGCGGTAGGACGGGCCGGTGCCATCCAGCAACGCATCGCTGTCGGTGCCGACCGATGCGATATCGCCATGGCCAACCACGATGCTGCCCGGCATCACCCGCAGCTCGGGGGTGCGCATCGCACCACCCTCCAGTGCGATGGTGCCGTTGTCCACCAGAATGAAATCGGCGCCGGTGGTTTCGGCGGTGCGCCAGGTGGCGCCGTTGCTGACACGGATCACGCCCGCCGAACTGGCCAGGGTGGACGCATCCAGATCGGCCAGCCGCAACTGGCCGCGCAGCTCTTCCTGGAGGTCGGGATCGGCGAGCAGCTGTTGCAGCGACTGCGTGCCGATGCCGTTCGGCCCCCGCGTGGAGACGTTGTACAGGCTCACCGCGTAGTTGATGTAGGTGCTGGCCCAGTCGGTGTTCCAGCGCGCGAAATCGTCGTCGACGAAGGCCTGCAGCTGGCGCGCGGTGCGCAGGTAGCCCGGGTTGATGTCGCCGCTGACGTTGCTGGTGACACGGAGGGTGTCGCCCGGATCGCGATAGCCTGCCGTGTTGATGATGTTGTTGCCGCGGATGTCCTGGCCCGGGAACGACTCCAGCTTGCTGCCGCTGCCATCCGGATCGAAGGTGACCGACGTACCCGTGGTGCGCGCCGGGTCGCGGAATACCAGCAGGCCATTGGGTTGAACCACTTCATACAGCGCCTTGTGCAACAGGCCCGCATCCATCCCGCCGCCGTAGTTGCCTGTGTAGATCTGGGTCATGCGCGCTGACGGCGCATAGGTGATCTTGCCGCCACTGCTGGCGGCATGGATCTGCACCGAGTCGACCAGTGGCAGATCGCCGCCGAGGTAACGGTTGACGCCACCGGACTGCATGATCGAGCAGGACGAGATGCAGTGGCCGGACACGATGGTGTCCAGGCCCTGGGTGCGGATCACCGCCTGCAGCCACTCGCCGGCGATCAGCGCGCCACCATTGGATGTGCGCAGCACGACCTCGCGGATCGGACGGCCTTCAGCCTGTGCCTTGGCCAGCAGCGCGGGCAGCGCCACCACATCGGCAACGGTGACGCCGCCGCTGAGGAAGACGCGATCGTCCCGCACGTGATAATTCATTGCCATGACGTCATCAACCGCCGCCATGGCGGTGATGCCCATCAGCCCGGCCAAGGCCAGGCTCAACTTCGAATGCTTCATGTGTTCTCTCTCCACCCGCAACACACGGGTCAGGAGTTCAACGTCCGGGCGGCGCAAACTCCCCCAGCGCACCAGGCCCCGAAACATGAATGCATTCACAATGGAATCAGGGGCCATGCACACTCTTCCCCATCCGGTCATCGTCGCGTAAAACTCGAAGACGCACCCGCCACCGACGCCCGAGGCCAGCCCTGTCCGCCCCCTCTCCTCTGATCCATCGCGCGCCGGACCTGTCCGTGCCGGCGGACGCGTTCATTGCGTTCGTACGGGAAGAGCGCGCGCCGTTGTGCGCTTTCCTGCGCACGCGCGGCGTTGGGCCGGAGGATGCCGAGGACATCGCGCAGGACTGCATGGAGCGGCTGATCCGCTATCGCGCGCACAGTGCCGACGAGCTGCGGTTGCTGCTGTATCGTATCGCCCGCAACCGCCTGGCAGACCGCGGCCGCTCGTCGCAGTCGCGGCCACACCTGTCCCTCGCCGAACACGATGGCGGCGACGAGCCCTCCAGCACGTCGCCCGATCCATTGCGCCAGGCCGAGTCCGGGCAGATGCTGTCCCTGCTGCGGCAGGCCCTGTTCAAGCTGCCCGAGCGCGCGCGCGAGGTGTACCTGCTCAACCGGATCACCGGCATGAGCTATACGCAGATCGCGCGGCACTGTGGAATCACCGCCAAGACCGTGGAAAAACATATCGCCCGCGCCCTGCAGGGCCTGCGCCAGGAACTCGGATCGGATCCGCTGCACAACGACAGGGACAACGGATGAGTCACGCCAGACCCAGGGAAGACACCCTGCTGTTTGAACGCGCCAGCGCCTGGGTGGCGCGGCTGGAGGCTCCGGACTGCACGGCGGGCGAGCGCGAGGCGTTCGAGGACTGGCTGGCCGAGGACCCGGCCCATGTCAGCGCCTGGATCCAGGCCGAGACCCTGTTCCAGCGGGGCGAAGAACTGGCCGCCGACCCGTGGCTGCGCACCGCCGCAGCACGTGCGGCACGGCCGGCGCAGCGTCGCTGGCTGCCGGCAGTGGCCGCCGCCGCAGGCGTCTGCCTGGCCATCGGGATCGGCTGGATGGTCGCCATCGACGGCAACCCCACAGCGCTGCGCTATGCCAACGATTCCCACCAGCCCCGGCAGCAGACGCTGGCCGATGGCAGCGTGGCCACGCTGGATGCGGGCACCACGCTGCACGCCCGATTCGGTTGGCGCCATCGCAACCTGGTGCTGGAACGGGGCCGCCTGCAGCTGCAGGTCGCACCGTCGAGCAAGGCGCTGCAGCTGCGCGCCGGCGACAGCACCATCCGCGACATCGGCACCACCTTCCAGGTGGAGCGCCTGAACGACGGCCTGGTCGAAGTCGCGCTACTGGAAGGTGCGGTGGAAGTCAGCAATGGCGGGGCCCAGCACACCCTGGCACCCGGCCAGCAGCTGCAGGTGCTGCCCTCGGGCCGCTTCCAGCCCGGCCCGGCGCTGTCGTCCAATGCCGCTGCCGAAGGCTGGCTGCAAGGGCAGCTGGTGTTCGATGCCACGCCGCTGTCGATCGTGGTCGAGCGCATGAACCGCTACGGTCGCACGCCGCTGGTGATCGCCGATCCCGAGATCGCCAGCCTGGCCGTGAGTGGCACCTTCCGTGCCGGCGATGCGCAGGAACTGCTGTCGGCGCTGGAACTGGGCTGGTCGGTGGCTGGCCAGACGCGACCGGATGGCGCGCTGGAACTGCGCCGCACGTACTGAGGAGGCCTGCAGTGAAGGCAGTACCGGGCGCGCTGCGGGAGGGGCTGCTCCGCACCCTGTTCTGCTTCGCGCTGAGCTTTGCCGCGCTGCCCTCTGCCGATGCAGCCGAACAGGCCGGCACCCTGGAGGTCGATGTGGGTTCAGGCCCGCTCGCACCTGCCCTGCAGCAATGGGCGCGCCAGAGTGGCATCGCCCTGCTGTTCGATGCGCGTGAACTGGATGGCCTGCGTACGGCCGGCACCCATGGCCAACGCGATGCGGCCGCGGCCCTGAAGGAACTGGTCGCCGGCATGCCGGTGACCATCCTGCGCACGCCTGCCGGCGGATTCGTCGTCCGCCGCACCCGGCCAGCACCGCCATCGCCCCCGCCGGTCGCGACGCGTGCGATGCCCGCGGCACCGTCGCCGGGCAGGGTGCCCGAGACGCCACCGCAGGTCGAGCTGGCGCCGATCCATGTCACCGGCAGCCGGCTGCCGCGCACCTCCGTGCAGACCACGCTGCCGGTGACCATCATCGACCGCGATGACATCCTGCGCAGCGGTTACGGCAGCCTGTTCGACCTGCTGCGGCACTTGCCGGGCATGAACGGCCACCCGGCAATGAGCACCTCGCGCAGTGGCGACTCGCAGTACCTGCCGGTGGGTGCGGCCACCACCACCAGCCTGGACGGCATGGGACCGCGTGCGACCTTGTTCCTGGTCAATGGCCGGCGCCTGCCACGCTATCCGATGGTGTCGCTGGAACAGGGCGGACTCACCGACCTGGGGGGCATCCCGCTCAGCTTCGTCGAGCGCATCGAACTGGTGCGTGGCGGTGCGTCGGCCATCTATGGTGCCGACGCGATGTCCGGCGTGGTCAACATCATCCTGCGTGACCAGGCCGATGGCCCTGAAGCCATGCTGCAGACCGGCCTGAGCGGGCGCGGCGACGCCGGCCAGTATCGCCTGCAGGCGGCCACCGGTGGCGTGCGCGACGGAGGGGACCGCTGGTTCGCTGGCATCGACCTGCATCGCATCGACCACGTGGCCGGCGATCGCCGCAAATGGCATGCGGAAACCTCGCAGTACCTGATCGGCGCGTTCCGCGATGGGCGCTACTGGCCGGCAACGCGCTGCGAAGGGCCATTGAAACGGCGCGATGGTGCCTGCTGGTTCGACAGCGCACGCCCGCGTTCGCTGCAACCGGCCTCGGACACCGCCTCGGCCTACCTGCGCTATCGGCATGAGCGCGGCGAGGGTCGCTATGCCTACGCCGAGGCGCGGGCCAGCCACAACCGGCAGCGCTTCGACCTCGGCCCGACCGCCGTAGCCATCGGACTTTATGGGTTCACCTTCAACAGCGTGCTGCGCGAAGCCGGCAACGTGCGTCCGCATGTACGTGCCACCGATGCCGACGTCACCTTCGGCATCGGCCACGACCAGGGCCGCCGCAGCTGGGATGCCGGCATCAGCGCACAGCGCAGCGATGTCACTCTGACGACGTCCGGCACCGTGCGCGCCCAACCACTGCTGCGCGCGGCCGAGACGCTGGATTTCCTGCCCGGCTTCACCTCATTGCCGGCAGAGACCGCCGCGCAGTTGTTCCCGTCGATCCGCAACCGCGGGCGCACCGAGCAGTGGCAGGGCTGGTGGGGCATGCAGCGCGAGTTGATGCCATTGGCCGGCGGTGCTGCACAAGTGGCCACCGGCATCGACCTGCGCCAGGAACGCTGGACGTCGCATCCCGACGCGCTGCTGAGCCAGGGCGACCTGGCGCTGGGTCTGCCACAGGAACAACGCCACCTGTCACGCCGCAGTGGCGGTGCCTACGCCGAACTCGGCCTGCCATTGGCGCGCACGCTGCGTATGGACCTGGCAGCACGCTGGGACCGCGATGGCGGTTACCAGGCTTTCTCGCCCCGCGTGGGCGTACGCTGGAGCCCGACACCGCAGTGGTCATTCCTGCTTGCCACCGGGCGCGGCTACCGGGCCCCCAGCCTGTTCGAGCAACGGCGGCCGCCGGGCTATTTCGGCGCGATCGAACTACCCGCCTCCAGTGCACTGCCCGACTGCGCGCAGAGCAACGGCAACGGACGCTGCAGCGTAACCGTGGACGTGGTGGAGAACGATGCGCTGAAAGCGGAGCGGTCGCGCAGTCATTCCCTGGGTGCGACCTGGACACCGACCGATGCGTTTTCACTGTCGCTGACCCACAACATCGTCGAACTGCGCAATGAAATCCTGGCCCTGCAACCGGCCGATGCGGTGTGGAACCGCAGCACCTGGGAGCTGGACGAGGATGGACGCCTGTACAACCTGCGCCTGTCCTTCGACAACATCGGCCGCACCACGTCGCGCAACCTTGTTCTGCGCGGGGAGTACCACATCGACACCGGCAGCACCGGCCAGTGGCTGTTCTCCGTCGATGCATTGAAACAGCAGGAACTGCGCCGCGAGCGTGGCCACGAAGCGACGGTGGACCTGCGTGGCCATGTCACGCCAGCAATGGCCGCCGTGCTCAATGTGCAGTGGCAGAACAGCAACTGGGACATCGCCCTGCGCGGCAACCAGGTGGGACGCACGCGTGCCTGGCTGCCCGGTGCGGAGTGCCCGGAAGAACAGCGCGAGCAGAACCATTGCATGAATCCGCGGCAGCTGCGCTGGAACCTGCATCTGGCAAGGCGGCTGGGGCCGCGCGTGGTCGCCGCGCTGGACGTGCACAACGTGCTCGACACGCAACCGGTGAACTACCTGGTCGGCAATGGCGGCCAGATGCCGGGGCTGGACGATCCACTCGGCCGCTACTTCCTGCTGACCCTGCAGATCCGCTGAGCGTAGTACCCTACGCGCCCTGTTCCATCGGTCCCCACCACCCCATGAAGGCCTATCTCTGGTTCTGGGGCGCGTTCCTGCTGTTCTTCGCGTTGCCCTTCCCCTGCATCCTCTACTTCGGCACGTCGTGGCCGGTGCCACTGGCCGACCGCAGCGCGCCATGGCTGGCCCTGCTGCTGCTCGCGCTGTCGCTGGCCCTGTGGCTCGCGTTGCTGCTCGCCTTCCTGCACTACCTGCTGCTGGGCCCACCGCGCGCGCTGCATCGGGTGCGCACCATCCTGGCCGACGGTGAGCCACGTGAGGCGTTGATCGAACAGGCCGAGCAGACCGGCGTGCACGTGCGCGGCTTCGCGCAGTGGAAGCTGCAACTGGGCTTCCAGAACCTGTCCGGCACGCCGATCAACGAGCAGATGCTGGTGGTGGACAGCAAACCGCAGCTGCAGCGTTTCGTGGCCGGCCAGCGCATCGAGGTTCGCCTGAGCCGGATGCCGGGTGCGTTCCCCAATGTGGTGCTGGACGGTGCCCAGCCCGAACTGGATGTCGCCAGCCTCTGGCGCCGCGGCGCCGGCGCGGTCATCGGCATCGTCGTGGTTGCCAGCGCCTACGTGCTCGCCTATCGGCTGCAGAGCGAGGGCCTGGGCTGGACGTTCCTGTCCTTCGGCCACCCACTGCTGGTGTGCCCGCTGGTGTTGTGCGGCTACGCCCTGGGCCTGCGCGTCCTGGGGCGCCTGCTGCAGGCTGATGCGCGCGGCGACGCGCTGAAGTACCGCGGCATCGGCGTGGATGCGAAGGTGCTGAAGCTGCGCCAGACCGGCACCTACCTCAACGAGCAGCCGCAGGTGGAGTTCCAGCTGGAGTACACCGACCGCGAAGGTGGCATACAGCAGGTGAGCGTGCGCCGCTTCATCCCGTTGATCGAGCTGGCCAACCTTCCACGCGAGCAGGTCACGCTGCTGTACGACCCGGAAGATCGCGGCAACGTTCGCCTGGAGGGTGTATGAAGCAGCCCCCCTCGACGCGACTGGTATTTTCGATGGTGCTGCTGTTGCTGGCCGGCGTCGCCGTTGCCGGCGGGGCACTGCAGACCCTTGCCGAAACGATGGGCCATTCGGTGCAGGATGACCGCGCAACCACGCCGATCACCAGGCCCCCACCGCGCGAGAGGCCTGCTTCGCTCGCACCGATTCCCGAACCGCGGTCGATGCCGATGCCCGAACGCAGCAACCGCTTGTTCGATGCGGACTACCTGCTGGCCGCCCGCCAGGCACTGGAACAGATGCCAGCCCTGGCCGGGCACCGGTTGATGGTGTTCCACAGCATCCACTTCTACGATGATGGCCGCATCAATCTGGACCTGGTCGATCCGCAGCAACCTACGCACGTGGACAGCTACCACTTCGAGCACGGCCAGTGGCGCAAGGGCGACCCGGTCGATCCGCAGCGCTTCGCGCCCACCATCACCCTGCGCCGCAGCAGCACGGCGCTGGCCAACATCGATTTCGAGGCGGTGCCACGCGTCGCCCAGGCGCTGCAGGCGCAGCGCAACGCGCTGATGGCCACGCCGGGTGACGTCGGCCACGTCTATGTGATCGTGCGCAAGGGTGGCAGGCTGGTGTGGCTGCCGGACGAGGTCGCCGGCGATCGCCAGTCCGCACGACTCTCGTTCGACGCACAGGGCCGTTCCGGCAACGCGAACCGACGATAGTCAACGCAAAAAGGGGACGGAGGGGATTAAGTCGTTTACGCCTTGGTGCCGTCTGCGACTTAATCCCCTCCGTCCCCTTTTTGCTGTTTCACCGAGCGGGCGATGGCGTACTGTGCGCCGTAGTAGGTGGACAGCACCAGCAGGCTGGCCAGTGGCAGGCCGCCGGCGAAGCGGTCCCAGGCCAGCAGCGAATCGCTGGCGACGAACAGCAGCGCACCGACGGCAGCCCAGCGTGCACTGCTGGCTTCCACGGCAGCGGGCTGTGGCCGGCGCCATTGCCGTGCCAAGGCCAACACCGCCATCGAGGCCAGCACCATCACGTACGCCAGCACCGGCATACGCATCGGTGCAGGCAGGTGCGGCCACAGCCCAAGCACATTGAGTACAGCGAACGCGCCGAGCAGGACGCTGGCGGCGAGCAGGCCACGCCCGGCACGCAGGCCCTCACGGAAGGCCACGATGTAGCAGAGGTGCGCCAGCAGGAACGCTACCAGCCCCGGTACGAATGCGTCCATCGGCAGCATCAGCGCGATGTCACCCATGCACGACAGCAGCATGCCGGCCAGCACCGCGCGCCGGTAGGACGGCTGCGCAGGATCACGCACCCGCCACGCGATGGCAGCGATCAGCAGCGTGGTCGCCGGCTTCGCCAGCCAATGCAGCCAGCGCCCGTCACCGTGCAGGAACGCGCCGATGATGGCGAGGACCGCCATCAGAAGGATCCCGACGTCGCGCACGCGCGCTGTCATCGCGCCTTCCACAGCTCCGCAAGGCGATCAGGCTTGCCGGCAATGCGCTCCAGCACCGGATACTGCAGGCCACCGTGGTAGTCGATGTTCATCGTCTCGATGCGGTCGAACTGCTTCACCAGCAGCACGATCGGCGCCTTGTCCTTGGCCGCTGTCGCCACCGCATCCTTCAAGCGCTGGCTGCTGTACTCGCGCCCGCCAACCGCGATCACCTTCATGCCGGGTGCAAGACCGGCGTTGAAGGCCGCGCTGTCCCAGATCACGTCACCGACCGTGCCGCTGTCGAGCACGGTCGCGCCCAGCGAGTACGCCAGCAACGCCGCCTTGGCGCGTTTCTCCTGTGCCTTGTAGGCGTCGTTCGGGGTATCGCGGTAGACCAGCTTCCAGCCCGCCAGTTCCAGCCCCCCGGTCAACGAACCGTGGCCGTCCAGGCGCCCGCGCAGGAACGTCGCCCAGTCGTAGGGCGCGATGCCGTTCAAGGTCGCCACCACGTCGTCGAAGGTGTACGGGTTGACGTCCCAGTCGCCGTTGCCGACGCCGAAGAACGCACGCGCGAAGTCATCCAGGCTGCGACGGTTGCCGCTCAGCGCGCGCAGCTTGCCCTCCACTTCCAGCCACAGCATCTGGCCACCGGAGTAATAGTCTTCGCTCATCTGGTAGTTGCGGTACGGCAACGTCCGGCGCTGGGCGATGGTCGGGTCGTTGGTGGTGTCCTGCAACGGGCGCCAGGCCAGGCCCGGACGGCCGCGATCATAGGTCGCGGCCACATTGGCCAGCATGTCGCGTGCCTGCGCCGTCGACCACAGCCCCGAGCGTGCCGCCAGCACCTGCCCCCAGAACTGGGTCTGGCCTTCGTACACCCACAGCAGGCTGTCGCCCATCGGCGTGTTGAAGTTGGCGGTGGCCAGGTCAGCGCCACGGCGGTACTTGCCGTTCCAGGAATGGGTGTACTCGTGCGGCAGCAGATCGCGCATCCAGGCGTTGTCGTCCCACTCGGTGAAGTAACCCGGGTCGGCGCTGTTCTCGCTGGAACGGTGATGCTCCAGGCCGATGCCACCAAGACGGTCGGTCAACGCCAGCAGGAATTCATAGTGGTTGTAGTGACGCGCACCGTAGAGCTTGTCGGCCTGCTGCACCAGCGCGCGGTGCAGGGTGATCTGTGCCTCGCTCGGCTTCAGCGACTTGGCCTCGTCGGCAAACACATTGAGGTGCACCGGCACCTTTGCACCCGGATCGAGATCGATGCGCTTGTAGTGCTCGCCGGCAAACAACGGCGAATCGACCAGATGGTCATACGAGATCGGCTTGAACACCACGGTATCGCCGTCGCGTCGCGCGGTTTCCAGCGCAGTGGCAAACGACCAGCCCTTGGGCAGGGTCACGCTGGCCTGCGCCTGCAGGTCGCGTGCATCGACGCCGGCCGGATACAGCGAGTTGGCATTCCACTGCAGGTTGAGCATCTCCGGGGTCATCACCACCCGCCCCTGGCTGCCCCCCTGCGAGGACAGGAAATCGAAGTGGGCGACGATCTCGCTGACGCCCTCGGGCACGTCCACCTTGAACGCATAGACGTTGTACTGGTCGCGCTGCCAAGCCAACGGCTTGCCGTTGGCGGTCACGCGCAGGCCGGCCAGCTTGTCGATCGGGCCGGTGGGCGAATGGTTGCCGGGAATCCACTGCGGGTACAGCAGGGTCATCGGACCGGGTTTGACCGGTACGGTGGCGGTCACCTTGAAGATGCGCCGGGCCAGGTCACGCGCGTCGACATCGATGCGCAGCAGGCCGGCGGCTGCGGCATCCCCCGGCGGCGAGGCCTGCGCCAGCGCGGGCGTGGCCGCCAGCGCGAACAGCACGGACATCACCAGGGCACGAGTCTTCATCGGCAACTTCCAGCAGCGGAGAATCCTCCGATGCTAGGCCTGTGCGGTGCCCTGCCCCATGGCCAAAGGTCATGGGGCGGTGCGCCCATCAGTGCATGCCAAAGGCGTGCGAACCAAGGTTCGCACCCACCTTGTGCTGGTTCGCACCCACCAGAGCGGTTTCGGTAGATCCACGCCATGCGTGGATGACGCGCTTCCCGGTCAGTCGACCAGGCGCAGACGCAGTTCCTTCGGCAGCGCGAACACCATCGATTCCGGCTCGCCGTCCAGCTCGCCCACGCCGGTGGCACCCAGCTCGGCCAGGCGTGCCAGCACGCCATCGACCAGTACCTGCGGCGCCGAGGCGCCGGCGGTCACGCCGATGTGCTGCTTGCCCACCACCCACACCGGGTCGATCTCGTGTGCACCGTCGATCAGGTACGACTCCACGCCTTCACGGCGGGCCAGCTCGCTCAAGCGGTTGGAGTTGGAGCTGTTCGGCGAACCGACCACCAGCACCAGGTCGCAGCGCTTGGCCAGATCGCGTACGGCGTCCTGGCGGTTCTGCGTGGCGTAGCAGATGTCGTCGTTCTTCGGGCCCTGCATCGCCGGGAAACGCTCGCGCAGCGCATCGATGATGCCGCGCGTATCGTCCACCGACAGCGTCGTCTGGGTGGTGTAGGCGAAGTTGTCCGGTTGGTTGATCTGCAGCGTGGCGACCTGCTCGACATCCTCGACCAGGTAGATCTGGCCGGTTCCGGCTTCGCGGTTCCACTGGCCCATGGTGCCTTCCACTTCCGGGTGACCGGCATGGCCGATCAGCACCACGTCACGGCCGGCACGGCAGTGGCGGGCGACTTCGAAGTGGACCTTGGTCACCAGCGGGCAGGTCGCATCGAACACCTTCAGGCCACGACGCTCGGCCTCCTGGCGCACGGCCTGGGACACGCCATGCGCGCTGAAGATCACCGTGTTGTTGTCCGGCACTTCATCGAGCTCCTCGACGAAGATCGCGCCGCGCTGCTTCAGGTCGTCGACCACGAAGCGGTTGTGCACCACTTCATGGCGGACGTAGATGGGCGCGCCCAGCGTTTCGATCGCGCGCTTGACGATCTCGATCGCACGATCGACACCGGCACAGAAACCACGCGGGTTGGCGAGCAGCACATCCATCAGTTCAATCTCCCGGCAGCGGCCGGCTTACGGTTTCGGATTGGCATTATCCGCCTTTTTGGCGGACTTGCCGTCGAACAGGCCAAACAGGGCGATGCCGATGGCACCCACCACGATGGCCGAGTCGGCGATGTTGAACGAGGGCCAGGTGTAGCTGCCCACGTACCACTGGATGAAATCGACCACGTGGCCGTGCACCTGGCGGTCGATCACGTTGCCGATGGCGCCGCCGATGATCAGTGCATACGGCACCGCAGCCTTCCAGTTGCCACGGGCGGTGCCGCGCAGCCACCAGGCCATCAGGCCGCTGATGGCGATCGCCAGCGCTGTGAAGAAGTACTTCTGCCAACCACCGGCGTCGCTCAGGAAACTGAATGCCGCGCCGGTGTTGTAGGTGCGGTACCAGTTCCAGAAGCCGTCGATGACCACCACCGGCTGGAACTCCGGCAGGCTCGACAGCACCCAGGCCTTGGACCACTGGTCCAGGCCGATGATGGCCGCCGACAGCAACAGCCAGACCAGGGCGTTCGGATGCGGACGGGGCGCGGCCATCAGAACCAGCTCCGCACTTCGCCGGCGCCGGTCACGTTGCTCACGCAACGGCCGCACAGTTCCGGATGGTCGGCGTTGCTGCCGACGTCGGCGCGGTGGTGCCAGCAGCGCACGCACTTGGCCTTGGTGGTCGGCTGGGCGCTGACGAACACCTCGTCGGTGGTCGCCGGGCGCACCTGCACGTCGCCACTGATGAACAGGAAACGCAGTTCATCGGCCAGCGGCTGCCAGCGCGCGGCCTGCTCTTCGCTGGCGGCGACGGTGATCTCCGCTTCCAGCGCGGCACCGATCGCGCCGTTGGCACGCATCGGCTCGAGCACCTTGGCCACCTGCTCGCGCACGGCCAGCAGCTGGTCGAAATCGGCGGCATTGAGCTGGGCTTCCGCCGGCAGCGGCGCCAGGCCGCCGTACCAGGTGGTGAACAGCACATGGCCGGCATGTTCGCCCGGCAGGTAACCCCACAGCTCGTCGGCGGTGAAGGTCAGGATCGGCGCCACCCAGCGGGTGAACGCTTCAGCGATGTGGTACATCGCGCTCTGCGCCGAACGGCGACCGTGTGAATCGGTCGGCATGGTGTACAGGCGGTCCTTGGTCACGTCCAGGTACAGCGAGCCCAGGTCCACGCTGCAGAAGTTCAGCAGCAGCTGCACGATCTCGGCCATGTTGTAGCCGTCGTAAGCCGCCTTGATCTTCTCCTGCAGCTCCCAGGCGCGATGCACGATCCAGCGGTCCAGCGCGACCATCTGCTCGAGCGGTTGCAGGTGCCGGGCCGGATCGAAACCGTCCAGGTTGCCGAGCAGGAAGCGTGCGGTGTTGCGCAGGCGGCGGTAGGCGTCAGCATTGCGCTTCAGGATTTCCTGCGACAGCGACATCTCGTTGCTGTAGTCGGCCGAGGCGATCCACAGGCGCAGGATGTCCGCGCCCAGCTTGTTCATGATGTCCTGCGGCTCGATGCCGTTGCCCAGCGACTTGGACATCTTGCGGCCGTGCTCGTCCACGGTGAAGCCGTGGGTGAGGCACTGCTTGTACGGCGCGCGCTTGTCGATCGCCACGCCGGTCAGCAGCGAGGACTGGAACCAGCCGCGGTGCTGGTCGGAGCCTTCCAGGTACAGGTCGGCCGGCTTGCCGAAGCCACGCGCGGCGAGCACGCCTTCATGGGTCACGCCCGAATCGAACCAGACGTCGAGGATGTCGGTGACCTTCTCGTAGTCGGCCGCTTCGGCGCCGAGCAGCTCGGCGGCGTCCAGCGAGTACCACACATCGATGCCCTCGGCTTCGACGCGGTCGGCAACCTGCTGCATCAGCTCCACCGAGCGCGGGTGGATCTCGCCGGTCTGGCGATGGGTGAACAGTGCGATCGGTACGCCCCAGGTGCGCTGGCGCGAGATGGTCCAGTCCGGGCGACCGTCGACCATGCTCTGGATGCGCGCCTTGCCCCAGGTCGGGAACCAGCCGACAGTGTCGATCGCAGCCAGCGCATCGCTACGCAGGTTGGCCTTGTCCATCGAAATGAACCACTGCGGGGTGGCGCGGAACACCACTGGCGTCTTGTGGCGCCAGCAATGCGGGTAGCTGTGGCGGATCGGGTGGAAGGCCAGCAGCGCGCCGCTGTCGCGCAGCACGCCGACGATGGCCTCCTGCGCCTTCCACAGATGCTGGCCGGCCAGCACCACCTCACCGGCCGGCGGGGTCGATTCCAGATACACGCCACGGCCGTCGATCGGGGTCACCTGCCCGGCGTTGTACTTGTCCAGCAGGCCGTACTTCTGGCTGACCACGAAGTCTTCCTGGCCGTGACCGGGGGCGGTGTGCACCGCACCGGTACCGTCCTCGTCGGAGACGTGGTCGCCGTTGAGCAGCGGGATGTCGCGCTGCGGATAGAACGGATGCGCCAGCAGCTGGTTCTCCAGTGCCGCACCGGTGGTTTCACCGTGCAGCACCACGCTCTCGACGCCGTAGCGCTGCAGCGCGCGCTCGGCCAGGGCCGCGGCCAGCACCAGCCAACGGCGCTTGCCGTTGTGGGCCGGGCCCTCGGCCAGCACGTAGTTGATTTCCGCACCCAGCGACACCGCCAGCGAGGCCGGCAGCGTCCACGGCGTGGTGGTCCAGATCGGTACAGCCACTTCGACGTCGGCCGGCACGCCCACGCCGAACGCTTGGCCGATGGCCTGCGCGTCACGCGCGGCGTAGGCCACGTCGATCGCCGGCGATTCCTTTTCCTGGTACTCGATCTCGGCCTCGGCCAGCGCCGAACCGCAGTCGAAGCACCAGTACACCGGCTTGGCGCCGCGCACCAGATGACCGTTGGCCACGACCTTGGACAGCGCACGGATCTCGTTGGCTTCGAAGTCGAAGCTCAGGGTCTTGTACGGGTTGTCCCAGTCACCGGTCACGCCCAGGCGCTTGAAGTCCACGCGCTGGATGTTGATCTGCTCTTCGGCGAACTCGCGGCACTTCTGGCGGAATTCGACGGCGTCGAGCTTGGTGCCGACCTTGCCCCACTTCTTTTCGACCGCGATCTCGATCGGCAGGCCATGGCAGTCCCAGCCCGGCACATAGGGCGCATCGAAGCCGGCCAGGTAGCGCGACTTGACGATGATGTCCTTCAGGATCTTGTTGACCGCGTGCCCCAGGTGGATGCGGCCGTTGGCGTACGGCGGGCCGTCATGCAGCACGAACAGCGGGCGGCCGGCGGCGTTGTCACGCAGCTGCTGGTAGAGCCCCTGCGCTTCCCACCGCGCCAGAATGCCCGGCTCGCGCTTGGGCAGGTCGCCGCGCATCGGGAATTCGGTGGCTGGCAGGTTCAGGGTGGTCTTGTAGTCCTGGCTCACGCAGTGGCTCGCAATCTATGTTCGGAAAGGAGGGCGCGCGCCTGTTCGGCGTCGCGGTGCATCTGGTCGGTCAGTGCCGCCAGATCATTGAATTTCTCTTCGTCGCGCAGCTTGGCGACAAACTCCACGTCGATGTGGCGCCCGTACAGGTCGCCCTGGAAATCGAACAGGTGGGCCTCCAGCAGCGGCTCCACGCCGTCCACTGTCGGCCGGGTGCCGAAGCTGGACACCGACGGCCACGGCTGGTCGAACACGCCGTGCACCCAGGTTGCGTAGATGCCCGACAGTGCCGGGGTCTTCGGGAAGCGCAGGTTGGCGGTGGGGAAGCCCAGCGTACGGCCAAGCTGGCGACCGCGCACCACGCGCCCGCTGATCGCATACGGGCGACCGAGCAGATCGTTGGCGCGGGCGAAATCGCCCCCCTGCAGCAGCTGGCGGATGCGGGTGCTGGAGATGCGCTCGCCATGCAGGTCCACCGCTTCAATCTCGCCGGCGCTGAAGCCCAATTCGGCGCCCATCTCCTGCAGCAGCGCCAGATCACCGCGGCGGCGGTTGCCGAAGCAGAACTCCGGCCCGATCCAGACTTCGCGGGCGCCCAGCCGGTGCACCAGCAACTGGCGCACGAAGGTCTCGGCCGGCATCGCCGCCATCGCGGCATCGAAACGCAGCAGGCCGATCGCATCGACGCCGAGCTCGCGCAGGATCTCGACCTTGCTGCGCGCCAGGGTCAGCCGCGGCGGCGGCGTGCCTTGCGCGAAGAACTCACGCGGCAGCGGTTCGAATGCCACGGCCACTGCGGCCACGCCCAAGGCGCGCGCGCGGGCGACCGCGTGGCGGACCAGCGCACGATGGCCCAGGTGGAGGCCGTCGAATGCACCGATACAGACCACGCTTCCGTTGGGGAACAGCTCCCCGCCCTCGACGCTTCTGAACAGCCTGCTCATCAACTCTCGTTCCGGCCCGACCGGGGCCGCCGCTTCAATGGTGTAACCCTGAAGTATAGCCGCCACGGGCCGCGATCAATGCCCGCGCAGGTCGCGCGGGCGGAAGCCCATCGCCAGCATGGCCACCGCATAGGTCGCGCCGCCGCCGCCGACCAGCAACGCCAGGGCACCGATCCGCTCCCACACACGCATCGCGGAGAAGCCCGGCAGCCAGTGCAGCAGCGCCAACAGCACGCCAACCATGGCCGCGCAGGCCAGCACCAGGCGCAGCAGATAGCCGCCCCAACCCGGCCGGCGCTGGTAGACATCGGTCTTGCCCAGCCAGTACCACAGCAGGCCCAGGTTCAGGTAACTGGACAGCGCGCTGGCGATGCCCAGTGCCAGGTGCAGGCCCGGCTGCTTGCCGATGGCCGCCATCACGCCCTGCGCCTTCAGCGCGTCGGGCACCATCACCTGGTACAGCACGGCCAGCAGGGCGAAGTTGAACACCATGTTGGCCACCAGCGCCGCCACCCCGGCGCGCACCGGGGTCTTGGTGTCCTGGCGGGCGTAGAAGGCCGGCAGCACCACCTTCAGCAGGGCGAATGCCGGCAGGCCGAAGCTCAGGCCGTACACCGACAGCGCGGTCATGCGGGTGTCGAAGGCGCTGAACTGGCCGTGCTGGAAGATGGTCGCGATCAGCGGCTCGGCCAGCAGCAGCAGGCCCAGCATGGCCGGCACCGAGATCAGCAGGGTCATGCGCAGGCCCCAGTCCAGCGAACGCGAGAAGCCCTCGCGGTCGGTGCTGACATGGTGGCGGGCCAGCGCCGGCAGGATCACCGTGCCCAGGGCCACGCCGAACACGCCCAGCGGCAGCTCCAGGAAGCGGTCGGCCAGCGACAGCCAGGACTGCGAGCCGTCGGTCAGCTTGGCCGCGATCACCGTATCCAGCAGCAGGTTGATCTGCGCCACCGAGGAACCAAACAGGGTCGGCACCATCAGCGTCATGACCTTGCGCACGCCCGGGTGGCGCCAGCCCCAGCGCGGCAGGGTCAGCAGGTTGATGCCCTTCAGCGAGGGCAGCTGGAACAGCAACTGCAGGATGCCGGCGGCCAGCACTGCCCAGCCCAGCGCAAGGATCTGCTTTTCCGGCGTGCCGCCCAGCCGCGGTGCCAGCCACAGCGCGCCGGCGATCATGCACAGGTTGAGAATGACCGGGGTCAGCGCCGGCATGGCAAAGCGCTGGAAGCTGTTCAGCGCACCACCGGCCAGTGCGGTCAGCGAGACGAACAGCAGGAACGGGAAGGTCAGGCGGAACAGGTCGACCAGCAGGCCCTGCTTGACCGGGTCGGTATCAACGCCACTGGAGAAGACCGAGGCCAGCTGCGGCGCGAAGATCAGCGCCAGTGCGGTGACCAGCATCAGCACCCCGCCCAGGGTACCGGCGGTGCGGGACATCAGTTCGCGCAGCTCGGCGTGACTGCGGGTTTCCTTCACTTCCGTGAACACCGGCACGAAAGCGGTGGCAAAAGACCCTTCGGCGAACAACCGGCGCAGGAAATTGGGTACCCTGAAGGCGACCCAGAAAGCATCAGTGATGGCGTTGGTGCCGAACGTGGTGGTCACCACGAAGTCCCGGACAAGTCCGAGAACGCGCGAGACCATGGTCATGCTGCTGAACGACAGCAGGCCCCGCAACAACTTGGGTGAACTCACTCAGCGTCCCTCTTGACAATCGACTTGACGTGCATTTCTTACGCCATCATACTAGCTAGCTTGCTGTTCCCATAACACCGATTTTTTCAGGAAACCACCACCGTGGCCAATATCAAGTCCGCCAAGAAGCGCGCCAAGCAGACCGTCGTGCGCAACGCGCGCAACGTGGCTCAGCGCTCGATGCTGCGCACCGCTGTCAAGAAAGTGATCAAGGCGCTGGACGCCAACGATGCCGCCGGCGCCGAAGCCGCCTTCGCCGTTGCCCAGCCGATCCTGGATCGCTTCAGCGCGCGTGGCCTGATCCACAAGAACAAGGCTGCTCGCCACAAGAGCCGCCTGAACGACCGCATCAAGGCCCTCAAGGCCGCCTGATCCGGCGTTGCCGCCCTACCCTTCGGGGTTGGGCTGCAGACAAAAGCCCGGCCCCGGCCGGGTTTTTTGTTGCCAGCGATCCACGGGGTCCGCGCGATCCGGCAGTGCCGGCCGCTGGCTGGCAACCCCGAGGAATGCCGGCCAGCGGTCGGCACTACCGGGGAACAAAAAAAACCCGGCCGAAGCCGGGTTTTTCGCATGGAACCACAACAGCATTACTGCGCGTTGCGGGCTTCCTGCTCTTCTTCCTTCTGGCGATCGAAGAAGGCCATGATCCGGCTCATGATCGGGAAGGTGCCTTCGCGCCCCAGTGCGGAGACCAGGAACCACGGCTCCTTCCAGCCCAGCTCGGCAACGATCTGCTCGGCCGCGGCCTGCGCCTCGTCTTCGAACATCAGGTCGGCCTTGTTCAGCACCAGCCAGCGCGGCTTTTTCAGCAGTTCCGGGTCGTGCTTCTCCAGCTCGCGCTCGATCGCACGCACCTGCTCCACCGGCGAGATGCCGTCCACGCCACCTTCCATCGGCGAGATGTCCACCAGGTGCAGCAGCAGGCGGGTGCGCTGCAGATGGCGCAGGAACTGCGCGCCCAGGCCGGCGCCATCGGCCGCGCCTTCGATCAGGCCCGGAATGTCGGCGATCACGAAGCTGCGGTGGTTCTCCACCTTCACCACGCCCAGGTTCGGGTACAGCGTGGTGAACGGGTAATCAGCCACCTTTGGCGTCGCCGCCGAAACGGCGCGGATCAGGGTGCTCTTGCCGGCGTTGGGGAAGCCCAGCAGGCCGACATCGGCCAGCAGCTTCAGCTCCAGCTTCAGCGTGCGCTCCTCGCCCGGCTCGCCCGGCAACGCCTGGCGCGGCGAGCGGTTGGTCGAGCTCTTGAAGTGCATGTTGCCCAGGCCGCCACGACCGCCCTTGGCCACCAGCAGGCGATCGCCGTGCTGGGTCAGGTCGCCGATGACTTCATCGGTGGCGACGTTGATCACCACCGTGCCGACCGGCACGGTGATGGTCAGATCTTCTCCCCCCTTGCCATAGGCCTGGCGGCCCATGCCGTTCTCGCCGCGCTGCGCCTTGAAGATGCGCTCATGGCGGAAGTCCACCAGGGTGTTCAGGTTTTCGTCGGCGCGGATGTACACGCTGCCGCCCGCACCGCCGTCGCCGCCGTCCGGGCCGCCGAGCGGAATGAACTTCTCGCGACGGAAGCCAATGCAGCCGTTGCCGCCGTTGCCGGCGAACACTTCGATTTCTGCTTCGTCTACCAGTTTCATTGTTTCGATGCCTGCGATGGGCGCGGCCTGCTGGCCGCCACCTTGAATGTCATGCCGGCCGTGGGCCGGCAACCCGGCCCAGCCGGTCTTGCTTCAACTCTAACGAAAAGCCCCGCCGAAGCGGGGCTCTTCATGCAGCACTCCCATGCCGGGGCACGGGTGCCGGCGATGCCTGGATCAGGCGTCGGCCGAGACGATGCTGACGGTGCGACGCTTCTTGGCGCCCTTGACCGAGAACTCCACCTTGCCGTCCACGAGGGCGAACAGGGTGTGGTCACGGCCCAGGCCAACGCCCGAACCCGGGTGGAACTGGGTGCCGCGCTGACGCACGATGATGTTGCCGGCTTCGATGGCCTGGCCGCCGAAGATCTTGACGCCCAGGTACTTCGGGTTGGAGTCGCGACCGTTGCGCGAGGAGCCTACGCCCTTTTTATGTGCCATGACTGCTTCTCCTGATGCTTAGCCGGCGATGCCGGTGATCTCGATTTCGGTGTAGTACTGACGGTGACCCTGACGCTTCATGTGGTGCTTGCGGCGACGGAACTTGATGATCCGGACCTTGTCAGCACGACCCTGGGACAGGACCTTGGCGGTGACGGCAGCGCCCTTCAGCGCATCGCCCAGCTTCACGCCGTCGCTGTCACCCAGCATCAGGATGTTGTCAAACTTGATCTCGCTGCCGACTTCGACTTCGAGCTTTTCAATGCGGAGCTTTTCGCCCTGCGCCACGCGGTATTGCTTACCGCCGGTGACCAGTACTGCGTACATGACCAGGCCTTCCTCTGTAGTTATTGTGGTCTGAGCTGCCGCCATCGAGGGCGGACAGGAGCGGGATTGTACGCAGATCATCGGGCGCGGGTCAAGTCAACCCCTGGAGGGCCTGGAGGCCGGGCCCTGCCGGGCCGCGCCATGCCCGGCTGAACGGTCCGGGGTCCAGGCAGCCGAGCATGGCTCGGCTCTACACAAAGCTGTCGGCCCGTCTCACAAGGTGAGACACCGGGCTGGCATTGTCGCCCATTGCCCCCATCTGGTCACCTCGGTAGGCTGACCGATTGCCGTTCCCTGCTGGCCCGGCACCCAGCCAACGCCCCCACAACCGGATCCCCCATGGCGATGGATTTCATCCGCATCCGCGGCGCGCGGACGCACAACCTGAAGAACCTCGACCTCGACCTGCCCCGCGACAAGCTGATCGTGATCACCGGCCTGTCCGGCTCGGGCAAGTCCTCGCTGGCGTTCGACACCATCTATGCAGAAGGTCAGCGCCGCTATGTCGAGTCGTTGTCGGCCTATGCGCGCCAGTTCCTGAGCGTGATGGAAAAGCCGGACCTGGACCACATCGAGGGCCTGTCCCCGGCGATCTCGATCGAGCAGAAGTCGACCTCGCACAACCCGCGTTCGACGGTCGGCACGATCACCGAGATCTACGACTACCTGCGCCTGCTGTACGCCCGCGTCGGCACCCCGCGCTGCCCGGACCACGGCTACCCGCTGGAAGCGCAGACGGTCAGCCAGATGGTCGACCAGGTGCTGACCCTGGACCCGGAACAGCGCTACATGCTGCTGGCCCCGGTCATCCGCGACCGCAAGGGCGAGCACGCGCAGGTATTCGACCAGCTGCGTGCGCAGGGCTTCGTGCGCGTGCGCGTGGACGGCGAGCTGCATGAGATCGACGCGGTGCCGCCACTGGCGCTGCGCCAGAAGCACACCATCGAGGCGGTGATCGACCGCTTCCGCCCGCGCGAGGACATCAAGCAGCGCCTGGCCGAGAGCTTCGAGACCGCGCTGAAGCTGGGCGACGGCATGGCGTCGGTGCAGAGCCTGGACAACACGGAAACCGCGCCGACCCTGTTCTCCTCCAAATACTCCTGCCCGGTCTGCGATTACTCGCTGCCGGAACTGGAGCCGCGCCTGTTCTCGTTCAACGCACCGATGGGCGCCTGCCCCGGCTGCGATGGCCTGGGCATGGCCGAGTTCTTCGATCCTTCGCGCGTGGTGGTGCACCCCGAGCTGTCGCTGGCCGCCGGTGCGGTGCGCGGCTGGGACCGCCGCAATGCCTACTACTTCCAGCTGATCGCTTCGCTGGCCAAGCACTACCGGTTCGATGTCGACGCGGCCTGGAACTCGCTGCCGGACAAGGTGCAGCAGGCCGTGCTGTACGGCAGCGGCGACGAAGCGATCACCTTCACCTACTTCACCGAAGCCGGTGGCCGCACCCAGCGCAAGCATCGCTTCGAGGGCATCATTCCCAACCTCGAGCGCCGCTACAAGGAAACCGAATCGCCGGCGGTGCGCGAAGAGCTGTCCAAGTACATCAGCGAACAACCCTGCCCGGAATGCCATGGCGCGCGCCTGAACAAGGCTGCACGCAATGTGTTCGTGGCCGACCGCCCGCTGCCGGAGCTGGTGGTGCTGCCGATCGACGAGGCGCTGAAGTTCTTCAGCGAGCTGAGCCTGCCGGGCTGGCGCGGCGAGATCGCCGCGAAGATCGTCAAGGAAATCGGCGAACGCCTCGGCTTCCTGGTCGACGTGGGCCTGGATTACCTGACCCTCGAGCGCAAGGCCGACACCCTGTCCGGTGGCGAGGCGCAGCGCATCCGCCTGGCCAGCCAGATCGGCGCCGGCCTGGTCGGCGTGATGTACGTGCTCGACGAACCATCGATCGGCCTGCACCAGCGCGACAACGAACGCCTGCTCGGCACCCTCACCCGCCTGCGCGACCTCGGCAACACGGTGATCGTGGTCGAGCATGACGAGGACGCGATCCGCCTGGCCGACTACGTGCTGGACATCGGCCCGGGCGCGGGCGTGCATGGCGGCGAGATCGTCGGCCAGGGCACCCTGCAGGACATCCTGGAGGCACCGCGCTCGCTGACCGGCCAGTACCTGTCGGGCAAGCGCGCGATCGAGATCCCGGCGCGCCGGCACAAGCCGAACCCGAAGATGACCCTGCACCTGCGCGGGGCCAGCGGCAACAACCTCAAGGGCGTGGACCTGGCGATTCCGTCGGGCCTGCTGACCTGCGTGACCGGTGTGTCCGGCTCCGGCAAGTCGACCCTGATCAACGACACCCTGTTCTCGCTGGCCGCCAACGAGATCAACGGCGCCTCGCACCCGATCGCCCCGTACAAGGAGATCGATGGCCTGGACCTGTTCGACAAGGTGGTGGACATCGACCAGTCGCCGATCGGCCGCACCCCGCGTTCGAACCCGGCCACCTACACCGGCCTGTTCACTCCCCTGCGCGAACTGTTCGCACAGGTGCCCGAAGCGCGTGCACGCGGCTACTCGCCGGGCCGCTTCAGCTTCAACGTGCGTGGTGGCCGCTGCGAGGCCTGCCAGGGCGATGGCCTGATCAAGGTCGAGATGCACTTCCTGCCGGACGTGTACGTGCCGTGCGATGTCTGCCACGGCAAGCGCTACAACCGCGAGACGCTGGAGATCCTGTACAAGGGTTTCAACATCAACGACGTGCTGGAAATGACCGTCGAGGATGCGCTGAAGCTGTTCGAGCCGGTGCCGTCGATCGCACGCAAGCTGGAAACGCTGGTCGACGTCGGCCTGAGCTACATCAAGCTGGGCCAGAGCGCGACCACGCTGTCCGGTGGCGAAGCGCAGCGCGTGAAGCTGTCCAAGGAGCTGTCGCGCCGCGATACCGGCCGCACCCTGTACATCCTCGACGAGCCGACCACCGGCCTGCACTTCCACGACATCGAAGCGCTACTGGGCGTGCTGCACAAGCTGCGCGACGAAGGCAACACGGTGGTGGTGATCGAGCACAACCTGGACGTGATCAAGACCGCCGACTGGATCGTCGATCTGGGTCCGGAGGGTGGCCACCGCGGCGGCACCATCCTGGTCACCGGCACGCCGGAAGACGTGGCGGCCTGCCCGCAGTCGTACACCGGCCAGTTCCTGGCCCGCATGCTGCCCTCCACCAGCGCGCGCCCCGAGCAGCCGGCCGCCGTGGCCAACAAGCCCGACGCCCGCCCGCCGCGCAAGGTGAAGCCCGAGAAGCCGGCCAAGGTGGCGAAGAAGGCCGTGGCCGCCAAGAGCACCGGCAAGGCCAGCAAGAGCACGTCGAAGAAGAAGGACGCCTGATGAGCAGCGAACACAAGATCCTGGCCCGCATCCCGATCAGCGTGCGCTGGCGTGACATGGACAGCATGGGCCACGTCAACAACGCCAAGTACATTTCCTACCTGGAAGAAGCGCGCGTGCGCTGGATGCTGGGCGTGGACGGCGTGTCGATGACCGACCGCATCGCCCCGGTCGTGGCCGCGACCAACGTCAACTACCGGCTGCCGATCGTGTGGCCCAACGACATCGCGGTCGAATTGTTCGTCGAGCGCCTGGGCAACAGCAGCGTGACCATCGGCCACCGCATCGTCGACCAGCAGGACGCGTCGAAGCTGTATTCCGACGGCAACGTGGTGGTGGTCTGGATGGATACGCAGACCGGCAGGAGCGCGCCGCTGCCTGAGGCGATCCGCAGCGCTTCCACCTGAAGGTAGTGCCGGCCGCTGGCCGGCAACCTCCAGACGCTTCGCGCATGCCGGCCAGCGGCCGGCACTACCGATCCAATTCAAAGGACTGAGATGATCCACCAGACTGAACTGAGCGACCTGCTGCCCGGCATGGTCCCCTTCCCCACCGACGTCTTCCCCGCCGACCAGGCCTGGCTCGGCCAGCACCTGCTGCCGCTGCTGAAGATCGACCTCGGTGTGCTGCGCCCGGAACTGGCCGGCCAGGTGGCGACGATGCTGTGCCCGATCGAGCCGTACGACGGCTGCATCGGCGAAACCACCGAAGAACACCACAACGATTTCACCGGCACCAACTGGATCGCCTTCGAGCTGACCACCGGCAACCAGATGCGCTTCCTCGGCAACGAGGGCTATTTCATCGGCGACGCAGTACAGGACAAGGACGCGCAGGAACACATTGCGCAGATGCGCGACAGCTACGCCAAGGCCCGCGGCTACCACGCCATGCATGGCCGCCTCGCCTGCTATTCGCGCTACGGCAAGGGTGAGGCCAGCGAGCGCGATTATCTGGATACGCTGGGGGGACAGATTTCCTGTGGCAACTGGATCGAAACGGCCGATATTCCGGCCGCCTTCACCCTGGAATTCACCGACGCCGCCAACGACCGGCATGCTCCAGATGATGCCGAACTGGCCATCATCCGCCGCGATGGCCACAAGTTCTTCGCCGTCGCCGAAGTCGCCGGCTACAACTGGTGCGCCACCGGCGCCGACGCGATCGTGATGCTGTATGAGCCGGTGAGCCGCACGGTGCTGTTCTCGTACGACTGGTCGTAAGACCCTGCGGTAGCGCCGGCCGCTGGCCGGCATTTCCTGTGCTGCCGGCCAGCGACCGGCACTACCCGACCGTCATTTCGCGGCCTTGCGCACGGTCAACGCCGCACTCGCTTCGCCGCCGCCTTCCAGCTGCAGCCGCAGCGGTACCGCCTGCCCCTCCTTCAGCGCCCCCCGGCCCTGCATCAGCATCAGGTGCAGGCCACCGGGCTTGAGTTCGGCACGCGCGCCGGCTGCCAGCGGCAGGCGCTCGATCGCGCGCATCCGGCTGACGCCATCGACGATCGTGGTCTCGTGCAGCGACACGTCGCCGAAAATACTGCTGGTCGCACCGGTGATCACCACTGCCCTGCTGCAGCCGTTGTGGATCACGCCATAGCCGGCAGTCATGGGCATCGCCGGATTCGGTGGCAACCGCGCCCAACCCTGCTCCATCGTGACGCAGCGTGATTCCGCAGCCGAAGCCGAAGCCGATGCTGCGGCCGCACACAGCACCCACAGTACGCCAACGAATGGTTTGGTTATCATCGCCCAGGTTCCTTCTTCGCAACGAGTCCGCAGCATGACGACGCTCATCGAGGTGATCAACCACGGCCCCATCCGCGAACTGCGCCTGGCGCGGCCGCCGGTCAATGCACTGGACACCGATCTGTGCCGGCAGTTGATCCATGCCATCGAACTGGCCATGGCCGAAGACGCGCACGGCATCGTGCTGTCGGGCAGCGAGCGCATCTTCACCGGTGGAATGGACGTGCCGCACCTGCTCTCGCATGGCGATGACAAGCACAAGCTGCTGGACACCTGGAACGCTTTCTTTGGCGCCGTGCGCACACTGGCCGAGAGCCGCATCCCGGTGGTCGCGGCGATCACCGGCCACGCCCCGGCCGGCGGCTGCGTGCTGGCCCTGTGCTGCGACTACCGGGTAATGGCGCGCAGCGCCGATCCGTCGCGGCCGTATGCCATCGGCCTGAACGAGGTGCAGGTGGGCCTGATCGCGCCGGAGGGCATCCAGCGCCTGCTGCGCCGTGCGGTAGGCGTGCACCGCGCCGGCGTGCTGCTGACCACCGGTTCGCTGGTACCGGCCGAACAGGCGCTGCAGATCGGCCTGGTCGACGAGCTGGCTGAGGGCGACCTGGTGGTGGCCCGCGCCGTGGCCTGGCTGCAGAACCTGCTGAAGCAGCCTCGGCAGCCGATGCTGCTGACCCGCGCCATCGCTCGCGCCGACCTGCACGAAGCGCTGCACCCGGACCTGATCCAGCTCGACCGCTTCGTCGACGCCTGGTTCGCCCCGGACGCACAGAACGCCCTGCAGGCCCTGGTGGCGCGCCTGGGCAAATAGACGGTAGTGCCGACCGCTGGCCGGCAACCGCAAGCGCCCCAGGAGGATCATGAGGTTGCCGGCCAGCGGCCGGCACTACCGATGATGGGCTGGCCCGCACCGGTATAATCGGGGCCTCTTCACTGCTGTGGCCGCCCCCTTGAACGACACGCCCGAACCCGTCGTCTCCGAGCTGATCGACCTGCTCACGCTGGAGCGGCTGGAGGACAACCTGTTCCGCGGGCAGAGCCGCGACATCGGCACCAAGTACGTGTTCGGTGGGCAGGTGCTGGGCCAGGCACTGGCTGCGGCGCAGGCCACGGTCGACAATGGCCGTCACGTGCACTCGCTGCACGCCTACTTCCTGCGCGCCGGCAACATCGACCACCCGATCGTCTACGACGTGGACCGCACCCGCGATGGCGGCAGCTTCTCGGTGCGACGGGTCACCGCGATCCAGCACGGCAAGGTGATCTTCTTCTGCGCGGCCTCGTTCCAGCAGGCCGAGACCGGCGCCGAGCACCAGCACAAGATGCCCGAGGTGCCGCAGCCGGAAGACATCGAACCGAATCGCCCGCTGCCGGCCGAGGTGCTGGAGCGACTGCCGATCAAGGTGCAGCGCTGGCTGTCGCGTGGCGGCCCGTTCGAGTTCCGCCACGTCTACCCGCGCGACGAACTGAACCCGCCCAAGCGCCCGCCCTACCACCAGGTGTGGCTGCGCCTGAGCGAGCCGGTCGGCGATGCACCGGAGCTGCACCAGGCGCTGCTGGCCTATGCCTCCGACTTCCACCTGCTGGGCACGGCAACCTTCCCGCACGGCATCAGCTACTACCACCCGCACGTGCAGATGGCCTCGCTCGACCACGCAATCTGGTTCCACCGCCCGTTCCGCGCCGACGACTGGCTGCTGTATTCGCTGGACAGCCCCAGCGCGCAGGATTCGCGCGGCCTGGCCCGCGGCCAGTTCTTCACCCGCAACGGCGTGCTGGTGGCCAGCACCGCGCAGGAAGGCCTGATCCGCGTCGTTCCCGACCAGGCCGCGGCCGCTGCCGTGCCGGCCAAGGAGTAAACCCATGCGCCAGATCTTCAGCAGCCAGCGCGTGGAAACCGTCGAAGGCGTGGCCGAGCTCCTGCGCGGGCATGGCATCGAGGTCAAGGTGACCAACGGGCGCTCCTACAAGACCCGCCGCCGCGGCCAGTTCAGCTATACCGACCTGGGCAACGCCAGTGCCTATCCGGCGGTGTGGATCGTGCGCGCCGACGATCAGCCGCGCGCGCGCGAAATCCTGCGCGAGGCGCGCCTGCTCGATACCACCCGCCGCGACCACCCCACGGCCGAGTTCGCCTTCCGCGACGCGCCTGGAACGGGCAGCGGCGGCCGCAGCTGGGCCTGGCGCATCCGCATCGCCCTGCTGGTGGTGATTGCTGGCGTGGCGTTGGTCATCGGCCTGCGCCATCGTGGTGCCCCGGCACCTGCCCCGCAGGCCCAGCCGCAGCAGGCGCAACCGGCCCCGCAGGCCGCCCCGGAAGAGGACGAAGTCCGGGTCCGCATCCAGCCCTCGAAGTGATTCGCGGGTGAAAAAGGGGACGGAGGGGATTAAGTCGTTTGTGACACAAACGACTTAATCCCCTCCGTCCCCTTTTTGTCATGAGGATGCCGGCCAGCGGCCGGCACTACCGCACAGAATGCTGGTCACACTTCGCGCGCGGCTCCGTCATGGGACACAATCCCCGCAGGAGAGCCGCCGCCATGACGACGTTCGCCGCATCGATCGACCAGACCCTGGAACGCGAACTGCCCGCCGCCGCCAGCGGTTGCCAGCACGCCTACGGCCGCATCGTGCTGGCCTGCCAGAACACGGTCACCGCCATCGCGCTGGCCATCACCCGGGACCGCCAGGCCAGCGAGGACATCGCCCAGGAGGCCTTTGTGAAGGGCTGGCAGCAGCTGCACCAGCTACGCAGCGCGACCAGCTTCCTGCCTTGGCTGCGGCAGATCACCCGCAACCTGGCCCGCGACTGGCTGCGCGCCCAGCGTGGCCGTCCACTGACCGGCGAGGCGGCCGAGGTGGCGATGGGGATGGCCGCAGATCCGTCCCCGGGCGCAGCCGATCGCCTGCAGCGGGTGGAGGAAGAAATCGCCGCCGAGGACATCATCTCCACCCTGCCCGCCGACAGCCGCGAAGTCCTGTTGCTGTACTACCGCGAAGGCCAGCGCTCGCAGCAGGTGGCCGACCTGCTCGGGCTCAGCGACGCGGCGGTGCGCAAGCGCCTGTCGCGCGCCCGCGCGCTGGTGCGCGACGGCCTGCTGCAGCGCTTCGGTGAATTCGCCCGCAGCAGCGCACCGAGCGCCGCCTTCGCCACCGCCGTGGTGTCAATGATGCTGGTGGCCGCGCCCGGCACCGCCAGCGCCGCGATCGTGCTCGGCACCGGCGTCGGCATCGGTGGCAGCAAGCTCGGCCTGGGCGGCGCCAGCGTAGCCGGTGGTACCGCAATGGGCACCCTGACCGCCACGCTCGGCCAACTGCATGTGCTGCCAGTGGCAAGCTGGGGGGCGATCCTCGCCGGTGTCGCCGGCGGCGCGATCGGCAGCTACCTCGGTGCACGCTTCCTGATGTCCTATACCGAGACCGAACGCGAACGCGCGCAGGTTCGGCACTTTGTCCGCCTCAACACCGGTACTGGCCTGGTCTGGTGCCTGGCGATGCTGCTGGCGGCACTGTTGCAGGCTCCGATCTGGAGCCAGATGCTGCTGCTGGCATTGGGCCTGGGTGTGGTCAACTACCAGTGCCTGGTGCCGCTGCAACGGGTGATGGCGCCGATGATCGCGCGCGATTCGGCGCGGCGTGGGCGCCGCGGAACCAACTGGAAATTCGAATCCATGTACGGTCGCACCGGCATCATCGGGGCGAACCTGCTGGTGATCGCCCTGGTGGTGTATGTGCTGATGCGCAACGGCCACCTGTAACCGACAACGCCGGCACTGCGCCGGCGTTGTCTCCGATCACCGCATTGACACTCAGCGCTGCGGCTTCGGTGCGCCGCCATCGCGTGGACCGCCCTGGCGCGGGCCGCCGTGCATCGGGCCCTTGGCTGCGTCGAACTCGGCCTTGCTCAGCTGGCCGTCCTTGTTGGTGTCGGCGGCAGCGAACCAGGCATCACGATGCTGCTTCATGCGCAGCTCGCGGTCGGCCTTGTCCAGGTAACCGTCCTTGTTGAGGTCGAGCCGGTCGAAGCGCGCAGCCAGGCGCGGATCGGCCTTGGCCTCGTCGCGGCTGATGCGGCCGTCCTTGTTGACGTCCAGCCTGGCCCAGCGCTCACCGCCGTGGCCACGGCGGCCATGCTGCCAGCGCGGCAGCTCATCGCGCGAGAGCTTGCCGTCCTTGTTCTTGTCCAGCTCGTCGAACTTCGCGGCCAGGCGCGGATTGGCAGCCGCCTCGCTGCGGTCGATCACGCCGTCGCCATTGGTGTCCAGCTTGGCCGGGCGCTGCGCGGGCATGGCCGGGGTGTCGGCGGCCAGCGCGATTCCGGAAGCGGAGGTGCCCAGCAGCAGGGCCAGCAGCAGGGGGGTACGGATCATGAGGTCACTCCTGGGGATGGGAACAGCGTCGGGGTGATCACTTCACCCTCGGGGGACAACAACGCCCGGGCGCGACGTCGGTTGACGCCACTGCCGATTCCATTCATCCGCCGGACAGTCGCCGCCTCTGCGACAGGCTGGGGCTATGCTGTGCCCATGGCGATACATGGCGACAGAGACGACGAACTGCGGCTTTTCCAGACCGGCGAGCACCCCTGCGGGTACTGGTCCGACCGGGTGGCGCGCGACCTGGTGCTGGACCCGCACGATCGCCGGCTGGGTGGCCTGTACCCGCTGGCACTGAGCTGGGGCTTCCGCCGCAGCGGCGACCTGGTCTACCGGCCGCACTGCGCGCACTGCCAGGCCTGCGTGGCGGTCCGGATCCCGGTGGCACGCTTCGCCCCGGACCGCAGCCAGCGCCGCTGTGCCGCCCGCAATGACGACCTGGAGGTGCGGATCACTGCCGCCACCGCCCGCGACGACCTGTTCGCGCTGTATCACCGCTACCTCACCCACCGCCACGCCAATGGCGGCATGGACGACCACGGCCCGCACGAGTTCGAGCAGTTCCTGATCGGCAGCTGGTCGCACACCCGCTTCATGGAGATGCGCCTGCCCGGCCACGACGGCCAGCCCAGCCAGCTGCTGGGGGTGGCGGTGACCGACGTCACCGAGCATGGCCTGTCGGCGGTCTATACGTTCTTCGACCCGGACCACGCCGCGCGCGGGCTGGGTACCTTCGCGATCCTGCAGCAGATCGAGTGGGCGCGCCGCGAGGGGCTGCCGCACGTGTACCTGGGCTACTGGATCCGCGGGCACCAGAAGATGGACTACAAGCGCCGCTTCCATCCCCTTGAGGCCTACGACGGCCGCCGCTGGCACGATTTCGACAACGAACTGGACGGGCGCTGACAAACCGCTGACACCGGGCCGGGTGCAGAATAGGGGGATGAACGCCAAACCCCTGATCCTCGCCATGGCCCTGCTCTGCGGCGCCACCGCCCCCGCCTTTGCCACGTCCCCCGCGATGACTGAGAAGCCGTCCACTGCGCTGCGCCTGGCCACCTACAACACGTCGCTGTACTCCGATGATGCCGGTGGCCTGATCAAGGAACTGGAGGGCGACAGCGAGCACGCACGCAAGATCGCCGCCGTGCTGCAGCAGGTGCGCCCGGACCTGGTGCTGCTGAACGAATTTGATTTCGACGATGCCCATCGCGCCGCCGACCTGTTCCAGAAGCGCTACCTGGAAGTCGCCCAGCCCGGCGGCGGCAAGCCGCTGCACTTTGCCTACCGCTACCTGGCGCCGGTCAACACCGGTGTGCCCAGCGGCCTGGACCTGGACAACAACGGCGTGGTCGGCGGCGAAGGCCGCGGCCGTGGCAATGACGCGTGGGGCTACGGCCTGCACCCGGGCCAGTACGGCATGCTGGTGCTGTCGCGCTACCCGATCGATGAAACCAAGGTGCGCAGCTTCCAGCTGCTGAAGTGGAGTGCGATGCCCGGTGCCATCCGCCCGGTCGATCCGCGTACCGGCCAGAGCTTCTACAACGACCACGTGTGGTCGCAGCTGCGCCTGTCCTCGAAGTCGCATTGGGACGTACCGGTGAAAACCCCGGGCGGCGTGGTCCACGCGCTGGTCTCGCATCCGACGCCGCCGGTGTTCGACGGCCCGGAAAAGCGCAACGCGGCACGTAACCACGACGAACTGCGCCTGTGGCAGGAATACCTGTCCAAGGGTGAGAAGCCCTGGCTGTGCGACGACAAGGGCCAGTGTGGCGGCCTGGCGCAGGACGCGCGCTTCGTGATCCTCGGCGATCTGAACAACGACCCGGTCGATGGCGATGGCCGCCACGAGGCGATCGTCGAGCTGATCGAGAACGCGCGCGTGCTGCGCTACCCCACCCCGCGCAGCGTCGGCGGTGAGCAGACCAGCCTGGCCTATGCGGCCAAGGGTATCGAACGCAAGGGCGCACCGTTCCACGCCACCGGCGATTTCGGCCCGAAGTCCGGCACCATGCGCCTGGACTACGTGCTGCCCTCGACCGGCTTCGAATACGTGGGCAGCGGTATCTTCTGGCCGGCCAATGAAAGCCCGGAAGCGAAGATCGCCGACGGCAGCGACCACCATCTGGTGTGGGTGGACGTGAAGCAGTAACCGGAATGGCCGATTGCTGAAGATGTTGTAGAGCCGAGCCCATGCTCGGCTACTGCAACCAACCAAGCTTAGTAGCTCTGCCAGTCAATCTGAGCGTCAGCCCCGAGATACCGGTCCTGCCAAGCCTGCTCCCGGCCCGGGGAATCGATGAACTCATCCTCGGAAAGCTGCTCATATCCGAGCTCGATCTCCATCTTGTTCTCTGGATCCAGATGAAACGTCAAACTCGTCCAGAGTGCATGGTGCCATTGCGCAAAGAGCTGATGCATCTCCAGAAGCGCTGCTTCAGCATCATCTGGAATTTCTAGATAGCCGTATGAGCCTGACGGCTTGCGGTAGAACGCCCAACCCGACCAGACATTCTTGATGATCTCGAAGTTCAGCCAGATCTCGCATTGGTCGGTAGGCACGGCATCAATCAGTGATTGGCCAATTCGGTGATACAAGGCAGGTAGCGCTGATGTAAGCCGCTCGTCCAAGCCTTCTCCTGAGATGTCTTTGGCATTCATCCGTCAGAAGATAAAACACGCAGGATTTTGACGCTCAACCAGATGTCGCTTTCAGCTCGCAATTGCGGCCTAGCGCTCTACGTCTTTGCAGCAAACCCTCTAACGGCAGCACCTGGCACTCAATAGCCCCAGCAGGCCGTCGCGCATGACTGAAGATGTGATCCATTGTCGGGCTGAAAGCGTCACATGGAAAAGCAGCCGAGCGTGGGCTCGGCTCTACAGAAGACTCACACAGTTCATGGCAAGCCGGCGGGTGCGGCCTGGCGCTACCGCACAGAAATCTGTACCGACCAACGGTCGGTACCTACCGGGATGCGGCCGCCGGGCATGGCCCGGCGCTATCGGTTTAGGGGCGCAGTTCGACGCCGATGGCGTCGGCGGCGTCACGCGCGATGGCGCGTGCTTCGTCGATGTTTTCCGCGCGCGCCAGGGTGACACCGACGCGGCGGTGGCCATGCACGCTCGGCTTGCCGAACAGGCGCACGGCGGTATCCGGTACCTGCAGCGCGGCGGCGACGTTGTTGAAGTACGGCACACCCTCGCCGTGTGCCAACAGCGCGCACGACGCCGACGGACCACTCTGGCGGATCACCGGAATCGGCAGGCCAAGGATGGCGCGCGCGTGCAGCGCGAACTCACTCAGCTCCTGCGATACCAGCGTCACCAGGCCGGTGTCGTGCGGGCGCGGCGACACTTCACTGAACCACACCTCATCACCCTTCACGAACAGCTCGACACCGAACAGGCCCCAGCCACCGAGGTCATCGGTGATCGCACGCGAGATCTCTTCGGCACGCGCCAGCGCCGCGCTCGACATCGGCTGCGGCTGCCAGCTTTCGCGGTAGTCGCCGTCCTTCTGCAGATGGCCGATCGGCGCGCAGAACGAGGTGCCACCGGCATGGCGCACGGTCAGCAGGGTGATCTCGTAATCGAAGTCGATGAAACCCTCGACGATGCAGCGGCCGGCACCGGCACGGCCACCGGTCTGTGCGTACTCCCAGGCCGGAGCGATGTCCGCTTCGCTGCGCAGGGTGCTCTGGCCCTTGCCCGAGGACGACATGACCGGCTTGACCACGCACGGCAGGCCGATGGCGGCCACGGCAGCGCGGTATTCGGCCTCGGTATCGACGAAGCGGTAGGGCGAGGTCGGCAGGCCCAGGGTTTCGGCGGCGAGGCGACGGATGCCTTCGCGATCCATGGTCAGGCGTGCGGCGCGCGCAGTCGGGATCACCCGCAGGCCCTGCTCCTGCTCCAGCTGGACCAGGGTCTCGGTATGGATGGCCTCGATCTCCGGCACCACCAGATGTGGCTGCTCCTGGGCGATCAGGGCGCGCAGCGCCATCGCATCGAGCATGTCGATCACGTGCGAGCGGTGGGCGACCTGCATGGCCGGGGCATCGGCGTAGCGGTCAGCGGCGATCACTTCCACGCCCAGCCGCTGCAGCTCGATGGCCACCTCCTTGCCGAGTTCGCCCGAGCCCAGCAGCAGCACGCGGGTGGCGGAGGGGGACAACGGAGTTCCAAGCTTGGCCATGGCGGTTCCAGCAGCGACGTGAAGGCGGGTGGGCATTCTAGCTGGCCGCGCACCCTGACCATGGCATCCGACGAACGGTAGTCGACAAGTGATATCAATTTGATATCTTCAATTCGAACCCTCAAGGACGTACCGCCATGAAAGAGAAGTCGCTTGCCTCCCTCAACGGCCTGGGCACCCTGGCCGGATCCCTGCTGGTCGCGCTGGCGGGTACCGCACTGTTCGTACTCGGGGCGACGACCAGGACCGGTTCCGGCTCACCGAACCTGCTGCTGATGCTGGCCGGCATGCTGGTGATCTTCGCTGCGGTCTTCATCCTGGCCGGCCTGTACACCATCCAGCCCAACCAGGCGGCGGTGCTGAGCCTGTTCGGCAAGTACGTCGGCACCGTCAAGGACAACGGCCTGCGCTGGAACAACCCCTTCTATGCCAAGCGCCGGGTCAGCCAGCGCGTGCGCAACTTCGAGAGCGGCAAGCTGAAGGTCAACGAGCTGGACGGCAGCCCGATCGAGATCGCCGCGGTCATCGTCTGGCAGGTGGTCGATGCCTCCGAGGCCGTCTACAACGTGGACGACTACGAAAGCTTCGTGCACATCCAGTCCGAATCGGCGTTGCGCGCGATGGCCACCAGCTATCCCTACGACCAGCACGAGGAGGGACAGCTGGCGCTGCGCAGCCATGCCAGCGATATCTCCCAGCACCTGAAGAACGAGCTGGCCGAACGCCTGGCCGACGCTGGCGTGCAGGTGATCGACGCACGCATCAGCCACCTCGCCTACGCCGCCGAAATCGCCCAGGCGATGCTGCAGCGGCAGCAGGCCAACGCAGTGATCGCTGCACGCACGCGCATCGTGGCCGGTGCGGTCGGCATGGTTGAAATGGCCCTGGCCGAACTGCAGAAGAACGGCGTGGTGCAGCTGGATGAGGAACGCAAGGCGCACATGGTCAGCAACCTGCTGACCGTGCTGTGCTCGGACCGCGGCACCCAGCCGATCGTCAACGCCGGTTCGCTGTACTGAACCACCCTCGCAACGGGGCGCCCCACCGCCCCGCCAGGAGCTTGCATGAGTGAGAAGAAAGCCTACCCGCTGCGCATCAATGCCGACGTCCTGGCCGCCGCGCAACGCTGGGCTGACGACGAGCTGCGCAGCCTCAACGCGCAGATCGAGTATGTGCTGCGCGACGCGCTGCGCAAGGCAGGCCGCCTGCCGAAACCCACGCCATCTTCAGAGGACAAGGAATGAGCAAGCGCTGGAGCTACCAGACGATCGAGGTCAAGACGTCCATGATGGGCCTGCTCAAGGCCGAGGACATCCAGAGCGAACTGAGCCGCCAAGGCCAACTGGGCTGGGAGCTGGTCAACATCATCATCCCCGCACCGATGCGCCCGGCGATGCTGGTGTTCAAGAAGGAGGCCTGAGCCATGGGCGCCAGCGATCCGAAACAGTACGAGGTGGCCGAGAGCTCGCCGTTGCGCGTGCTGTGGATCGTGCTGCCCCTGCTCGCCGCCTTCGTGGCCTGCTTGTATGCGCAGCTGTACAAGGCGCCGGCCAGTGCCCCCTGGATCGAAGTAACGCTGTCGCCGCCCTGGTTCCGGATGGGCGGCAGTGCCGCCTGGAGTCTGCTGGTGATCGCGGTACTCGGCATCGGGTTGGGCGCAGCATTCTTCCGTCGCCGGGTGGAACTGGCCGACAACGTGCTGGATGTGCGCTCGACGATGTACCGCCGCCGCGTTCCGGTGGCGCAGCTGCGGCTGGACCAGGCCGAGGTGGTCGACCTGCAGCGTGACCCCCGCTATGGCATCCGCTTCAAGACCAACGGCTACGCAATGCCGGGCTTCTATTCCGGCCACTTTCGCCTGCAGGGCGGCGCCAAGGGCTTCGCGCTGGTCACCAACCGCGCGCGCGTCCTCGCCCTGCCGGTCCGCGATGGCAGCACCCTGCTGCTCAGTCTCGATCGGCCACAGGCGCTGCTGGAAGCACTGCGCAAGGTGGCCGTGCCGGGCCCGCGGCAGTAAGCTGCGGCGATGCAACGACGCCTGCCCCTGCTGATCAATACCGAAGCCATCGAACTGTGGCCCGCAGACCTGCTGCGTGCGCGCAGCAATCTCGACGCGCGCCTGCTGTCACGAGCGAACTGGGTGCTGCGGCGCAAATGCGATGGCCGTTACCTGGCGGCGGTGGTGGAACACGGCGTGCACGCCATGGTGCCGCGCCTGGCGCGCGAGCCCGGGGCCGAGGAAGCACTGGCCTTGCTGGATGCAGCCGCGGCCCGGCCATTCGGTGCAAATCTGGAAGCGCAGTGGCTGCCCCTCGCCGGCCTGCAGCAGCGCCTGCAGCAGCTCGGCCTGGATGCCCAGCGCTATGCCGACGACAGCGGCCTGCCGCTGGAACCCGAACCGTGCCTGCTGCACTTCGCTGGGCGCGACCGCTTCGCCCGCCCGCTGTGGCTGCGCCGCGGCGCTGCACAGGGCTGGCGGCGGATGCGCCTGCATGCAGCGCGCGATGGCATCGCACTGGATGCAATCTCCGGCTTCCGCAGCCATGCCTACCAGCTGGGCATCTTCGAACGGAAACGGGCGCGCGGGCTGAGCGTGACGGAGATCCTGAAGGTGAATGCCGCGCCGGGGTTCAGTGAACACCATAGCGGCCATGCGCTGGACATCGGCACGCCGGGCGACGCCCCGGCCGAGGAATCGTTCGACGCTACCGATGCGTTCGCCTGGCTACAGGTGCATGCCGGCGCGCATGGCTTCCAGCTGAGCTACCCGCGCGACAACCCGCACGGCATCGTCTACGAACCCTGGCACTGGTGCTGGAGACCGGCCAACGGCTGAGCCCCTCGTGGCGACCGCAAGGCGAAATTCATGGAGCTGTCCGGGCGGATTCCGCGCGCGCCCACCACGAGATGGAACAAGAAGGCAAAGACAGAAGCCGGTCGCTTCGCTCGAAGCCTCTACAACGGATCAGCGCGCGGCTGTTGGGTCCGCCTTCAAGCGAGCCGAGCACCGCAGGCCCGGCGAGGGCGAATAGGTGCGTGCGATTCTGTAGAGCCGAGCCACGCTCGGCTGCTCTCCGCACCGTCCCTCGACGGGCCGAGGAGCGCAGGGGACCGGTGCGCAGCACCGGCTCGCGGCCGGCGGCGCGTTTCTTTTGGTTACTTTTCTTTTCGCGCGAAAAGAAAAGTAACGCCCATGAACCATCACGATCGCATCGGCATGGATCGGAGCGACAGCCCTGCGAACGTCACCGCCTCAACGCATTGATCGCCAGCAACACCCATCCGGCCATCATGCTGGTGCCACCGATCGGCGCCATCCGCGTCGGCCACTGCCACAACGCCCCACCCATCAGGCTGCCGGAAAACAGCAGGACACCCAGCAGCAGCACGTACAGCGCCAGGTGTGCGATCGCGCCCTGCGCGCGCGGCCCAAGCGCCACCAGCACCGCGCCATGCGCGAACGCATACAGCGCCGCCATGTTCAGATGCTGCTGCGCCAACGGGTCGGCCACGCCATGCGATGCATAGGCAGACAGGCCGATCGAGGCGGCAGCCAACAGCGCCCCCAGGCAGGCCAGCAGGGAAGGCTTACGTGCGCGACGTTCCAGATTGAACATGAGGGCTCCTTGCGCAGCGCCCCTTGACGGGCGCCGGATGAAAAAAAACGCGCCGCAATGAGCGGCGCGTTTTCGTGTCCAACACTACATGGGTCAGCCGGGGATTACTTGACGGCCCAGTAGATGTCGTAGGTACCTTCCGGGGTGAACGACTTGTCGATGCCGTCCTTCCAGGTTTCGTACGGACGGTCGATGACTTCGTTGCCCGAGGTCACGGCCCAGGCACGCAGGCCGTTGCGCGCCACGTCCAGACCCGCCATGTGGCCGGTGTAGGCCGCATGCGCCGAACGGTGCGGAGCAACGTGCACGTACTTGACCGGAGCGCCACCGTCGATCTTGACGGTCAGCTCGTCGGCAGCAGCACCTTCAGCACCCTTCTTCTTCACCGGCTGGGCGATGTCGAAAGCGTACTTCTCCTGGCCGAAGTCGGTGGTGATGATGCGGAACGGACCGGCAGCTTCAAGGCCATTGGCCTCCATCACGCGCTTGATCCACTCCTGGTTGTCCTTGATGGACTTGGTGATGGTGTCCTGACCGCGGTCCACGTTGCCGGCGTTGACCACCAGCAGGTTCTCGGCCGGCACTTCAACGATGGCCAGGTCGGTCAGCGGGGCTTCCGGCGTGCGGTAGTCCACGTTCGGCACGGTTGCGAGCATGTTGGCCATGCGCGACAGACCCATCTTGATGTCATCGCCGATCTGGCGGCTGACATACAGGCCGGAGTAACGGCCGAACAGGTCGAAGCCGTACTTCACCGAGTAGTCCTGGGTGATCTTGACGTTGCGACCGCCCTTGCCGGTCGGCTCCAGGTTGAAGGTGGTGACCTTGTCGTGACCCTTGGTGGCGTCCTCGATGGCGATCACAACACGCTTGTTCTCTTCGGCTTCGGTGATCTTCCAGGAACCGGTACCCAGGTCCTTGGAGGTGAAGTCGAGGGTGGCACCGACACCCGAGGCCGGGCCGGACAGCTTCAGGTCAACGGCGGGATCGCGCAGTACCAGCGGGTTCCAGTCCTTGAAGCGGCGCAGGCTGCTGACCGTGTCGTACACGATCGTCATCTTGCGGTTGGTCTCGATGCTTTCGGTGATGTGACGCTCGCCCGGCAGACATACGCCAATGATGACGAACAGGCCAGCCACGATCCCCAAGGCGATCAGGAACTCGATAATACGGGTCATTCAGAGAGTCTCCGGGGCCGATCCCACGGCCGGGTTGATTGAAGCGAAGCGCCAATCCTAGCAGGCTTCGCGGGCATTGTTTATCGGGATTGGCGCACCGGTTTCCCTGCCGGCTGCGTATTTGTATGGACAAAGGATTCGAAGGGTAACGCATACCGCTACCCGGCAAGTAGGGGGCAACCCTGGCGGAAACCCCGGACTACGACCCAAGTCTTTGTACTTGAAAGATTTTTTCTCAGACCAGCTGGAGTTCGAACGCCTTCAATACGGCACGCGTACGGTCGCGCACACCCAGCTTGGAAAGGATGTTGGACACGTGGTTCTTGATGGTGCCCTCGGCGACGCCCAGCGAATTGGCGATCTCCTTGTTGGAGAAGCCACTGGCCATCAGCCGCAGGATCTCGGTCTCGCGGTCGGTCAGCGGGTCCGGGCGGTCCAGGCTGACGAATTCATTGCGCATGTGCTCCAGGCCGGACAGCAGGCGCTGGGTTACCGCCGGCTGCACCAGCGATCCCCCGTCGGCCACGGTGCGGATGGCACCGACCAGCTGTGCCAGGGTGACGTCCTTGAGCAGGTAGCCCTTGGCACCGGCCTTGAGCCCGGCCAGCACCAGCTGGTCGTCGTCGAAGGTGGTGAGGATGATGGTCGGCGGCAGCTGTTCCTGCCGCGACAGCACCTGCAGGGCCTCCAGCCCCGACATCACCGGCATGCGCATGTCCATCAGCACCACGTCGGGGCGTACCTGGGGGATCAGCTCGACCGCCTGCCGGCCGTCGCCGGCCTCGGCCACCACCTCGATGCCGTCGTCGAGCGCCAGCAGGGAGCGGATTCCCTGCCGCACCAGGGTTTGGTCGTCGACCAGGCAGACGCGAATCATCAACGCACTCCTTCAGGAACCTTGGTAAGGGCCGCCACCAGCACCGTTGCCGGCACCGTCGCCCGCAGCCGGAAACCCTCACCGGGGCGGGTTTCGATCTGCAGCTGGCCACCACATTGTTGCAGGCGCTCGCGCATGCCGCGCAAGCCATTGCCCACATTGACCATATCCGCGCCGACGCCGTCGTCGCGGGCCTCGACCACCACCCGATCGGGGGCTTCACGGTACACCTTGATCCACAGGTGGCGGGCGCTGGCATGGCGCACCGCGTTGGTGATGATCTCCTGGGTGCAGCGCAGCAGTACGTGGGCCCGCTGCGGGTCCTCCACGTTCAGCGGATCCTCGATCTCCAGCTGGATGTCCAGCGAGGGCACGTTCTCGGTCAGCGGGCGCAGCGCGGCGGCCAGATCAATCGCGCCGGTCTCGCGCAGCTGGCTCACCACCTCGCGCACATTGCCCAGCAGCAGCTTGGCCAGCGCGTGCGAGCGCTTCACGTGGTCGAGGGCCTGGCCCTCGGCCAGGTGCCCGGCGACCTCCAGGTTCAGGGTCAGCGCGGTCAGCTGGTGGCCCAGCAGGTCATGCAGTTCGCGCGAAATGCGGGTGCGCTCGTTGACCCGCGCGCTCTCGGCCAGCAGGGCGCGGGTGGCGCGCAGTTCCGAATTGAGCCGGCGCTGCTCGTCGCGGGCCTCGGTCTGCTGCCGCGCGACCAGGCTGGTCACGAAGATGAACATGGAGAAGCCGCCATACAGCAGCGACTGCATCACCGCTTCGAACAGCGGGAAGCGCAGCAGCAGGTAATAGACCGGAGCCACGGCCAGCTGGCTGACCAGCAGCCACAGCACGCCCAGCCGTACCGACAGCATCCACGGAATGACCCCGGCGGCCACCATCATCAGGATGCTGCCCAGGCCCGACCCGCTGAGGAAGCTGACCCCCAGCGCCGAGACCGTCAGCAACAGCAGCAGGCCGCGGTCCAGCCAGCTGGTGTGGCTGTCGCTGCGCAGGATGCGGGTCAGCCAGTAGTAGGCCGTGCCGAAGGACAGGTAGGCGACGAACAGCAGGATCGCCCAGCCGCCCATGTCAGCGCGGCTGTGCAGGTTCTCGAACTGCGAGTACGCCAGCGGCAGGCCGACCATGACCCAGGTGAACAGGCCGGCCAGGCGGAGGACGCGGGTATGGCTGAGGACTCCCAACATGCCAGCACTCTACGGGCCCGGCCTGCGTCGCGCACTCCCACGGAAGTCATGCCCCTGCGGTCGCCTGTTCATGCCGCAGCCCACCCCGGGCATGCAATAATCGTGCGCAGGGTCCCTTGATGGACCAACCGCGTTACCCCACGGAGTCACAATGTCGATTGTCATCCGCGACGTGCGCGAGCACGAGCTCGATTCCGTCCTGGCTTTGAACAACAATGCTGGCCTGGCCATCCTTCCCCTGGATGCGGCCCGCCTGCGCCTGTTCTATGAAACCGCTGAGTACTTCCGCGTCGCCGAGCGCGACGGCAACCTGGCCGGCTTCCTGATCGGCTTTGGCAGCGACAGCCAGCACGACAGCAGCAATTTCGCCTGGTTCAAGCAGCAGCTGGACGCCCCGTTCTTCTATATCGACCGCATCGTGGTCGCCAGCCGCCGTCGTGGCGGCGGCGTCGGCCGTGCGTTCTATGCCGACGCGCAGAGCTTCGCCGAGCTGCGCTACCCGCAGATGACCTGCGAAGTCTTCCTCGACCATGGCGCCGATGCCGCCCTGCTCTTCCACGGCAGCTTCGGCTTCCGCGAGCTGGGCCAGAACACGATGCCGCAGGTCGATGTGCGCGCCAGCATGCTGGCCAAGGAACTGTGCAGCTACCCCTGGGTCAAGGAGACCTACGGCGGCAAGCTGCCGGATGTGGCATGGACACGCGCACGGCAGCTGCCGGCGCAGGCACAGCGGCCGACGGGGACCTGAGCGTGGCGGTGAATTTCGATTACGAACAGGCCGGTGAACTGAAGATCGGCCAGGTGGGCATCGCCAACCTGCGCATCCGTACCCTTGATGTCGAACGCCTCGTGCAGGAAATGCGCGAGCGCGTGACCCGCGCCCCGAAGCTGTTCGGCCGCGCCGCGGTGATCCTCGACTTCGGCGGCCTGAGCCAGGTGCCGGATGTGGCCACCGCGCAGGCGCTGGTCGACGGCCTGCGCAGCGCCGGCGTGCTGCCGGTGGCGCTGGCCTATGGCACCAGCGCGATCGACCTGCTCTCGCAGCAGCTCGGCCTGCCGCTGCTGGCCAAGTTCCGCGCGCAGTACGAGCGTGCCGAGGCCGAACCGGCCCCGCCGCCGCCTGCACCGGAGCCGCGCCGCGCAGCCCGTGCCGAACCGAAGCCGGCCCCGGCAACGCCGGTGGCCAAGGTGGCCGACGCGGCTGCACCGAAGCCGGGCCGCATGCAGCTGGGCAACGTGCGTTCGGGCCAGCAGCTGTACGCGGAAAACTGCGACCTGACCGTGATGGCCACCGTCGGCGCCGGCGCCGAGGTCATCGCCGATGGCAGCATCCACATCTACGGCACCCTGCGCGGCCGCGCGCTGGCAGGAGCCCAGGGCAACACCGCGGCACGCATTTTCTGCCGTGATTTCCATGCGGAACTGGTCGCCATTGCCGGCCATTACAAGGTACTGGACGATGTCCCGGACAACCTGCGCGGCAAGGCCGTGCAGGTCTGGCTGGAACAGGACCAGATCAAGATCGCTGCGCTGGACTGACGCAGCCCCCAAACAGAATCATCAGGAGAAGTCCTTTGGCTGAAATCATCGTAGTCACCTCCGGCAAGGGCGGCGTCGGCAAGACCACTTCCAGCGCGAGCCTGGCCTGCGGCCTGGCGCGGCGCGGCAAGAAGGTGGCGGTGATCGACTTCGACGTCGGCCTGCGCAACCTCGACCTGATCATGGGCTGCGAACGCCGCGTGGTGTATGACTTCGTCAACGTCGTGCACGGCGAAGCCACCCTCAAGCAGGCCCTGATCAAGGACAAGCGCTTTGACAACCTGTACGTGCTGGCCGCCTCGCAGACCCGCGACAAGGACGCACTGACCCAGGAAGGCGTGGGCAAGGTCCTGAAGGACCTGGCCGCCGACGGCTTCGAGTACATCATCTGCGACTCCCCGGCCGGCATCGAGAAGGGCGCCTTCCTGGCGATGTATTTCGCCGACCGCGCGGTGGTGGTGGTGAACCCGGAAGTGTCGTCGGTGCGCGACTCCGACCGCATCATCGGCCTGCTCGACTCGAAGACCCACAAGGCCGAGTCCGGCCAGGACGTGCCGGCCTTCCTGCTGCTGACCCGCTACACCCCGGTGCGCGTGGAAAGCGGCGAGATGCTGAGCATCGCCGACGTCGAGGAAGTGCTCGGCCTGAAGGCGATCGGCGTGATCCCCGAATCGGGCGACGTGCTCAACGCCTCCAACAAGGGCGAGCCGGTCATCCTGGATGTCGAATCCGCTGCCGGCCAGGCCTATGAAGACGCCGTCGCGCGCATCCTCGGCGAAGAACGCCCGATGCGCTTCACCAACGTCGAGAAGAAGGGCTTCTTCAGCAAGCTGTTCGGAGGGTAAGCATGGGCCTGTTTGATTTCCTCAAAGCGAAGAAGACCACCGCCGAAACCGCCAAGAACCGCCTGCAGATCATCATCGCGCAGGAACGCAGCCACCGCGGTGGCCCGGACTACCTGCCGCTGCTGCAGCGCGAGCTGCTGGAAGTGATCAAGAAGTACGTGAACATCGACGTCGATGCGGTGAAGGTCGACCTGGTGAAGGATGGCCAGCACGACGTGCTGGACATTTCCGTGGCGCTGCCCGAAGGCCCGGACAAACCCTGATCCCCTGCCCCGCCCGTGCCTGCATGGGCGGGGCTGCCTGACCCGCATGACCGATACGACAACCGCCGTGGACATCACCTGCGTGGGCGACATCGCCTTCGCCGACGCGCAGCGCCTGCTCGCCGCGCATGGCCTTCGGCTGCACCACGTGGCGCCCGGCGAACCGATTCCCGGCAGTTACTGGGGCGAGCCAGAGGCCGGCATCATCGCCAGCAACGTGTACGTGCGCGATGACACGCCCGTGCACTCGATGCTGCATGAGGCCTGCCACCTGATCGTACTGCCACCGGAGCGGCGTGCGCAGGTGCATACCGATGCCACCGACTCGGTGGCCGAGGAAGACGCGACCTGCTACCTGCAGATCGTGCTGGCCGGGCAGCTGCCCGGTGTCGGCAGCCAGCGGCTGATGGCCGACATGGATGCCTGGGGATATACGTATCGGCTGGGATCTACGAAAGCGTGGTTTGAACAGGACGCCGAAGACGCGAAGGCGTGGTTGATCGAACGCGGATTGCCGGTAGCGTGATGCATCGGTAGTGCCGGCCGCTGGCCGGCAACCAGGTGATGCTTCACGGGTTCATGAGGTTGCCGGCCAGCGGCCGGCACTACCCCATCAGCCCTGCCCGGCCAGCGTCCGCAAGGTAATGCCGACGATGTAGGCCAGGTACGTGCCGGTGGCATAACCCATCGTTCCCAGCAGCACGCCGACCGGCGCCAGGGCCGGATGGAACGCCGCGGCCACCACCGGCGCCGAGGCTGGGCCACCGATGTTCGACTGCGAACCGATGGCGAAATAGAAGAACGGCACCTTCAGCAGCTTGCCCAGGCACCACAGCAGCACGATGTGCACGCTGATCCAGATGATGCCCAGCAGGAACAGCCACGGGCGATCCAGCAGCGCCAGCAGATCCATCTGCATGCCGATGCAGGCGATCAGGAAGTACAGCAGCAGCGAGCCCAGGCGCGATGCGCCCGCACCTTCCAAGTTGCGCGCACGGGTGAAACTGAGGCTGAGGCCGAGCGTGGTCGACAGCACCACCACCCACACGAACGGCGCGTCCAGGCTGAACTGCGCAGCCCAGCTGACATTCGCCTTGAACCACGCCGCCAGCGGTGCGCCAATGGCGTGAGCCAGGCCGACACCGCCGAAGGCCACCGCCACGATCAGCATCAGGTCGGTGAGGCTGGGAATGCGCTCGTGTTCGGCCTGGAAGCGCGCGATGCGCTCCTTCAGCTCATCGATGGCCGAGGTATCGGCGCCACTGCGCGCGTCGATCTTCGCCGCGCGCCCGGCCAGGAAGATCAGCGCGGCCATCCATACGTAGCCGACCCCGACGTCGACCACCGCGAACTGTCCGAAGGTGGTCGCATTGACGTCGAACACTTCACGCATCGCCAGCATGTTGGCGCCGCCACCGATCCAGCTGCCCGCCAGCGCGGCCATGCCGGCCCAGGTGTCGCCGGCCACGGTTTCCGGATGCACGGCACGCATCAGCAGGAACGCCACCACCGCACCGAGCATGATGCTGGCCGAGGCACCCAGGTACATCAGCACCAGCTTCGGGCCAAGCCGCAGGATGCCCTTGATGTCGACCGCAAGGGTCAGCAGGATCAGCGCCGCCGGCAGCAGAATGTCGCGCGCGATCGGGTTGTAGAGCCGGGTGTTCTGCCCGTCGATCAGGCCGACGGTGTTGTAGATGCCGGGAATCAGGTAGCACAGCAGCAGTGCCGGCACGAAGGTGTAGACGCGCTTCCACAGGCCCTGCTCCCGCGAGGCGGTCCAGAACACGGCGCCAAGGGTGGCGGCGATCAAACCGAAGACGACGATGTCGTTCTGGATCAGGGCAGTCGAAGGCATGCAGGCGCTCTGGTAGAGCCGGCCGCTGGCCGGCTGCTGTTGGCGGCAGATCAGGAAGGTGTGCCGACCAACGGTCGGCACCCACCGGTAATGCAGATGGTGAAACAAAAGCGCCGCCCCTAAGGGCGGCGCTGCAATCATCAATTGCCGATGTGCTGCTTCAGCCAGGCATTGACGGTGTCATGCCACAGGATGCTGTTGTTCGGCTTCAGCACCCAGTGGTTTTCATCCGGGAAGTACAGGAACTTCGATTCGATGCCCTGGCGCTGGGCGGCGGTGAATGCGGCCAGCCCCTGCTCGACCGGAATGCGGAAGTCCTGCTGGCCGTGGATGACCAGGATCGGCTTCTTCCAGTCCGCCACGTGGTTGACCGGGTTGAACTTCTCGTAGTTGGCGGCTTTCTGGTACGGCGTGCCGCCCTGTTCCCACTCGGTGAACCACAGTTCTTCGGTGGCGTAGCCCATCATGCGCTGGTCGAACACGCCGTCGTGGTTGACCAGGCACTTGAACGGGCCGTTCCAGTTGCCGGCGATCCAGTTGACCATGAAGCCGCCGTAGCTGGCGCCCAGCGCGCAGGCCTTGTCACCGTTGAGGAAGGCGTACTTCTTCAGCGCCGCATCCCAGCCCTTCTGCAGGTCTTCCAGCGGGCGGTCGCCCCAGTGCTGGCTGATCGCATCGGTGAATGCCTGGCCATAGCCGGTGGAGCCGTGGAAGTCGATCATCACCACCGCGTAGCCCTGGCCCGCGTAGGTCTGCGGGTTCCAGCGGTAGCTCCAGCCATTGCCGAAGCTGCCCTGCGGGCCGCCGTGGATCAGGAACGCCACCGGGTAGGACTTGCCTTCCTGGTAGTTGTGCGGCTTGACCACGTAGCCGTGCACGGTGTCGTTGTTCCAGCCCTTGAACTCGAACTGCTCGTAGTCGCCGAAGGACACGTCCTTCAGCACCTCGCCTGCGGCCGGGGTCAGCGCGCGCAGTTCGCCGATGGCTTCGCCCGTGGCCGGCAGCAGGCCGACCAGCACCTGGTCGTTGCTCTTCAGGCTGTTGCGGGTGATCGCCACGCTGTTGCCGGCCACGTCGACTGCGGTCACGCTGCCGTCGCCGATCAGCTTGGTGGCCTTGCCGCTGGCCACGTCGATCTGGAACAGCGGGTGTTCGCCGAGGTCATCGGCAGTGGTGTAGATGCTGGCGCCGTCGGCGGACAGGGTGATGCCACCGGCCGAACGATCCCACTGCGGGGCAATCTCGCGGGTCTTGCCGCTGGCAACGTCCATCGCCATCAGGCCGAAGCGGTCGGCCTCGAAGCCCGGGCGCTTCATCGCGCGGTAGAACAGCGTCTTGCCGTCGGCACTGAACACCGGGCCGGCATCCCAGGCCGGGTTGGAGGCCGTCAGGTTGACCGGCGCCTGCTTGCCGGCGGCGTCGAAGCGGTACAGGTCGAAGTTGGTCGACCACGGCTCCTGCTTGCCGGCCACGCGGATGCTGGCCACCACGCTGGCACCGTCCGGCGACCAAACGAAGTCGTCATTGCCACCGAACGGCTTGGACGGCGCATCACCATCGATGGTCGCGCTCAGCGCCGAAGCGCCCTTGACCACACCGGCCTTGGCTGCCGGCAGCGGAGCGACGAACAGGGTATTGCGGCGACCGTCGTTCCAGGTGTCCCAATGGCGCACGAACAGCGAATCCCACACCTGGCCGCTGGCCTTGGCGTCCTTCTTTTCCTTCAGCTTCTTCTCGGTGCAGGCCAGGTCCGAGGCGCACGCCTGGAACACGCCGGCGCTGAACAACACGCGGTCGTCCTGCGGCGACACACGGTAGCTGTCCACGTCGACCGGGAAGTCGGTCAGCTGGCGCGGGGTGCCGCCGCTGATCGGCTGCGCGTACAGCTGCTGGCTGCCGTTCCTGGCACTGAGGAAATACACGGTCTGGCCATCGGCCGACAGCGAAGCGGAATTGACGTTCCAGCCGGCCGGAGTGATCTGCTTCGGCGGCGCTGCGTCGCGGGTGCGCAGGTTGCGCGCGAACAGCGCCGTGGAGGCCTTCAGGTTGGCGTCCACGCTGCGCTTGGCGAACACCACGGTGCCGCCGTCAGCGGTCAGTACCGGCGCGGAGACGCGGTCCATGGCCACCATGTCGCGGACTTCCAGGCCGCGGGCTGCGGCGACGCTGGGCAGGGCGGCCAGCAGGCTCAGTGGCAGCAGGGCATGACGCAGTTTCATCGGGGTCTCCGCAGGACGGCAAAAAACCGATGGTAGGCCCGCATGGCCGGGGCTGCCAAGGCCATCGGTCATGGCTGCAGGCGGGCAATCGCCAGAAACAGCAAACCCCGCCGAATGAAGTGACCCCCGGGAGTTGGACATCAGATCCAACCCCGAGGGATACATGAACAGATACGACGCGCGTTTCAAACTGCAGGTCGCCAAACAGGCCTGCAAGACCTCCACATCGGTCAAAGCCGTTGCTCGTCGCTACGGCCTGGAGTTCTCCACGGTCAGGCGCTGGGTGGCGACCTATCGGCTGCATGGTTGGCGGGGATTTCATCGCCAGTCCCAGTCCTATGACCTCGCATTCAAGCTGGCTGTCCTGAAGAAGATGGGCCAGGACGGCATGTCCGGGCGGGAGGCCACCACTTACTTTCAAATTGGCGATGCCGGCGCGGTGGGTCGGTGGCGTCGCCTGTATGCTCAAGGCGGTGCCCAAGCGCTGGCACCACCTCCGCCGCCCCGAAAGCCGATGAAAAAGACCCGTTCGTCCAAGCCACCTGAGGAAATGAGCCGCGATGAGCTGCTCAAGGAAGTTGCCTATCTGCGTGCGGAGACCGACTACCTAAAAAAACTCGATGCCTTGATCCGGGAAGAGCAGGCGGCGCAGGACGCAAAGCGCAAGCCATCCAAGGATTGAGGCAGGTTCATACGCTGTCGCTTCTGCTCGAAGCGGCAG